>JAZKGJ010000169.1:0-12388 GCA_040385975.1 Pseudomonadota bacterium | reverse complement strand
GACAAATTGACTGCGCTAAGACGGTTTCGCGGCGGCGCGGCCGACACGGTCAGCGACGTACCGTCCGAACGGATCGGCTGGATCAGGCGGACGTTGCCCGGCACGCTGCGCATCGCGGAATATGCGGGCACCTATTATCTCGCCTTCAACACCCGCCGCGCGCCGTTCGACGACGTCCGCATCCGGCAGGCATTGGCGCTGGCGACCGATCGCGATCGGATCGCGAGCCGGCTGCTCGGCGGCGGGGAGCACGGCGCGGTCGGCCTCGTCCCGCCAGCATTGGGCGGAAGCGACCGCGACGTGCTGGGCGTCCGGCGGCCGGATGCGCTGCGCCGGGCAAGGGCTCTGCTTCGGGCGGCGGGGTATGGACCAGAGCGGCCGCTCGTTTTCGACCTGCGCTTCAACAGCGGCGGCGATCACCGGCGGATCGCGGTTGCGTTGGCCAGCCTGTGGCGACCGCTGGGGATCGAAGCGCGCGCTTTCAACAGCGAGGCGACGCTGCATTTCGCCACGCTCCGCGCCGGTGACTTCGCGCTGGCGCGATCGGGATGGATTGCCGACCTGCCCGCCGCGGCCAATTTTCTGGGCGTGCATCGGCCCGACGCGGGTGCGGTGAATTATTCCGGGCTCGACGATGCGCGCTACGATGCGCTGCTCGACCGCGCTGCCGCCGCGACCGATTCGACAAAGCGGCGCGGGTGGGAACAGGCCGCCGAAGATCGGTTGATGACGCTCGCTCCAATCCTGCCGATCTATTATTACGTCAGCCGCTCGCTGGTCGCGACCGACATCGGCGGGTGGCAGGACAATGCGATGAATATCCACCCCAGCCGTCTGCTGTACCGCCGCGTGAGCCGATGAAGCGCGCGGTTTGGCTGATCGGGGCGGCCGTGCTGGCGAGCTGCAACCCGCGGCCCGATACCGGCCCGGTCGTGGTCAGCGTCATCGGCACGCAACCCAGCTTCGACGGACAGCCGGCGCGCGACGAGCCGACGCGGGTGTTGGCGGCGGCGGTCGCGGAAGGGCTGGTGCGGTTCGACGGTGCCGGTCAGATCGAGCCGGGATTGGCCGAACGCTGGATCGTCATCGATGGCGGGCTGCGCTACATCTTTCGGCTGCGGCCGTCGCAGTGGAGCGACGGTCGGCCGGTAACCGCGGCGCAGGTCGTCACGATCCTGAAACGCCGCCTGCGCGACAGTGGCAGCGTCCTCGCGCCCTATCTGACCGCGATCGACGAGCTGGTCGAGATGACGCCGCAGGTGATCGAAGTGCGGTTGAGCCGCCCGCGGCCCGACCTGCTCAAGCTGTTCGCACAGCCCGAATTCGCCATTCAACGCCAGCGACCACCGGGGGGCGGCGGACCGTTTCGGATCGTCGCGGGCGCGGGCCCCGGCCTGTTGCTCCGTCCGGCGATCGACCCCAGCCGCGCCGCGGACGACGACGAAGCGCGCGAGCCACAACCAGAGGAGGACGTACGGTTGATCGGCGAGCGCGCCGCACGCGCAGTTGCACGATTCGCGCGGCGCGATTCCGATTTGGTGCTGAGCGGGACGTTTGCGGACTGGCCGGTCGCGGCGGTGGCGGGGATAGCGCCGGCCAACATCCGCGTCGACCCGGCGGCCGGGCTGTTCGGACTGGCGGTGACGCGGCGCGAAGGACTGCTCGCCGACGCCGCCGACCGCGCCGCGATCGCGAGTGCATTCGACCGCGCGGCGATCGCGGCGAGCTTCGCACCGGGCGGGGTCGCGGCCGAGGCCTTGTTGCCCGACCGGCTCGATTCGGCGGCACCGGCGGTGCAGCCCGCTTGGGCACTGACGACGCTGGCGGCGCGGCGGCGGGTGGCGCGGGCGCGTGTGGCCGACTGGATCGCGCGGACCGGCGAAGCGGCGCGGCTCGGCATCGCGCTTCCCGACGGGCCGGGCACACGCCCGCTGTTCAAGCGGCTCAGCAACAGCCTGGCGGCGATCGGCGTCGAAGCGGTGCGGTTGCGGGCGGGCGACCGCAGCTCGGACCTGCGGCTGATCGACGCGGTCGCGCCGTACGACAGCGCGCGCTGGTATCTTGCGACCGCGTGCGCGCCGTGCGGCGAGGAGGCGACGGCGGCGGTCGAAGCGGCGCGGCTGGCGCCGACGCTGCGCGAGCGTGCGCGCGCCATTGCTCTGGCGGACACCGCGCTGGCGGCGGACACCGCGTTCATCCCGCTGACCCGTCCGCTGCGCTGGTCGCTGGTCGCGCTGCGGCTGCGCCAGTTCCAGGGGAACCCGCGTGGCTGGCACCCGTTGAACCACCTGCGTACCGAACGGAATTGACTTGTCAGCGACCACCCCCCTGCCCCCGACCCGGCTGAGCGACCGAATTCCGCTTGGTCGCGACGCGGGCGCGGTCCGCAAGCGGGTCGAGACGCTCGAAGCTTTGCTCGAACGGATGTTCGTCATTCCGGGGCTCAACCGACCGATCGGGCTCGACGTGATCCTCGACCTGTTGCCGTTCGGCGGGACGACGGTCGGCGCGGCGCTGGGCGGCTATCTGGTGTGGGAAGCCCGCAATCTGGGGATGAGCAAGACGCAGATGGCGCGGATGGCGGGCAATGTCGCGTTTGACTGGCTGCTCGGATTAATCCCTTGGGTCGGCGCGGTGCCCGACCTGTTCTTTCGCTCGAACAGCCGCAACCTGCGGATCGTCAAGCGCCACCTCGACCGGCACCATCCCGCGACTGCGACGATCAGCGGTTAGCGCCGGCCCCGCCAGACCTGCACACGCGCGGTCGGTGCGACGCCGCCCTGATGCGCCGGACAGCGCGCGTAGCGCAGCCGGGTGTCGAAACAGAGCCACACTTCGTCGAGCCAGCCGTCGCGCCCAGTCGTGATCCGCATCATGTCGCTGCGCAGGCCGGGATTGGCGCGGGCGAGCGCGTTCGCCAGCCCGCCCGCGGTCAAGGGACGCCGCGACAGAGCATCCATGTCGGGGTAGCGGAGCGGATCATAGAGCCGCCGCGCGGCCGCGAAATAGCGTGCCGGGTCGCGCCCCATGCAGGTGCCGTGCTTGGCCCATTCGTGCTGGAGCAGCTGGACCGACGGGGTCGCGCACAGGTTGCGCCGGACCGTCGCGCGGTCGATCAGCGGCGCGGCGGCGCAATATTGCGGCCACGTCCTGCCTTCGCCGTCGGGCCACAGGCCGTGAAGCGTAAAGCCGAAGCGATTGCCCGACGCGCACTGAAACCGCGCCGCGGCATCTCGCGCGTTCGTCCGACAATATTGCGGACCCCAGGTCAGCGCGAGCGTGTAGCCGCCGATCGGCAGCTTGCGCGACGGCTGATCGGCGCTGGGCAGGTCGGGCCGCGGATCGGGCAGTGTCGCGGGCACCGAACACTGAAGCGCCTGCGCCTGCGCGGCGGCAGGGACCGCTACTGCCGCAACTGCCAACAGCAGCTTCATTCGGCGACCGGCGCTTCGCCGAACCAGGCCGGAGTGTCGGGACGGAACAGTAGGACGATCGCGATGATTTCGAGAATGACGGTCGCCACTCCGACCACCGCGATCAGCGGATTGGGCGCGCCGACCGTCGCGAAGCTCCACAATGTGCCGACGATGCCGAACGCGACCGTGACCAGCACGAAAATCCATTTGGCGACCACGCTGCCGCGGCGCGCGATGAAGTACCAGAGCGCCAGCTGGATCAGCAGGCCGATCACGACAGTGCCATATACCGACGCCGACCCGACCTGCGCCATCATGCGCTGGATCTGGACGCTGGCGAGCATGTCGTTCCAGCTGAGCGCGGTGCTGAGCAGGCCGAGCGCGATGATGCCCCAATAGATATATTCGAATTGTACGATCGACTTAGGGCGCATGGCGTCCCTCCCCCTGGCTGATGCCTTCAGCGTAACCGCCAAGCCGCTCAGAGCAATGCGAAATCGAGTCCGATGTCGGCGGCCGGGGCCGATTGCGTGAGCCGCCCGACGCTGATGAAATCGACTCCGGTCTCGGCGATCGCGCGAATGGTGTCGAGCCGGACCCCGCCAGATGCTTCGGCCGGCACGCGCCCGCCGACCAGCCGCACCGCGCCGCGCAGCACCGGCGGCGGCATGTTATCGAGCAACAGCCGGGTCGCGCCGGCGGCGAGCGCGGGCTCGATCTGGTCGATGCGATCGACCTCGACGATCACGTCCGCGATTCCTGCGGCTTTCGCGCGGCGCACCGCTTCGCCGACATCGCCCGCGACCGCGACGTGATTGTCCTTGATCATCGCGGCGTCCCACAGCCCCATCCGGTGGTTCTGCGCGCCGCCCATCCGGGTCGCGTATTTTTCGAGCACGCGCAGGCCCGGAATGGTCTTGCGAGTGTCGAGCAGGACGGCACCAGTGCCGATCAGCTTGTCGACATAGCTGCGGGTCAGCGTCGCGATGCCCGAGAGATGCTGGATGGTATTGAGCGCCGAGCGTTCGGCGGTCAGCAACGCGCGGGCGTTGCCGGTCAGGCGAAGCAGGTCGGTGCCCGCGCGAACCTGCGCGCCGTCTTCGGTCAGCCGTTCGATCGCAACATCCGGGTCGAGCGCGCGAAAGAATGCTTCGGCGATCGGCAGCCCCGCGACGACGACCGCATCGCGGCTGTCCATGACCGCGACGAAGCGCGCAGCGGCGGGGATGACCGCCGCCGAGGTGACGTCCCCGCCATCCCCCAGGTCCTCCGCCAACGTCGCCGCGACGAACGCGGCCAGGTCGAACCCGCCGAGCGAAAATTCCGCGGTCACCGCCGAGTGATGCCATTCAGTTCCTTGATTAGAAACGCATTCAGCAACGCCGCGCGATTGGCGTCCTCGGCATTGTCGGCCCCGACCGAATGGCCGCCCTCCAGATATTCGTGGTAGTAAACGGTGTTGCCGTAGTCGGTCAGCTTGGCGGTCATCTTGCGCGCGTGGCCGGGATGGACGCGGTCGTCCTTGGTCGAGAGATATTCGAACAGCGGCGGGTATTTCACGCCCCGCTTCACGTTTTGATACGGCGAGTATTTCGCCATGAACGCCCAGTCGGCGGGCACGTCGGGATTGCCGTATTCGCCCATCCAGGACGCGCCCGCGGAGAGTTTCGAATAGCGCTGCATGTCATGAAGCGGCGAGCCCGAGATAACCGCGCCGTAAAGGTCGGGGCGCTGCGTCATCGCCGCGCCGACCAGCACGCCGCCGTTGGAGCGACCCGAGATCGCGATTCTGCCCCTGGCGCTGACCCCGGTGCGGACGAGGTCCTCGGCGACCGCGTGGAGATCGTCGAAGCTGTTCTGGCGCTTTTCGCGCAACGCCGCCTGATGCCAGGCCGGGCCGTACTCGCCGCCGCCGCGGATGTTGGCGAGGACATAGGCGTTGCCCTGTTCGACCCAGAACAGCCCGAGCGGGCCGGCGCGATAGGGCTGGCCCGTCAGGTAGGTCGGGGTCTGTGCCTGGCGAAAGCCGCCATAGGCGTGGATCAGCGCGGGGGTCGCGCCGCGCACGCCGCGTTTGGTGACGAGGAAATAGGGAACGCGCGTGCCGTCCTTCGAGATTGCGAAGCGCTGCGCCACCGCAAACTTGCCGGCGTCGAAGCGCGCGGGGAGCGACTGGACGCGGGTCGGCGCGCCGCGTGCCGGGATCGCGAACAAGGTCGGCGGGGTGAGCATCCCCTCGACCGTCGCGAAGGCGAGGTCGCGACTGCCCGCACCGCCGACGATGTGGACCGTGCTGTTGGCGGCGAGCGGGACCGCACGTTGGGTCCAGCCGGTCGGCCCGCGGGTCAGGGCGAGGAGCTTGCCCGAAACGTCGTCGAGCACCTTCACCCACAAGACGTGGTCGGTCGCGTTCACTTCCTCGAGCGACTGGCTCCTGGTCGGCGCGAGCACAAGTTCGGGAGCCGCGTCGCGACCGGCGGCGATGTCGGCGATCGGAAAAGCGATCAGCGAGCCGGCGGTGAAACGCCCCGACGGCTGGTTGAGCTTCGCGATCAGCCGGCCCTCGGTCACGTCCTGATAATCGGCACCTTCGGGGAGCGGCACGGGCACGAATTTGCCGTTCGGAAGGCCGAGAAACAGGTCGCTATCCCAATAGCCCTTGGAAACGACAAGCATCGGCCAGCGGGTGTCGCCATCGACACCGACGGTGATGTTCAGTCCAACCAGCTTCTCATCGATCGTCTTGACCGATTTGGCGTCGGCAAGCGGGGTACCGCGTTTCCACAGCTTGGCGGTGCGCGGATAGCCCGAGGTGGTGAGCGAGCCCTTCCCCCAGTCGGTCGCGACCAGCAACGTGTCGGCATCGACCCAGTTCACGTCGCTCTTCGCCTCGGGCAGCGTGAAACCATCGGTCACGAATTTGCCGGTCGTCAGGTCGAATTCGCGGACGATGTCGGCGTCGGTCCCGCCGGGGCTGAGCGACACCAGGCAACGGACATAGGCGGGTTCGAGGCAATTGGCACCGTGCCAGACCCACGACTTGCCCTCCGCCTTACCCAGAGCATCGACATCGATGATCGTGCGCCACTGCGGCTTGCCGGCGGTGTAGCTCGCAAGGCTGGTGGTGCGCCACAGCCCGCGCGGGTTGGCCGCGTCGCGCCAGAAATTGGTGATCCGGTCGCCCATCACCCGCCCCGGCATCGCGATCTGCGCCTTGTCGTCAAGGATGGCGCGGGCGCGTTTGCGATCGGCCTCGAACTTCGCGGTGCCGGTCAGCGCGGCTTCGGTCTTGGCATTCCAGGTCTTCACCTGCGCCAGCGCGCGGTCGCCTTCGATCTCCTCCAGCCAAAGGTAGGGATCGTCCGCCTGCGCAAGCGCAACGGTGGGCAGGAGCGCGACGAGCGCGAGCGGCAGCAATTTGCGAAGGACCATGCGGCGATGGTTAGCGCCCGGCGCGCGGAGCGCCAAGCGCTTCCGTCAACAGCGCGACCGCGACGTCGAGCGCGGCGAGCCGGACCCGGCCGCGACCGACGGCGGCGAGCGCGTGAATGTTGTGTTCGAATTCGTCGGGAACCGCCGCCGACAGCTCTTCAGCCATCAGGCTCAGCCGCTTCCGGCGCGGCGGCGGGTCTCCCACCCCTTCTTCGCCGCGGCCGAGCGGTCGGCGGCGGTGCGATTGCCCGACGCGGCGCCGCCCTTGCGGCCCCCCTTCTTCGCGGGTGCCTTGTTCTCGGCCTTGCCGCGGCCCGAGCCCGATTTCTTGCCCCCGCCGGAGGTCGCGTTCACCGTTGCCCAGGCGCGGCTTTCGGCCTCCTTCCTCGGCGTACCGCGCTTCTCATACCCCTCTTCGATATGCTCGGCCTGACGCTTCTGCTTATCGGTGTAGCTCGATTTGTCGCCGCGGGGCATGACGTGCTCTCCTTGACTGAATGGCGGGGCAACGCGCAACGCTGGGCCGGGTCTCGCGCCCGTAATCTGGATCAGGAGGATTGTCCGTGAGCGATGCCGACAATGAGCGCCTTCAGCTCGGACTGGTCGAAATGCAGCTGGCGATGCAGGCATCGGGCGAACGCGCGATCGTGGTGCTGGAGGGGCGCGACGCCGCCGGCAAGGACGGGATGATCAAAGCGATCACCAAGCATCTCTCGGTACGCTCGACCCGCGTGATCGCCCTGCCCAAGCCCAACGACCGCGAACGCACGCAATGGTATTTCCAGCGTTACGTCCATCACCTGCCCGCGGCGGGCGAGCTCGTGATCTTCAACCGCAGTTGGTACAATCGCGCCGGGGTCGAGGTCGTCAACGGCTTCTCGAGCACGGACGAGCAAGCCCAGTTTCTGAAGGATGTGCCGGGGTTCGAGCGGATGCTGGTCGAGAGCGGGATCCGGCTGGTGAAGCTGTGGCTCGACATCTCGAAGGCCGAGCAGAAGGAGCGGCTCGACCAGCGCGCAAGCGATCCGCTGAAAGCACTGAAGCGGTCGCCGCTCGATGCGGTCGCGCAGAAGAAGTGGCGTGAATATGCCAAGGCGCGCGACACGATGCTGGCCGCGACTCACACCGAGCTGGCGCCGTGGACGTGCGTGCGCGCCGACAAGAAGCCCAAGGCGCGCCGCGCGGCGATCCGGCATTTGCTGCACACGTTGGGGACCGGCGACGTGGCGGCAGGCGTGAAGGCGCCCGATGCGGAGGTGCTGTTCGGATATGAGGCCGCGGCGGTGAAGGACGGCCGGCTGGAGCGGTGAACGCGGAACGCTGACGGTCGGGATTCGAAACAAGGCCGCGAAGCGCTGGCGTTCGCGTTTTGTTCGGGGTATCGCGCACGAATGGCAGGTACCCGTCCCGTCCGCGGCGCGACCCTTAATCGCGAGAGCGCGCGCTTCAATGTGCCTGCAACCGAGGCCGATGGCGACTGGCTCGATGCGCACGACGATCTCGACGGAGCACCGGCGAAGCTGCGGACGACGGTGACGGTCGAACATCCGCGCACGATCATCAGCCGCAACACCTCGCCCGACGTGCCGTTCGATCGCTCGATCAATCCCTATCGTGGGTGCGAGCATGGTTGCATCTATTGCTTCGCGCGGCCGACCCACGCCTTTCACGACCTGTCGCCGGGACTAGATTTCGAAAGCCGGCTGTTCGCCAAGCCGACCGCGCCCGCCCTGCTGCGCGCCGAACTGGCAAAACCCGGGTACGTCTGTCAGCCGATCGCGATGGGGACCAACACCGACCCCTATCAGCCGATCGAGGCGCAGTGGCAGGTCACGCGGCAGGTGCTGCAGGTGCTGAGCGAATGCGATCACCCGGTCGTCTTCACCACCAAATCCGACCGCATCGTCCGCGACATCGACCTGCTCGCGCCGATGGCGGCGAAGCGGCTGGCGGCGGTCGCGGTGTCGATCACGTCGCTGGACCCGCGGATCGCGATGACGATCGAGCCGCGCTGCCCCAGTCCCGAACGCCGGCTGACCGCGGTGCGGCGGCTGACCGACGCGGGCATCCCGACCTACGTCAACATGGCGCCGATCATCCCGGCGATCACCGATCATGAGATCGAGCGCGTCGTCGAACGCGCGGCGGAAGCGGGGGCGCTGGGCGTCAGCTATATTCCCGTCAGGCTGCCGCACGAAGTCGCACCATTGTTCCGCGCCTGGCTCGACGAGCATTTCCCCGACCGCGCGGGCAAGGTGATGGCGACGATCCAGTCGCTCCGTGGCGGGCGCGACAACGACCCCGGCTTCTTCACGCGGATGCGCGGGTCGGGACCGTGGGCGGATTTGCTCAAGACCCGCTTCACGATCGCCCGGCGCAAACATGGCATCGACGGGCCACGCGGCAAGCTCGACCTGCGCACCGACCTGTTTCGCGCGCCGCGCGGGGCGCAGGGCGAGCTGTTCTAGAGCAGATTCAGCGTATCGCCGGCGCGCGCGAACTTCACTCCGCTGGTGGTGAACAGCTCTGCAAGAAAGGCTGCCGGATCGGCGACGCCGTCGCTGACGAAACCGATTACCCGACGCGCCACCACCCGATCGCCGGCCCGTTCGGCATAGGCTTGCGCCCATGCCTGGGTGTCGATCCGGCCCTTGGCGCGGTTGGCCTGCATCAGGCGACGCAGCCATGTGAAGACGTCCGCATTAGGGTCCTGGCGTCGTTCCGCAGCTTCCGCCGCCAACGCCAGCATCGCACCGCAGGCATAATTGGCGCGCGGGACGCCGCGCCGTTCGGCGGTGCCGAGCGGCTCGCGGCCATTCACCAGCAGGCATTCGTCGAGCGATTTCTGCAACTCGGCGCGCGCGTCGTAGCCGGGCTTCAACGTCTCCAGCGCACGGATCGCCATCAGGTCGGCCGACCCTTCGGTAATCCAGGCATCCCCGCGGCTCGCATAGCCAAGGGTTTCGCCCATCCAGAAATGCGAGCTCTCGTGTCCCAGGAACCAGCGCAGCTTCGTCGCAACCTCGGCCGAGGGTTGCGCCGCCGCCTTGCCGCCAAGATCCATCACGACGAGGCCGGGGAGAACGCTGCCGCTGAATGAGAAGCTGGCGTTGGCCCCGCCCTGACCATCCTTTCGCCATGCGATCATCGCCATCGGCCGATTGCCCTTCGGATCGCCCAGCCGAGCGCGATAAAGGCCGAACAATTTGGGCACGAAATCCTCGACCTCGGCACGAAGCCAGGTCGGCAGGCCCGGATCGAAGATCGCCGCGATCGCGGGCGTTTCGACGATCGGCGCGTCGCCCGAGTATACGTAGATCGGCGGGTCATCGCGCTCGCGCACGGCGGTGGCGTTCAGCACCTTGCCCTTCGCGACCAGCCGCTTGCCCGGGTCGCTGAAGGTGACGATGTTGGCGACCTCGCCCCCGTCGTCGGTCGCGACCGCGGCGATCGACGCGCGCGGGGCGACGGTGAAATGATCGCTGTAAAGCGCGACCCCGCCGTCCGAGAATGCGAGCGCGGGCGTATAATCGGCACGCAGCGCCTTCGAAAACGGTTTGAAGCGGATCCGCACCTTGGTCGGCATAGCCCCATCGGCAACCAGCGCGTCGTGTTCACCGGCGCGGATCAGCGTGACCCCCGGGGTCTCGACCGTCCAGCCGAGCTGCCGCCACGGCACGTTCGTCCAGTCCGGGTTGGAGCGGACAAACGCCCACGCGCGGGGCTGCTCCGGGAAGGCATAGTCCACCGTCCAGCCGCCGTCCGCTCCGCGCGCGACCGCCACCGAAACCTGCGGTTCGGCGGGCGCCGCGCCGACGCACGCCAGCGCGAGCAAGACAAACCACCGCCGCATCATGCGCTCGCCAGCACGTGGTCCTTGAACCGCTCGCGCAGCGCGGTCTTCAGCAACTTGCCGGTCGCGGTGTGGGGCAGGTCGTAGACGAACACGATCTCATCGGGCAGCCACCATTTGGCGACATGCCGGCCCAGATGCGCGGTGATCTCCGCCGGGGTGACGGCGCTGTTCGGCTTGCGCACGACCAGCAGCAGCGGCCGTTCGTCCCACTTCGGATGCGCGATGCCGATCGCGGCGGCTTCGGCCACCCCCGGGCACCCCATCGCGGCATTCTCCAGCTCGACCGAACTGATCCACTCGCCGCCCGATTTGATCACGTCCTTCGACCGGTCGGTGATCTGCATCGTGCCGTCGGGGTGCATGACCGATACGTCGCCGGTGTCGAACCAGCCGTCGGCGTCGATCGCGTCCGAATCCGCCTGGAAATAGCGTTTCACCACCCACGGCCCGCGGACTTGCAGCCGACCCGAGCTGACCCCGTCGCGCGGCTGTTCGACGCCGTCGTCGTCGATCACGCGCAGCTCGATTCCGAACGGCACCTGTCCCTGCTTGCTGATCAGGTCAAGCCGGGCATCATGGCTCATGTCTTCCCAATCGGGCGGTGGCGATCCCGCGGTGCCAATCGGCGACGTCTCGGTCATCCCCCACAGATGCTTGACCTCGACCCCCATCCCCATGATCCGCTCGATCATCGCGCGCGGCGCCGCCGACCCGCCGATGGTAACCTGCTGCAGATGCTGCGGCGCGGTTCCGCCCGCATCGATGTGCCCGAACAGCGCCAGCCAGACGGTCGGCACCCCCGCCGAATGTGTCACGCGTTCGCGGTTCATCAACTCGCACAGCACTGCAGCGTCATTGGTCGCCGAATAGACGAACTTCGCCCCCGCCAACGCGCCGGCGAACGGCAGCCCCCACGCGGCGGCGTGGAACATCGGCACGATCGGCAGGATGACCGCGCGTGCCGACAGGTTGAACACCGACGGCGCGACCTCCGCCATCGCATGGATCATGGTCGAGCGATGCTCGTACAGCACGCCCTTCGGATTGCCGGTGGTGCCGCTGGTGTAGCAAAGCATACAGGGTTCGCGCTCGGGACCTTCGTGCCAGGCGTATTCGCCGTCCTCCGCTGCGATCAGATCGGCGAACCCGCCGCCTGCCCCGGCCGCCGCGCCGGGATCGAAGCAAATGTAATGCTCGATCGTGGTCCACTGCCCGCGCAACCGATCGACGATCGGCTGGAATGCCGCGTCATAGAACAGCACCCGGTCTTCGGCGTGATTGGCGATATAGACCAGCTGCTCGTCGAACAGCCGCGGATTGATGGTGTGGATGACCCCGCCCATCCCGATCGCGCCATACCACGCGGTCAGGTGATGCGCGTGGTTCATGCCGAGCGTCGCAATCCGGTCGCCGACGCCACAGCCCAGGCGGAGCAGCGCCTGCGCCAGCTTGCGCGCGTCGCGAGCAATTCCCGCCCAGTCGGTGCGCGTCTCTCTCCCGTCGGCCCAGCGCGAGACGATCTCACGCCCGCCATGTTCGCGCGCCGCGTGTTCGATCAGCCGCGGTACGCGCAGCTCGTAATCCTGCATCCCGCCCAGCATCTCGCCCTCCTTGCGCTGTTCGCAGGAGCCTACCTAGGTCGAAGCGGAAGTCGAGGGGATCAGGCCCAGAAGATGTAAATGTA
>JAZKGJ010000168.1:0-13863 GCA_040385975.1 Pseudomonadota bacterium | reverse complement strand
GGCGTGCCAAAGCGCTTGAGCGGCACTTGCGCTGCGATCTCGCTCAACTGCGTCGCTTCGAAGCCAAGACGGCCATGCAGCGGCGTGGTGACTGGCCCCGGGCTGACGACATTCACCCTGATTCCCCGCCCGATCAGTTCCGCCGCCTGCGTCACCGCGGCGTCGGAAAAGGCCAGCACGTGGAGGTTTGGAGCGGTCATCGCGCGCGGCTATAGCCCGCGCGAACCGACCCGACAAAGGATGCCCATGCCCTTCGCCCCCGCCATCCGCGAACAGCGCTTCGTGCTCGATCACGTCGTCCGGCTGGACGAGATCGCCGCGCACGACCGCTTCGCCGCCGCCGATTCCGACACCATCGATGCGGTGCTCGAAGGGATCGGCGAGTTCGCGGTGGGCGAATGGGCGCCGCTCAACCGGCTCGGCGATACCGAGGGGCCGAAATGGAGCGCCGATGGCGTGACGATGCCGGCCGGCTATTCCGCCGCCTACCGCGCCTATGTCGAGGGCGGCTGGGGCACGATCGCATCGCCGCAGGCGTACGGCGGGCAGGGGCTCCCGTTCGTCCTCGCCGCCGCGGTGCTGGAGACGCTGGGCAGCGCCAATTGCGGCTTCGCGCTCGCTCCTACGCTCACCGTCGGCGCGATCGAGGCGCTGGTCCATCACGGCAGCGCCGAGCAACAGGTCGAATATCTTCCGAAACTCGCGACCGGCGAATGGACCGGCACCATGAACCTGACCGAATCGCAGGCCGGGAGCGACGTCGGCGCGCTCCGCACCCGCGCGACGCCGCTCGCCGATGGCGGCTGGAGCATCAAGGGCACCAAGATCTTCATCTCGTTCGGCGACCACGACCTGACCGACAACATCGTCCACCTCGTCCTCGCGCGCACCCCCGACGCGCCCGCCGGGACCAAGGGCATCTCGCTGTTCCTGGTCCCCAAGGTCCGCCGCGACGGGACCGCGAACGACGTCCGCACCGTCTCGATCGAACACAAGCTCGGGCTCCACGCCTCGCCGACCTGCGTACTCAGCTTCGGCGACCACGACGACTGCATCGGTGAGCTGATCGGCGGCGAAGGTGGCGGGATGCGCGCCATGTTCACGATGATGAACAACGCCCGGCTCAACGTCGGGCTGCAGGGCGTCCAGATCGCCGAGGCCGCGACCCAGGCCGCAGTCGCCTACGCCACCGACCGCGTCCAGTCGGCGCGCGCGGGGTCGCCGAGCCGCGCGTCGGTCGCGATCATCGAACACCCCGATGTCCGCCGGATGGTGATGCGGATGAAGGCGCAGACCCAGGCCGCGCGCGCGCTGGTCTATCTCGCCGCCGGCCAGGTCGATCGCGCCGCGCTGGGTGAGGACGGCGCGCAGGATCGATTGGAACTGCTGACCCCGCTGGCGAAGGCGCATGCCACCGACCTTGGCGTCGAGGTCGCGAGCCTCGGCATCCAGGTCCACGGCGGGATGGGCTTCATCGAGGAGACCGGTGCCGCGCAATTCTACCGCGATGCCCGGATCATGCCGATCTACGAAGGCACCAACGGCATCCAGGCTGCCGACCTCGTCGGGCGCAAGCTTGGGTTGAACGGCGGCGCGGCATTCACGGCGCTGATCGCCGATTTGCGCGGCGAGGCGCGGGACACCGCGCTGATCGCGCTGATCGACGCGTGCGCGGCGGTCGGCCAGCGGCTGCAAGGCGCCGAGCCCGACGACCGCCTCGCCGCGAGCTACCCGTTCCTGACGATGCTGTCGGTCGCGGTCTGCGGCACGCTGCTGGAGCGCCAGCACCGCGCCGCGAGCGGTGACGACGCCTTTGCGGTATCGAAGCGCGCAGTCGCCGTTTTCTATCTCGCGCAGCTCGTCCCCGAAGCGCTCGGGCTGTGCGCCGCCGCCGACGCCCCCGCGGATCAGCTTTATGCGATCCCCGCCGAGGCGTTCGCCGCGTGACGACCCACCGCGCCTCCTGCCGATGCGGCGCGCTCAGCGCGGTCGCGACCGGGGAGCCGGTACAGCTTTGTCCGACCTGTGGAGGCCAGCTAAACTACCGGATCGAAGCGATGCCCGGTGTCGTCGCGATCGCGCTCGGGATGTTCGACGACCCACACGCCTTCACCCCCACGGTCTCGGTCTGGGAGAGTCGCAAACATGATTGGATCGAGATCGCCGGCGCGATCGAGCACGACTGACGTTGATTCAGGCGCGCTCGAGCAAATCCGCTGCGTCCAACCCGAGCAATTCGATATGCTCAAGGATCCGCGGCCATTGCTGGTCGACGAAGCGGCCGCGTTCGGCCACGCGCAAGCGGTCGGCCGCACCTGGCAGCACGAACATCCCGACTCCGCGGCGGACCTCGACATAGCCGTCGTCCTGGAACGACTGGTATGCCTTGGCGACGGTCAGCGGGTTGGCCCCGTGCTCGGCGGCCAGCGCGCGCACCGACGGCAATTGATCGCCCGTCCGAAAGTCACCGCGCAGGATGCCCGCCGCGATCGTGCCGCGGAGTTTGATATAGACCGGGCTGTCGTCGCCCCCGAAGCCTGAACCTACTGTCATGGTGCCTTAATACAGCAATCGGGCGGACGGTCCAGCCTTATGGCCAGCTCCGGACGACAGTGTCCGCTGGCGGACGGGGCCGCTCGACCGGTGGCCGTTCGAGCGAACCGATGAATACGAACCCGGCGATCCGGTCGCCCTCGCGCCCGCCCAGCGCGGCCAGCACCGTTGCGGAAAAGGCCGGCCACCCGCTCAGCCACCCGCCGGCAAACCCCGATGCATGCGCGGCGTGGAGCAGGTTCATGCACGCGGCACCGGCCGACAATTCCTGTTCCCACACCGGGATGGTGCTGTCGCGCACGGGGGTCGCCAGCACCGCGATCAGCGTCGGCGCCTGCCGAGCGAATTGTTCGATCTTCACCGGATCCCGCGGCTCGGGCTCGTGCGCCGCGGTCTTGTGCAACAGGCCGGCGAAGGCGGTGCGGTCGGTGATATGGACGAACCGCCAGGGCGCCAGCTTGCCGTGATCGGGGGTCCGCGCCGCGATTTCCAGCATCGTTGCCAGCTGGCCCGCATCGGGGCCCGGCGCGACCAAGTCGCGCGGCTTGCCCGAGCGGCGGGTGGCGAGCAGCGACAGCGGCGTGGTCGGGTCGTTCAGCATCGCGCGCCGGGTATCAGCCGCTTGGCGCCCCAACAACGCCTGTTTGCCAAGCGCGCATTCGCCGTTAGGTTACCGTCCGGATCGGGCGCAGGCGAAACGCCGCGCCCCTGTCGCTTAAAGAGGGGTAGCCGCGGTGGGTTTCAAATCAGGCACGTGGAACGAGGGCGACTGGATCGCCGCGATCGCGGTGGTCGTGCTGGCGGTCTTCCTGGCGGTCGGCGCAAAAGTCGCGGTGCAGCGCGAACCCGAATTCGCCGGGCATCCCAAGGGCCTCTACATGCTCTTCTTCGCGGAGATGTGGGAACGCTTTTCCTATTACGGGATGCGCGCGATCCTGATCTTCTATCTGACCCAGCACTGGCTGTTCTCCGACAGCAAATCGAGCCTGGTCTACGGCGCCTACACCAGCCTGGTGTACATCACCCCGGTGCTCGGCGGCTATCTCGCCGATCGGTACCTGGGGCAGCGCAAGGCGGTGCTGTTCGGCGGATTGCTGCTCGCCGCGGGTCACAGCCTGATGGCGGTCGAGGGGGTCGGCGGACAGGACGATCCGACCATCAACGTGTTCTGGGCCGCGCTCGCCTTCATCATCGTCGGCTCGGGCTTCCTGAAGGCCAACATCTCGGTGATGGTCGGACAGCTCTATAAACTGACCGACGTGCGCCGCGACGGCGCGTACACGATCTTTTACATGGGCATCAACGTCGGTGCGGCGATCGGCACCATCCTGGTCGCGTATCTCGGGCAGACCGTCGGCTGGGGGGTCGGCTTTGGCCTTGCCGGGATCGGGATGCTCGCCGGCCTCGTCGTGTTCGTGCTCGGCAAACGCGCGCTGAACGGTGCGGGCGAAGCGCCGGTGCCGCTAGCGCGCACGCGCGAGTGGACGATCTACGGCATCGGCTTCGCCGCGGTCGCGGTGATCTGGGCGCTGGTCCAATATCAGTCCGTCATCCAGACTTTGCTGGTGATCGCTGGCGTGTCGCTGCTCGGCTACGTTCTCTACGAAAGCTTCAAACTGCCCAAGGAACCGCGCGAGCGCATGTTCGCGATCCTCTTCCTGATCGCGCTCAATCCGTTGTTCTGGGGATTGTTCGAACAGGCCGGCGGGTCGATGAACCTGTTCACCGACCGGTTCGTCGATCGCGGCGGGGTGCCGGCGGGCATCTTCCAGTCGATCAATCCGATCTACATCATCCTGCTCGCGCCGCTGTTCGCGGGGCTCTGGCAATGGCTCGGCCGGCGCGGCAGCGAGCCGTCGGCACCCGCCAAGTTCGGGCTGGCGCTGATTCAGATGGGGCTGGCCAATCTGGCGCTGGTCTGGGGCGCCGAAGCCTATGGGGTCGCGGCGATGACCCCGGTGCTGCTCGTCTTCCTCTATTATTTCTTCGCCACCACCGCCGAGCTCTGCCTCTCGCCGGTGGGTCTGAGCGCGATGAACCGGCTCGCGCCGCGCCATCTCGCGTCGCTGATCATGGGGGCGTGGTTCTACATGACCGCGGTCGGCAATTTCGTCGCGGGCAAGATCGGCGAAGCGACCGGCGGGCATGACGGCGAGATGAGCAAACAGGGGCTGCTCGACGTCTACGAGATGTTCGGGTGGATCAGCATCGGGGTCGCGGTCGCAGTGCTGGCGCTGTCGCCGATCGTGAAGCGCTGGATGCACCTCGATACGCTCCGCGACGATGACGTGCGTCTCGCGGGGGAGCCCGAACTTGCCGAGCCGCAGGCGGCGGGCACCAGCCTGGCGGGCGAGACCAAGGGGGGCTGACACGATGGGACACGTGCTTGCCGCCTGCGTCGCCTTCGTCGGCAGCCATTTCGTGTTGTCGCATCCGCTGCGCCGTCCGCTCGTCCAGCGGGTCGGCGAGCGCGGCTTCCTCGGCATCTATTCGCTGGTGGCGTTCGCGACGCTCGGGTGGGTCTACTGGGCCTATATCACCGCCCCGGTCGTGCCGCTCTGGTGGGAGCCGACCGACGCGATCTGGGCGGTCGGCAGCGCGATCATGCTGGTCGCCAGCATCCTCCTGATGGGCAGCCTGATCCGCAACCCCGCGCTCCCGCACCCGGAGGCGCGCGCCGCCGAGAGCGTCCCCGCGGCGACCGGCGTGTTCGCGGTCACCCGCCACCCGATGATGTGGGCCTTCGCGCTCTGGGGCGTCGCGCACATCTTGGTCTATCCCGACCCATCGAACGTCACCGTCGCGGCCGCGATGATCGTCCTCGCGCTTGTCGGCGCGCATCTGCAGGACCGCAAGAAGGCCGAGCTCCAGCCCGATTTCTGGCCGGTCTGGCAACGTCGCACGTCTTATTGGCCGTTCGCCGCAATAGCCCGCGGCGACGCGAACTTCGGCGGCTTCAAGCCCCACGCACTCGCCGGCGGCGTCGTGATCTGGCTCGTCGCAACCTGGGCGCACATCCCGCTCGCCGGTTGGGCGGCGGGCGTGTGGCGCTGGATCGGCTGACCGCTCAGTCGGGCGCGTCGAGAAAGCGCGCGACCGCCGCCGTATAGGCGTCGGGCCGCACCAGCGCCGAGACGTGGCCGGTCTGCGCGAAAGCTTCGACCGTCGCGCCGGGATAACGCGCCCGCAGCAGCCGGGGGGCGCGGGCGGGCACCAGCGGGTCGTCATCGCTCTCGATAATCAGCATCGGGCAAACGGCGGCGGGCACCGGTGCGGTCACGCTCTCGATCAGCAAGCCCTGCTGGCTCGCCAGCCCGGCAAGGAAATCGTCGCTCCGCACCAGTTGCGCGACCGCGTCCAGCAGCCGCCGGTGCAAGGCCGGATCCACTGCCGCAACCGGCCCCATCACCCGCGCGATCCGCGCCCGCAGCAACGGCCGCGCCAACCCTCGCGGCAGCCGCAGCAACACCGCCCGCGCGAGTCGCAAGCGCCCCGCATCGCCGGGGCCGAGCACGAAACTGTGCGACAGCGCCAGCCGCCGCAGCCGCTCGGGCGCGTGTGCCGCCAGCCACTGACCGAGCCAGCCGCCCGCCGACTGGCCGAGCAGGTCGAAGCGCCCCGGACCGGCGGCATCCGCGATGCGCTCGACCAGTTCGGCCAAGCTTTCCCCGGCCCGATACGCGATCGGCACGACCCGGCGCGTCGCCGCCAGCAGGTCGAACGCGTGGCCGCCGCCCTCCACTATCCCGAGCGCGCCGGGCAGGCAGACGAGCGGCGGCGGCACCGCGGCCGTTAGAGCCGCACCATCTTCATCCCGCGCTCGCCATAGCGCGGTCCCGCGGTGCCGCCCTTTGGCGCTGCTGCATCGAGCGCCGCCAGATCGTCGGCGTCGAGCGTCACGTCTGCCGCCCCGGCGCTGTCGGCCATCGTCACCCGCCGCTTGACCCCCGGGATCGGCACGATGTCGGGGCCCTGCGCCAGCAGCCACGCCAGCGCGACCTGTCCGTTCGACGCCCCGTGTTTGCCCGCCACCGCCCCGATCGCATCGACGATCTTGAGATTGGCGGGCAGATTTTCCGCCGAATAACGCGGGTCCTGCCGCCGCCAGTCGTCCGCGCCCAGCGCGTCCAGGCTGCGGATCGTCCCCGCCAGGAACCCGCGCCCAAGCGGCGAATACGGCACGAAGCCGATTCCGTGTTCGCGGCACACTGGCAGGATCTCGTCCTCGACATCGCGCTCCCACAAGGAATATTCGCTCTGTAGCGCGGTGATCGGATGCACCGCCGCAGCGCGCGCCAATGTCGCCGGCCCCGCCTCCGACAGCCCGATGTGGCGCACCTTTCCTTCCTTCACCAGCTCGGCGAGCCCGCCGACGGTATCCTCGATCGGCACGTTCGGATCGACCCGGTGCTGGTAGAACAGGTCGATCACGTCGATCCCGAGCCGCGTCAGCGACCCCTCGACCGATTCGCGCGCATTGGCCGCGCTGCCGTCGGTGCCGACGATGTTGCCGCCATCGAACTTGAAGCCGAACTTGGTCGCGATCACCAGCCCGTCGCGCCTGCCCCTGATCGCGCGCCCGACCAGCTCCTCGTTCGAGAACGGGCCATAGATCTGCGCGGTGTCGAAGAAGGTGACGCCCAGCTCGATCGCTGCATGGATGGTCGCGATCGATTCGGCCTGGCTCGCCTCGCCGTAGCTGATGTTGCCACCGCTGATCATCGGCATACAGCCGATCCCGATCGCCGAGACCTTCAGCCCCTGGCCCAGTTCACGGTACTTCATGTCAATTCTCCTCGAGGATGCCGTCGGCCGCGTCGCGCGCCACCCGACCACTCCGCGCCGAGACGGTCGCGGTCGCCGCCAGATCGGCGGTCACGTTGCCGAACGTCCGGAAGATATCGGGGATCGTCTCGACCGCGATCAGCAGTCCCAGCGGCGCGACCGGCACACCGAGTGCCACGCACACCGGCGCGATCGAAGCGAAGAAGGTGATCTGCGCGGGCAAACTCACCGACCCCAGCGACAGCAGGATCGCGGTCGTCAGCGCCGCGGCGATCGCCCCGGCGGTGACCGGCACCCCGAACCATGCCGCGATATAGATCGCGATCGCGATGTTCATCGCCGGCTGGGTCGCGCGGAACATGGTGACTGCCAGCGGCAGCACGACCCCGGCGGTGGCGACCGGCACCCCCATCGCCTCCGCCCCCTTCAGCATCGCCGGGAGGCTCGCGAGCGAGGATTGCGTACTGATCGCGACCGCGTGCGCGGGGAGCGCGGCGCGTTCGAACCTGAGCGGCGACACCCGCCCGCCGACCCACGCCAGCGCGAACGCGACGACGATCACCAGACACCCGATCGACGACACCACGAAGATGTAGTGGAGCAACGCCGCGACCGCCGCGGTTCCGGCGCTCCCGCCCACCACCAGCGCCAGCGCGAATACTCCCAGCGGGGCCAGCCACAGCACCCAGTTGATCAGCACCAGCATCGCGTCGCGAATGCCTTCGAACAGCGCGATCAACTGGTCGCGCCGCGCTGGGTCGATCCGGGTGATCGCGAACGCGAACGCCAGCGTAAAGATGATCAGCGACAGGAACGCGCCGTTCGCCGCCGCCGCCACGACGTTGGTGGGAACGATCGCGGCGAACAGATCGGGGAGCGACACCGCTCCCGCCTCGACCGGAACCCCGCTGCCCAGCGCGCCACGCAGCGCCGCGGCGGCTTCGCCCGGCACCGGCACCGCCATCAGGATGAGCGGGGTGATGAGCGCCGACAGCGTGCCCCCGATGATCAGCATCACCACGAACAGCACGATCGCGCGCGCGGTGATCCGGCCGGCGCGCGCCGCCTCCGCGGTCGCCGCCACCCCGGTCACGACCAGCGACACGATCAGCGGCACTACCGTCATCTGAAGCGCGTTGAGCCATGCCGTCCCGACCGGCCGCGCGATCGTCAGCGTCGGATCGACCGCCCCCGGCGCGAACGCCGCCAGCGCTATCCCGAGCGCTAGCCCGACCACGAGCGACACCAGGATGCGGGTAGCCTGCGACATGCGCTCAACCTTTTGGAATCGTGCCCGCGTGACATCGCGGCGGGCTTGGCGCTAACACCTGCCGCCAGGGGGTAGCGCATGGCAAGACGATATTTCGGCACCGACGGCATCCGCGGCCGCACCAACCGGACCGCGATGACCGCGGCGATGGCGATGAAGGTCGGGATGGCGGCGGGCACGCACTTCCTGCGTGGCGATCACAAGCACCGCGTCGTGATCGGCAAGGACACCCGGCTGTCGGGCTACATGCTCGAAGACGCGCTCGTCGCGGGCTTCACGTCGGTCGGCATGGACGTGGTACAGGTCGGCGTGCTGCCGACCCCGGCGGTCGCGATGCTGACGCATTCGATGCGCGCCGACCTGGGCGTCATGATCTCGGCGAGCCACAACCCCTATGCCGACAACGGCATCAAATTGTTCGGCCCCGACGGCTTCAAGCTGAGCGACGCCGCCGAAAGCGCGATCGAGGCGCTGATTGATGGCGATATCGCGCTCGCCGACCCCGCCGATATCGGCCGTGCGCGCCGGGTCGAGGATGCGGTCGGGCGCTACATCCACTTCGCCAAATCGACCTTCCCGAAGGCCCTGCGACTCGACGGGCTCAGGATCGTGGTCGATTGCGCCAATGGTGCCGCCTACCGCGTCGCCCCCTCGGCGCTGTGGGAATTGGGCGCGGAAATCGTCGCGATCGGGGTCGATCCCAATGGCAAGAACATCAACCACAATGTCGGCTCGACCGCGCCCGAACTGTTGTGCGAGACCGTGGTTGCCAGTGGCGCGCAGCTCGGCATCGCACTCGATGGCGACGCCGACCGGCTGATCGTCGTCGACGAACAGGGGCATATCGTCGACGGCGATCAGCTGATGGCGACGATCGCGACCGGCTGGCACCGCCGCGGCTTGCTGAAGGGCGGCGGGCTGGTCGCGACGGTGATGTCGAACCTCGGGCTCGAACGCCATCTGTCGGCGCAGGGCCTCGGGTTGATCCGCAGCGGGGTGGGCGACCGCTACGTGCTCGAAGCGATGCGCGCGGGCGCTTACAACGTCGGCGGCGAACAGTCGGGGCACATCATCCTCAGCGACTATGCGACCACCGGCGACGGCCTGGTCGCAGCACTTCAGGTGCTCGCCGAATTGGTCGAAGCAGGGGTGCCGGCGAGCGAACTGCTCCACCATTTCGACCCCGTCCCGCAGCTCCTGAAGAACGTGCGCTTCGCCGGCGGGAAACCCCTGGAGGCCGAGAGTGTCAAGGCCGCGATCGCCAGCGCCGAAGCCGAGCTCGCCGGCACCGGCCGGCTCGTCATCCGCCCCTCGGGCACCGAGCCCGTCATCCGCGTCATGGCCGAAGGCGACGACGCCGCGCAGGTCGAACGCGTGGTCGATGCAATCTGCGACGCGGTGCGGGCGGCGGCGTAGCGCTTCATCCCGCCGCAATGTCGCGGCCATTATGCGCCAAATCGACAGTTCGAAAGGTTCACGTCCTTGCTGACCCGTATTGCCGCCGCCTTGGTATTTGCCGTCGGCGCCGCCCCCGCGCACGCCGACGAGCTTCAGAACCGCGTCGTCGCCGCCGCGCGCGCGGCCCCCGCCGAACGTCACGCCTACAAACGCACGTTGACGCTCGAGCGCACCGGCACCGCGAAGAAGGTCATCGTCGAGCAGTTCGACCCGCGCCGCCCTGCTGCCGCGCAGTGGACACTCGTTAGCGTCGATGGCCGCGCGCCGACGGCCAAGGAACTCGCCGACGCGCGCAAGGTGAAGCGCGGTGCCAACAGCGGCTATGCCAGCATCGCGAAATGGTTCGGCACCCCGGCGACGCGGACCGACCCCGCGCCGGGCAGCGCGCTTTACCGGTTCGCGCGGCTGCCGGCCGGCACGCTCAAGATCGGCTCGCACGACGCGTCGGCCGATTCGCAGGCCGAGGCGCTGGTCAGTACCCGCGGCGCGACCCCGTTCGTCGAACGCATCCGGCTGACCTCGACCAAGGGCTTCCGCATGATGCTGGTCGCGTCGCTGAAGAGCATCGATGTCGTCAGCCGCTATCGCCAGCTGCCCGACGGCGGCATCGTGCCGGGCGATTCGATCAGCCTGATCGCCGGGTCGATGATGGGCAAGTCGGGGCAGCTGAAGACGACAGTCAGCTACAGCGATTTCCACGCGGTGCGCTGAGCGCGACCCTTCCCCCCGCGGCGCTGCGCGTTTAATTGCCGGGCCATGCTTATCATGCACCCCGACTGCCAGCGCTGTGGCGCCGATACGCCCGCCGCTGCGCCGGGTGCGTTCATCTGCAGCCACGAATGCACCTATTGCGCGGCGTGCGCCGATGCGCTCGACGATCTGTGTCCGAGTTGCGGCGGCGAGCTGACCGACCGCCCGACCCGGACCGGCGCGCAGCTCGCCAAATATCCCGCAAGCGACGTGCGCCGCTTCGAGGCATGACCGCCGCGCGTATCCTGATCGTCGCGGGGTCCGATTCGGGCGGCGGTGCGGGGATTCAGGCCGACATCAAGACCGTGACGATGCTCGGCGGCCACGCGATGACGGCGATCACCGCGCTCACCGCGCAGAACACGCTCGGGGTGCAGGCTGTGATGCCGGTCCCGGCCGATTTCGTGCTGGCGCAGATCGACAGCTGCCTGAGCGACATCGGTGCCGACGCGGTCAAGATCGGCATGATCGGCTCGGCCGCGACGGCGCACGCGGTCGCCGACGTGCTGACAACGCTCGACGTCCCGATCGTGTTCGACCCGGTCATGGTCGCAACCAGCGGGGACGTGCTGGCGGATGCGGAAACCATCGCCGCGTTCGAACACCTCATTGGGATTGCCTCGCTCGTCACGCCCAACCTGCCGGAGCTCGCCGCGCTGGGCGGGCGCGAGGCGGTGCTGGCACACGGCAGCCATCTGTTGCTGAAGGGCGGGCATGGCGAGGGCGACCGGATCGTCGACGAATTGTGGTCGCCGACCGGCCGGATCGCTCAGCTCGACGGCAAACGCTTCGACACCGACGACACTCACGGCACCGGTTGCACGCTGGCCAGCGCGGTCGCGTGCCGGCTCGGCCAGGGCTACGGCATTGCGCAGGCGTTCGAGGATGGCGTGCGCTTCACTCGGATCGCGATCATGACGGCGCCCGGGCTGGGCGAAGGCCACGGCCCGCTCGGGCACAGCGAGGTCCGCGATTTCTGGGCGGACGACATGGTCGTGCCCGGCGTTTCGCTCAATCAG
This sequence comes from Pseudomonadota bacterium, assembly GCA_040385975.1. Classification (GTDB taxonomy): domain Bacteria; phylum Pseudomonadota; class Alphaproteobacteria; order Sphingomonadales; family Sphingomonadaceae; genus Sphingomonas. The sequence goes on along the minus strand of JAZKGJ010000168.1, from coordinate 2,028 downwards.
GTCACGCTCGGCGCGCGCGACTATGCCGCGTCGGTCGGCTTCTACCGCACGCTCGGGCTGCGCCAGATCGTCGACAGTCCCGCCAACGGTTATGCCCGCTTCGAATCGAACAATGGCGCGACGCTGTCGATCCATGTCGACGCTGGGCCGAGCGACCGGGGCGCAACGATCGTCTATTTCGAAAGCCCGCGGCTCGATGGCTGGGTTGCCGAGCTGACCGCCGCCGGCCTGCGCTTCGACCAGTTGCCGCGCAATGAAGACTGGCTGTGGCGCGAGGCACGGCTGCGCGATCCCGCGGGCAACGTCATTTGCCTTTATCATGCCGGCGACAACCGGCGCTATCCGCCGTGGCGCGTGACGCATGCCTAGCCCCCGACGACCGCATCGACGCTACGAATTGGGCCTTACCGCCCCCGTCGCCGGGGTGGACGAAGCCGGCTGCGGGCCGCTCGCCGGGCCGGTGGTCGCCGCCGCGGTCATCCTGCCGGCGCGCGGCGTTCCGCGCGGGATCGACGATTCGAAGAAGCTTTCCGCCAGGGAGCGCGAACGGCTGCACGATCGGCTCACCGGCTGCGCGATCGTCGGGATCGGGATTGTCGAGGCCGACGAGATCGACAGCCTCAACATCTATTGGGCGCGGATGAAGGCGATGACGCTCGCGGTCGCAGCGCTCGCCGAGGCACCTGCGCACGTGCTGGTCGACGGCAACCGGCTGCCGCGCTGGGGCCATGCCGCGACCGCGATCGTCGGTGGCGATGCGCTGAGCCTCTCGATCGCCGCCGCCTCGATCGTCGCCAAGCATACCCGCGACACGATCATGCTCGCGCACCACGACAGCTACCCGCACTACGGCTGGCATTCGAACAAGGGTTACGGCTGCCCCGCGCATTTTCGCGCGCTCGACGAATACGGGCCGTCGCCGCTGCACCGCCGCAGCTTCGCGCCGGTTCAGCGCGCACTTCTGAACAGATGAGTCTTTTGCGCCACACCCCATAGCTTGCGGTTGCGCGCGCGACCGGACTCAACATCTGCCCGACTTCGCGAAATGTTCTCGCGAATTAAGGATTTCGTAACGCTTTTCATTAACCAATGTTCTGTTGACGCTGCCCGCCGCCGCGGGGTTCTTCGCGGGCGGGGAAAAGGTCGGGGGACGCATGGGGGTTATCGAAAAGATCGTGGCGGCGCCTGTCCGCGCCCCGGCCACGCCGGCGCAGCCGGTGCTGCCACTCGACAGCATCATCGCGGGCGATTGCATCGCCGCGATGCGCGCGTTGCCGGCCGCGAGCGTGGACCTGATCTTCGCCGACCCGCCGTACAACCTTCAGCTCGGCGGCGACCTGTCGCGGCCCGACGGCAGCCATGTCGATGCGGTCACCGACGATTGGGACAAGTTCGACAGCCTCGCGAGCTACGACGCCTTCACCCGGGCCTGGCTGGCGGAAGCGCGCCGCGTCCTGAAACCCGGCGGTGCGCTCTGGGTGATCGGCAGCTACCACAATATCTTCAAGGTCGGCTCGGCGGTGCAGGATCTGGGCTTCTGGATCCTCAACGACGTGATCTGGCGCAAGGCCAATCCGATGCCCAATTTCAAGGGCACCCGCTTCACCAACGCGCATGAGACGCTGATTTGGGCGTCGATGGGCGAAAAGGCCAAATACACCTTCAACTATCGCAGCATGAAGACGCTGAACGACGAATTGCAGATGCGCAGCGACTGGGAATTCCCGATCTGCGGCGGGCAGGAGCGGCTGAAGCAGGATGGGGTCAAGGTCCACCCGACCCAGAAGCCCGAAGCGCTGATCTACCGCATCCTGCTGGCGTGTTCGCAACCCGGCGACGTCGTGCTCGACCCGTTCTTCGGGACCGGCACCACCGGCGCAGTCGCCAAGCGACTGGGGCGGCACTGGATCGGCATCGAGCGCGAGCGCGTCTACATCGCCGCCGCACAGGCGCGGATCGACGCCGCGTTGCCACTCGACGAATCGGCGCTGACGACGATGCAATCGCCCAAGGCCGCGCCGAAAGTCG
>JAZKGJ010000167.1:0-5669 GCA_040385975.1 Pseudomonadota bacterium | reverse complement strand
CGACCTCGGTCGAATAGATGTTCTCGCCGCCGCGGATCACCATGTCCTTGGCGCGATCGACGATGTAGCAGAAGCCCTCCTCGTCGAGCTTCGCAAGGTCGCCGGTGCGGACCCAGCCGTCGATGAAGGTCTCGGCGGTGGCTTCGGGCTTGTGCCAATATTCCTTCACGATCATCGGCCCGCGCGCCCACAGTTCGCCGACTTCGCCGACGCCCAGCACAGTGACGCCGTCCTCGCCGCGGATTTCCAGGTCGGCGACCGGGACCGGCGGCCCCGCGCTGGTCGGGCGATTGAGATAATCCTCCGCCGAATGGCTGGTCACCGTCGCCATCGTCTCGGTCATCCCCCAGCCGTTGCCGGGCAGCGCGCCGAATTCGGTGAAGATGCGCCGCACCAGTTCGGGCGCCGACGGTGCGCCGCCATAAGCGATCGCCTCGATGCTCGACAGGTCGTAATTGTGGCGCTCGGGATGCTCGATCAGCTGCCACGCGATCGTCGGCACGCCGCCGGTCATGTTCACCCGCTCGGTCTGGATGATCTCCATCGCGCGGATCGGATCCCACTTGCGCAGGAAGATGATCGTGTGCCCTGCCGCCTGCGCGCCCATCAGCGTGGCGCTGCACGCGGTGACGTGAAAGAGCGGAATGACCGCCAGGATGACCTTTGGGGCGGGCGCCGGCATCGCATCGCCGCGCCGCAACACGCCCCGGGCGGCACCGAAGCTGCCGCTCAGGATGTTGGTCATCAGATTGCGGTGCGTCCCGAGCGCACCCTTGGGCTTGCCGGTCGTGCCGCTGGTGTAGAAGATCGTCGCGTCGTCGTCGGATGCAATCTCGACCTCGGGGAGCGCGATGTCGGGCAGGTCGGCCCACGTCTTCGGCCCGCCGATCAGGCTTTCGAGCGTCGCCGGTCCCGCCCCACGCGTCACGAACACATGCTGCAGCCCCTTCAAGTCGGGAATGCAGTCCTTCAGCCGCTCGTAGCGCTCGCCATCGACGATCAGCAGCTTCGCGCCCGAATCGTTGATGCCGTATTCGAGCTCCGCGCCGGTCCACCACGCATTCAGCGGCACCGCGACCGCGCCGATGCTCGTCACCGCAAAGAAGATCACCGGCCATTCGGGCAGGTTGCGCGTCGCGAACGCCACCCGGTCGCCCCTGGCGATGCCCAGGGCCTGCAATTTCCCCGCGAGCGTCGCGATCGCCTTGAACTGCGCGTCGTAGGTGACGCGCTCGTCCTCGTTGATCGTCGCCAGCCGCTCGCCGTGTCCGCGCGCCAGATTGACCAAGGTCGGGATGTTGGCCGGGGCGTTCTTCCACACTCGGGTCGGCACCCCGCGGATGGTCAGCGTCTCCATCTCGAACGGCATCCCCGGCCCGGTCAGCGCGGCGTGCGCGTCGCGCAGCGAGATCCTGGGCCAGGCGGGATCGAGCGGGATGATCGGTTCGCTGGCCACGGCACACTCTCCTGAAATTGAACCCCGGGTTTGCCCGGTCGTACATCGCCGCGAAGGTTAGAGTTGATTCGGGCATCGCTCAAGGCAATAGGACCGCGCAGCGTTTCGAAAAAAAGGTATGGATACAGGATGAGGACGGCGGACCCCCGCGCGCATGGCTTCGACCCCGCCCGACTGGCGCGTGTCGATGCGCTGCTGAAGGAGCGTTACGTCGACGCGGGCAAGCTTCCCAATGCCCAGCTGCTGATCGCGCGCGACGGTGAGATCGTGCATTTCTCGTCGCAGGGCGGCTTCCGCGAAGACGGCGGCACGATCGACGAAACGTCGCTGTTCCGGATCGCCAGCATGACCAAGCCGATCACCTCGATCGCGTTCATGATGCTGGTCGAGGAAGGCAAGGTCGCGGTCGACACCCCGGTCCACCACGTCCTGCCCGAATTCAAATCGCTCGGGGTTTACAACGGCGGCGGCGCGGGGGTGCCGTTCCTGACCAAGCCGACGACCGAGCCGATGCGGATGGTCGATCTGCTCCGCCACACCGCGGGGCTGACCTACGGGTTCCAGAACCGCTCGAACATCGACGCCGCCTACCGCGAAACCAAGCTCGACAATTGGCACGGCGGCAACGACCTCGACAGCTTCGTCGCGGCGCTCGGCCAATTGCCGCTCGAATTCTCGCCGGGCGAGGCGTGGAATTATTCGGTCGCAACCGATGTCGTCGGCGCGGTCGTCCAGCGCGTCTCGGGGCAATTGCTGCAGGACTTCCTGCACGAGCGCATCTTCGCGCCGCTGAAGATGGACGACACCTTTTTCGCGGTCCCCGCCGACAAGATCGACCGGCTGACCGATTGCTACACGATGGCCCCCGGCAAAGGCCGCGTGATGTACGATCGTGGTGCCGAGAGTCTGTGGTCGCGGATGCCCAAATTGGTATCGGGCGGTGGCGGGCTGGTCTCGACCGCGCTCGACTACCACCGCTTCTGCACGATGTGCCTGAACGGCGGCGAGCTGGACGGTGCGCGGATCGTCGGACGCAAGACGCTGGAGCTGATGACGCAGAACCATCTGCCCGGGAAATCCGACCTGGCAGCGATGTCGAAGTCGCTGTTCAGCGAGACGCAGAACGCCGGCACCGGCTTCGGGCTCGGCTTCGCGGTGACCGAGGATGTCGCGAGATCGATGATGCCGGGGTCGAAGGGCGAATATTACTGGGGCGGGATGTTCTCGACCGCGTTCTTCATCGATCCGGTCGAGCGGCTCCACATGATCTTCATGACCCAGCTGTCGCCGTCGAGCGTGTATCCCATCCGCCGCGAACTGAAGACGCTGATCTATTCGGCGCTGACGTAAGTACGTCGTCCCGGCGGAGGCCGGGACCGCTGGCCGCCAGCGAGCGCTTTCCATCAAGCGGCCCCGGCCTCCGCCGGGGCGACGAAGGAAGCGAAGCATGACCTCCCCGATCCGCACCGAACGTCACGACAACGTGCTCGTCATCATCAGCGACAACCCCCCGGTCAACGCGCTCGGCGCGGCAGTGCGGCAGGGGCTCGAGGCCGGCATCAAACAGGCCGCCGCCGACGCCAGCATCGCCGCGGTCGTCATCCGCTGCGACGGGCGCACGTTCTTCGCGGGCGCAGACATCACCGAATTCGGGAAAGCGATGCAGGAACCCGGGCTGCCGACGGTCGTGGACATGATCGAGGCGAGCCCGAAGCCGGTCGTCGCCGCCATCCACGGCACCGCGCTGGGCGGCGGACTGGAAGTGGCACTGGGCGCGCACTACCGGATCGCAGTTCCGTCGGCGAAGCTGGGCGTCCCCGAGGTAAAGCTCGGGCTGCTCCCGGGCGCGGGCGGGACGCAGCGGCTGCCCCGCGTCGCCGGGGTCGAGGCGGCCGCGACGATGTGCGCGACCGGCGACGCGGTGCCCGCCAAACAGGCGCTCGAGCTGGGCCTGGTCGACAAGCTCGCCGGTGAGGACACGCTGGAGGCCGATGCGATCGCCTTCGCTCGCGAATTGGTCGCCAAAGGCCCGCGCCCGAGCCGCGACCTGCCGATCAAGGGCGACGTCGCCGCGATCGACCGCGTCGCCGAGGCCAACAAGCGCAAGTTTCGCGGCTTCGACGCGCCCGCCGCCAACCTCGCCTGCGTGCGCAAGGCCGCCGAGGGCGCACCCTTCGAAGCGGGCATCGCCTTCGAGCGGCAGGAATTCATGAAGCTGATGGGCGGCGTCCAGTCCGCCGCGCAGCGCCACATCTTCTTCGCCGAGCGTCAGGCCGCCAAGATCGACGACGTCCCCGCCGGCACGCCACTCCGGCCCATCAAGCGCGTCGGCGTGATCGGCGCGGGCACGATGGGCGGCGGCATCTCGATGAATTTCCTGTCGGCGGGCATCCCCGTCACCATCGTTGAGATGCAGCAAGAGGCGCTCGACCGCGGCACCGGGGTCGTCCGCAAGAATTACGAGGCCAGCGCGGCGAAAGGCCGACTGAAGCCCGAACAGGTCGAAGCCGCGATGGGCGCGCTGAAACCCACGCTCAGCCTCGACGACCTCGCTGACTGCGACCTCATTATCGAGGCGGTCTATGAGAATATGGACGTCAAGAAGGAACTCTTCACCAAGCTCGACGCGATCGCCAAGCCCGGCGCGATTCTGGCCAGCAACACCAGCTACCTGAATATCGACGAGATCGCCGCGGTCACCAAACGGCCCGAGGACGTGGTGGGCATGCACTTTTTCTCGCCCGCCAACGTCATGAAACTGCTCGAAGTTGTGCGCGGCGAAAAGACTGCGGGCGACGTGCTGGCGACGGTCATGGACCTCGCCAAGAAGATCAAGAAGGTCGCGGTCGTCGCGGGCGTCACCCCCGGCTTCATCGGCAACCGGATGCTCAGCCCGCGTCAGATCGAGGCGAACAAGCTGCTGATGGAGGGCGCGACGCCCGAGCAGATCGACAAGGTCCACGTCGCCTTCGGGATGCCGATGGGGCCGTTCCAGATGAGCGACCTCGCGGGCGTCGACATCGGCTGGCACCGCGATGAAAAGCGCATCGAGAGCATCCGCGACGCTTTGTGTGCCGAGGGTCGCTGGGGGCAGAAGAAGCAGGCGGGTTTCTACGATTACGACGAAAAGCGCACCCCCACCCCTTCCCCCCGCGTTGCCGAGATCATCGAGGATTTCCGCAGCCGCTCGAACCTGAAGAAGCGCGAGATTTCGGACGAGGAAATCGTCGAGCGCACGCTCTATCCGATGGTCAACGAAGGCGCGTTGATCCTGGAGGAAGGCAAGGCGCAGCGCGCGTCCGACGTCGATGTGGTGTGGATCTACGGCTACGGCTGGCCGGTGTATCGCGGCGGCCCGATGTTCTGGGGCCAGAGCGAAGGCCTCGGCAAGGTCACCGCGGGACTGGAGAAACACGGCTTCAAGGTCGCGCAGAGCATCAAGGATGCGGCGGCGAGCGGTGGGCGGCTGAAATGACTGACCTGGACCTCACCCAATTCCGCGCCGACACCCGCGCCTGGCTCGAAACCAATTGCCCGGCCGAAATGCGCGAACCCGTCCGCACCGAAAAGGATGCGGTGTGGGGCGGACGCGATCAGTCGTCGCTGACCCCCGCGCAGAAGCAATGGATGGACGCGATGGGCGCGCGCGGCTGGACCGTGCCCGACTGGCCGAGCGAATATGGCGGCGGCGGGCTGACCCCGGCGCAGACCAAGGTTATCCGCGAGGAAATGGCCGCCATCCGCGCGCGCAATCCGCTCAACAGCTTCGGCATCTCGATGCTCGGGCCGGCGCTCCTCAAATACGGCACCGAGGGGCAGAAGAAGCGCTTCCTGCCCGAAATCGCGCGCGGTGAAATCCGCTGGTGTCAGGGGTACAGCGAACCGAACGCGGGCTCCGACCTCGCCAGCCTCGCCGCATCGGCGGAAGACATGGGCGACTACTACCTCGTCAACGGACAGAAAGTCTGGACCAGCTACGCCGACAAGGCCGACTGGATCTTCTGCCTGGTCCGCACCGACAAGACGTCCAAGCAGGGCGGGATCAGCTTCGTCTTGTTCGACATGACCAGCGAAGGTGTCTCGACCAAGCCAATCCTGTTGATCAGCGGATACTCGCCGTTCTGCGAAACCTTCATGGACAATGTGAAGGTCCCCAAGGCGCAGCGCGTCCACGACGAGAACAAGGGCTGGGACGTCGCCAAATATCTGCTTG
>JAZKGJ010000166.1:0-12241 GCA_040385975.1 Pseudomonadota bacterium | reverse complement strand
GCCACGACGACGTGCAGGTTCACAAATATGCGGTGCAGATCACCGTCGCCGACGTCCGCGACGGCGCGTGCTCGTCCTCGACGCTGCAAGAGGCGGCGAGCTGGGGCAAGGTCAACACCGGGATCGAGCAGATGGTCTTCGCCGAGGCCGGCAGCGTGATGCCGCTGCTCGCCAGCGACGCATATCACCGCGGCCATTGGCGTGACCGTGCGAAGCGGAAATGGGCGACACTTTTCGCCGATTGACCGCGCGCGGGAATGCGCCGAAATCCCCCCGCGAACCCTGGGGGGAGTTGACCGATGCACGCCGAAATCCTGAAACCCGTCGTCGTCCTGATCGCGTGGACGCTGGTGATGTGGGCGTGGATGATGGCGGTGCGGCTGCCGGCGATGAAGGCCGCCGGAATCGATCTGGGCAAGCTGACCGGCGGCAAAGGATCCGATGCCGATCGCGTCCTGCCCGGCAAGGCGCAATGGCCGTCGCACAATTACAATCACTTGCTCGAGCAGCCGACGATCTTCTACGCGGTCGCCGGTGTGCTCGCACTGACCGCGACCGGGCACGGCTTCAACCTCGCGCTGGCGTGGGGCTATGTCGGCCTGCGGATCGCCCACAGCATCGTGCAGGCGACCTTCAACCGCGTCGCGGTGCGCTTTGCGTTCTTCCTGCTTTCCACTTTGTGCCTGATCGCGCTCACGCTGCACGCGGCGATGGCTGTGTTCCACGGGTGACCGGCCGGGTTAACCGTTACGCCACGACGCTCCGCTGGACCGGCAACCGCGGATCCGGAACCAGCGGGTACCGAGACTATGCGCGCGACCACGAGCTGGGTGTTGTGGGCAAGCCGACCTTGGCCGTGTCGTCGGACCCGGCCTTTCTTGCTCTCTTCGTGTCACCAGCTCTGGTATCTGCACTTGGCCGCCGAAGCCGGGATCGTCGTCACCGCGTACGAAGATGCCGCATTGGGCGAGATGGTGGAGGATGGCGGCGGCCGTTTCACCCGCGTGCTGTTGCGCCCGCGGGTTACGATCAGCGCGGGCGACCCGGCGGCGGCGCAGGCGCTCCACCACACCGCGGACGCCGCCTGCTTCATCGCGAATTCGGTGAACTTTCCGGTCGATTGCGAAGCCGAGACGCTCACCGACTGAGCCACGCGCCGGTGGCGGTCAGGGTGCGTTGAACCAGTCCTAAAGCTCCGAAGTCGCAACCGCAGGCGCGCGTAGCGCGCGTAACATCGCCAGCACGGCGGGATCGTTGCGCCACCGGGTGGCGATTCGCGCGATGATCGTCGCTGAATACCAAAGCTCGCCGGCCGAGCGCGCCTCGCGCATCAACGCGATCATCAGCTCACGGTCGCCCATCTGCGAAGCATAGAATGCCGGCGTCTCCCGGCTGCGGCGTTCGCCCGACTTCAGTTCCCGGCGCAGGTCGGCGACGACCACCCGGTGCGCGGTCGCCGGGTCGCGCGCCATCGCGTCGTTCAACGCGGCCGCCCGTCGGATCAGCGCCGGCTCGTTGCGGATCTTGGCCATCGCCGCATATTCGCGCGCGAAACCGGCGATGTCGCCCTGCCCGATATGAACCCAGGTCAGGCAGTTTCGAACGGTCGCATCGGCCGGGAACCGATCGCGCAGGTCGGCCAACTTCTGGAGTGCGATCCGGTCACGCCCGGCCTGCCATTCGGCGCATGCCGCCTCGACCTCGATCACCGACGATCCGGGCGCCAGCACTCTGGCCCGATAATAGGCCCGACGTGCGGCCTCGTGGAGACCGATGTCGGCCAGCACATTGGCAAACCAGAAATGCGTCTGGGCATCGCTCGCATCGAGCGCGAGCGCGCGCTTGAACGCGGCGATCGCGCGCGGACCGTCGTTCTCACGCCAGTAATGAATGAACCCCATCGCGCGGTGCGCCGACGCGAGATTGGGGTCGAGCGCCAGCGCGCGCAGGGCCGCAACGTGCGCGGCGTTATAGGCCTCGAGGTCGCCGATCTCGCCATATTCGCGAAAGATGAGCCAGGCCTCCGCCAGACCCGCAAAGGCTGGGGCGAACGTCGGCTCCTGCGCGACGACATTCTGATACAGCGTGATCGAACGGCCGATGTCGCGGGGAGTCCGTCGTGCCCAGCTATCCTTGGCCGCGGCGTAATCGGCGGCGGCGCGCGGATCACGCGGCATGGCGACGACGTCGCTTGGCGCGCGGACCTGTTCTCCGCGCCATGACAGTGCGACGACCAGCGTTACCGCGACCAGCGCCGCACCGAGCACCCACCACCAATATTGGGCGATGCGCCTGGGCGCGGGCGGCACGATCGCGGGCAACGGCGCGGGCAACGGCGCGGGCGACGGCGCGGGCGACGGCGCAGACATTGGCGCATCCCCGACCCCAACTCGCAGCGCCCAGTCGGCCAATTCGTTTTCGAGTGCGAAGACCGAACCCTGCTTACCGCCCGGCATCCGGTGGATCGGCAGCTCGCGGTCCTGCGCCCAGCGCATGACCGTCGAGCGGTCACGCCCGAAATACCCGGCGATCGCCTTCCAACCGTCGAGTCTTCGCACGTCCGCGCCGGTCCCCCTGTGATTCATGCGTTCTATCCGGTCGTGCGCGCATTCACGACCCATTTCCGCAGACCGCTACGCGCTGATCGTTCGCGCGATGCGAGGGACAGCCGCACCCGAGCGGCGGACGCTTCCGCTACGCGCCGCGCGCGCATCAATCAGCGGTGACCCGCGAAAGCCAAGCTGTTGAAAAAATTGGCGCGCCCGGAACGATTCGAACGTCCGACCCTCAGATTCGTAGTCTGATGCTCTATCCAGCTGAGCTACGGGCGCGCGGGAAGTGGGGCCATAGAGGGGGGTCCCCCCCAGCGCAACCCCGTTGCGCGCGCTGCCGCCGCCTCATAGAGCCGCGGGAATGACGCGCGCCCTCCCGCTGCTGATCGTGACGCTCGCGGTGGTCGGCTGCACGCGTGACCAAGGGCAGATACCCTCGCTGCTGCCGCGCGACATCGAAGCGCGCAGCGATGCCGAGCCGGTGCGCGAGGCCGCGGTCGCTTCGCCAGATCCCGCGCTCGACGCCGAGATCGCCGGGCTGATCGCGGCGCGCGACAAGGCCAGCTCGGCGTTCGCCGCGGCGGACCGCACCGCCACGGCGCGGCTCGCGGCGGGGGCAAACGCGGCGGTCGGGAGCGACGCATGGCTCGATGCGCAGACCGCGTTGGCGGCGCTCGACGAACACCGTGCGGCGCTGCTCGGGGTGCTGACCGATCTGGAGCAGCTGGCGATCGCGCGCGCCGGCGAGGGCAAGCCCGGCTATCCCGCACTCGAGGCCGCGCGGGTCGATACCGACGCCGAGGTGGACCGGGTCACCGCGCTGGTGGCGCAGCGCAAGGCGACGCTCCCGCTCTAGAGGCCTTTCACGAGCGGCAGGATCGATGAATAATCGTCGCTCCATGGCGTGAACCCCGGGTAGCGCCGCAACGCCGCCCAACTCGCATCGCGCTGCTTCAGGGTCATGATCGACGCACGATCCCGCGACAGCGCAATCCACGCCGACACCGTCCCGCCCTGCGTCTTCGACAGTGCGTCGGGGTAATAGACCAGCTCCGCGGCGTGCCAGCCGCCCGCGATCGCCGCCGCCGACACCACGGGGCGCAGGTCGAGGAAACGGTTCGAGATATGGACCAGCAACAGGCCGTTGGGCGCCAGCACCCGCGCATAGGTCGCGAACGCTTCCGCCGTCATCAAGTGCATCGGCACCGAATCCGACGAAAAGGCGTCGAGCGCGAGCAGGTCGAGGCTCGCATTCGCCTGTTCGGCCAACCGGAGCCGTGCGTCACCGATCGCGATATCGGGGTTGAGCAGGCAGCGCTTCAGGAAGGTGAAGCGGCCATCGTCGCGTGCGATTGTCACGACCGCCGGGTCAATTTCGAAAAAGCGCCAGCGCTGCGCCGGGCGGGCGTAGCAGGCGAGCGTGCCGGTGCCGAGCCCCACCACCCCGATCCGCGCCCGCGCGCCGTACAGCGCATCGGCGGCCAGCATCGCCTGCCCAACCCCCGACCCCGGCACGTAATAGCTGGTTGGCAATGCCTCCAGCCCGGGGGTTTCGGTCAGCTGGATGCCGTGCACCGTCGTCCCGTGCGACAGCTGCCGCAGGCGGGGCGTCTCGCTGACCGTATAGACGCCGAAGTAACTGCGCGTCCGCGTATCGCCCGCCAGACTCATCCCGAGCGAGCGCCACCCGCCGAAGACGAACAGCGAGACCGCGAGCACCAACAGGAAGACCGGGCGGTTGCCGATCGCGACCAGCCCGACGATCGTGATCGCCGCGAACGCGGGGCCGGTCTGCGCGCGCGACAGGCTGCCGTCGCTCTCCCGCAGCAGCAGCGCGATCAGGATGACCAGCACCAGCCCGGTCGCCAGCGCGGCAATCCGCGCCCATTGCCGGTTGCCCGTCCACAGCCGCCGGATCGGGTCGATGAACCAGTGCTGCGGCACCAGCGCGCCGGCGGCGAGCACCAGAATTGGATATTCCCAGGTCCAGTCGAACACGACCGGCGCGATCAGGCCGGCGAAGATCCCGCCGAGCGCGCCGCCGACCGACATCGCTAGGTAGAAGCCGGTAAGCCGGTCGGGCTCGGGCCGCGCGCGAAACAACGCGGTATGCAGCGCGACCGACACCATGAACAGCAGCCCGAGCGCGAGCATCGCGTTGTAATAGGGTTTCGCCTGATACCCGTTCATCATGATCCCGCCGAACAGCAGGATCGTGATCGGCGCGACCTTGGTCAGGGTATCCGCGACATCGCGACGCGCGGCGAAGGCAACGCTGAAGCTCAGCAGGTAGAGCCCGAGCGGAATGACCCACAACAGCGGCATCGCGACGATATCGGTGGTGATGTAGGTGGTCGTCGCGAGCATCAGCCCCGACGGCACCAGCGCGAGCGCTATCCAGTAGAACACCCGCCAGCGGGTCGGCGCGGCGCTGACCGGTGCGGTGTGGACGGGCGCCGCCGCACCGCGCGGTAGCAGCCACGCGCAGCTGGCGACGAGCAGCGCCACCACGACATAGCCCGCGCTCCAAAGATTGCTCTGTCCGGCCAGCGCCAGCTGCGGCTCGACCAGCAACGGATAGGCGATCAGCCCCGCGAAGCTGCCCAGGTTCGAGGCGGCGTAGAGCGCGTAGGGGTCACTTCCGCCGCTCGCGACGCTGAACCAGCGTTGCAACAGCGGTGCCTGCGCGGAAATCGCGAAGAACAACGGCCCGATCGACAGCGCCAGCAGCCACGGCACCCAGACCGCCGGTTCGGCATCGGCGGGCAGGTCCATCGCGACGAGCCCGATCGGCAGCCACAGCATGGCGACGACCAGCAGCGCGAGATGGATTGCCGCCTGCACCGCAGGCCGGACCCGGCCCAGCGCATGGGCATAGGCATAGCCGCCCAGCAGCAGCGCCTGGTACACCAGCATCGCCGAATTCCACACCGCCGGCGCGCCCCCCAGCCGGGGCAGCGCCATCCGCGCGACCAGCGGCTGGACCAGGAACAGCAGGAAGCTGCTGGCCAAGATGGTCGCGACGAACATCATCCGCATCTGCGGTGGCGCGACGGTCATGCCGGGCGCGCGATGCTATAGGTGATGTGGCGGCGTAGCAGACTGTCGTTCGGCACGAGCGGATGATCGAAATCGCCAGCCAAGTCGCGCGTCATGCCGAGCCGCTCCATCAGCCCCCAGCTCGCGACGTTTTGCGGTACCGTGATCGCGGCGATCTGCGGTGCGGCGGTATTCACCCAGGCCCATTCGAGCGTCGCCGACGCAGCCTCGCGCGCGAAGCCCCGTCCCCAATAGTCGCGGCCCAACCGCCAGCCGATTTCGACATCATCGGCGATCGGCGTGTCGGGCGCGCCATCCTTCAGCCCGCACAGGCCCAGAAACGCGCCGTCGTCGCGCCGCTCGATCGTCCAGAACGCGTAGCCCTTGGTCGCCTGCGACGCGGTCAGCCGCTCGATCATCGCATCGAACGCGGCTTGGTCGGGGACCGGCAGCAGGAAGCGCATCGTCTCGGCGTCCTGCGACTGCGCCATCAATGCAGCATGGTCGCGCGGCGCGATCGGGCGCAAGAGCAGCCGCTCGGTGTCGATCACCCGAGCAGCTTCGCCGCATGGGCCGCGTGATAGGTCAGCACGCCGGTGCAGCCCGCCCGCTTGAACGCCAGCAAAGTCTCCAGCACCAGCGCATCGCGCTCCCCTGCTCCAGCCGCGGCGGCCGCCTCGATCATCGCATATTCGCCCGACACCTGGTATGCGAAGACCGGCACTTCGAAGCGCTGCTTCACGCGGCAGACGATGTCGAGATACGGCAATCCGGGCTTGACCATCACGCTGTCGGCGCCCTCCGCCAGGTCGAGCGCGACTTCGCGCAGCGCCTCCTCCGCGTTGGCGCTATCCATCTGATAGGTCTTCTTGTCGCCTTTCAGCAGCCCGCGCGACCCGACCGCGTCGCGAAACGGACCGTAAAAGGCGCTCGCGTATTTGGCCGCGTAGGCCATGATCTGGACGTTGTGATGCCCGTCGCTTTCCAGCGCGGTGCGGATTGCGCCGACCCGGCCGTCCATCATGTCGCTGGGGGCGATGATATCGGCCCCGGCACGTGCCTGGTTGACCGCTTGCTCGACCAGCACCACGCTGGTGTCGTCGTTCAGGACATAGCCCGCGTCATCGACCAGCCCGTCATGGCCGTGCGCGGTATAGGGATCGAGTGCGACGTCGGTCAGTACGCCGATCTCGGGCACCGCGTCCTTGAGCGCGCGGATTGCGCGGCACATCAGATTGTCGGGATTGAGCGCTTCCTCACCCCGCGCGCTGCGCAGCCCGGCGGGCGTATTGGGGAACAAGGCGACGCATGGAATGCCCAGCTCGCGCGCCTCTTTCGCCCGCGCGACGATGCCGTCGATCGACCAGCGCGATACCCCGGGCAGGCTCGCGATCGGTTCCTCGACTCCCCGCCCGTCGGCGATGAACAGCGGCCAGATCAGGTCGGCGGGGGTGAGTGCGGTCTCCGCGTGCAAACGCCGGCTCCACGCGCTCGCGCGGGTGCGGCGAAGCCGAAGCGCGGGATAGCGGGCGGACATGGCCCCGACTTGTGGTGGATCGACCTGCCCCGCGCAAGCGTTACGCTGGTGAAATTATCCCGGAACCGTGCGTGTCTTCATTTAAATCCGCGGCGTTGATCGTCAACGCGCAGTCGCGCACCGGGCAGCGGCAATTCGCGGAAGCCTGCGCGGCGATGGACGGCCTGCCGTTTCCGGTCGACGCACACGCGGTCGACGATCCGGACGAACTGGAAGCGACCGTCGAGGCGGCGCTCGCGAAAAAGCCCGAGCTGGTCATCCTCGGGGGGGGCGACGGCACGATCAGCGGTCTGGTCGACCTGCTGGTCGGCAAGGGTGTCGTGCTCGGCGTGCTGCCGCTCGGCACCGCGAACAGCTTCGCGCGCACGCTCGGCATCCCGCTCGACGTGGCGGGCGCGGTCGAGGTATTGAAGACCGGGCGGCCGCGGCGGATCGACCTCGGCAAGATCGACGGCGATTATTTCGCGAATTGCGCAGCGCTTGGCCTGTCGCCGCAGATCGCGCAGACGGTGCCGCACGGGCTGAAAAAGGTCGCGGGACGCGCCGGCTATCTCGCTTGGGCCGCCTATCAGTTCGTCAAATTCAGGCCGTTCACGCTGATCGTCGGCGAAGGCGCGGACGCGGTGCGGCTGAAAGTGACCGAGGTGCGCATCTCCAACGGGCCCTACCATGGCGGCACCGAATTGGTGGACCGCGCCAAGGTCGATTCGGGCGAGATCGTGGTGCAGGCGGTGGTCGGTCATTTCAAGCGCCGGCTCGTCCGTAACTGGGCCGCCAGCGTCCTGCGGCTCGACGCGCGCCATGACGACACCCGCGATTTCCACGGCAAAAGCCTGAAGATCGCGACCGTGCCGCCGCTGCCGATCTCGATCGACGGCGAAGTGCTGGCCAGGACGCCGGTCACCGCCAGCATCGCGGCTGGGGTGATCGAGGTGATGGTCCCTAACCCGCCGGCTTGAGCGTGCCGGAGGGTTCGAGCGTGGCGTGCGAACGCTGCTCGCACTCCGCTTCGTCGGGCTGGTCGGGCCGCCCCTGTCGCCAGTCGCCGTAAAGGTAGTAGAGCGTCGCGAGCCCGACCGTCACCGCCGACCCGATCGGGAAGCTCCACCAAAGCGCATCGGCGCCGAGCCACGGGCGCAGCGCCAACGCGAACCCGATCCGGACCGGGAACATCGCGATGAACAGGATCGCGAGCGGTCCCCACACCGCGCCGTTCGCGCGGACTACCCCGAACAGCACCATCGTCCCGCCGAACAGCAGGAAACTCCACGTCGCGATGTAGCTCATATGCTGCGCGATCGGCAGCACCGCGCTCCCCTCCGCCAGGAACAGGCCGAGGATGGCACGGTCGAAGAACAACCCGACCGCGATCAGCACCCCGGTCATCGCGACATTGAAGAGCAGCCCGACCCGCGTGATTTCGCTCACCCGGTCCCAGCGCCCCGCGCCGATATTCTGCGCCGCCATCGCGCTGACCGCCGCGCCGATCGCCATCGCCGGCATCTGGATATAGGCCCAGAGCTGCTGCGTGACACCGTACGCCGCGGTGGTCGCGACGCCTTCCTGATTGACCAGGCCGATCATCGCGAGCGCGGCGGTGGCGATGACCAGCATCTGCGCGCCGATCGGCAACCCCTTGGCGACGATCGTGCGCGCCAGCACCGGGTCGGGGCGCAGATAATGGAACTCGCCGCGCCCGATTTTGAGCGGCAAATCACGCCACGCGATCCACCCGATCAGCGCCGCGACCGCGACCGCGTTGGCGATCAGCGTGGCGACCGCCGACCCCGCGATTCCCATCGCCGGGGCCGGGCCGATCCCCAGGATGAAGACCGGGTTGAGCCCGCTGTCGAGCAAGACGCTCAGCCCCATGAACCACAGCGGCGTCAGCGAATCGCCGGTTCCGCGCAGCCCCATCATCATCAGCACCAGCAGCATCGACGCCGGCAACCCGAGGAAGATGACGCGCAAATAGGTTTCCGCCAGCGCCATCGCCTCCCCCGGCGTCGCCAGCGCGCGCAGGATGGCGGGCGTCGCCGCCCAGCCGACCGCGCCGAGCACGACCGACCCCGCCAGCACCAACCCGATCGCCGAGCCGAACGCGCGTTTCGCCGCGACGTAATCGCGCCGCCCCCACGCCTGTCCGACCAGGATCGTCGCCGCCATCCCGAACCCGAAGATCGCCCCGAACATCAGGAACATGATGAGGTTCGCGTTCGAGGTCGCGGCCAGCGCATCCTCGCCCAGAAAGCGCCCGACCCAGACCGCATTGATCGAGCCGTTGAGCGATTGCAGGATGTTCGAGGCGAGCGTCGGCAGCGCAAACGCGAGCAACGTCGGCCCGATTGCGCCGGTGGTCAGGTCGCGTTGGCCGTTCACCCGAGCCGCGCCAGCGCTGCGGTCAGCCGCTCGGCCTCGGCCGCGCGGTCGGCGTGGTCGGCGCGGGCCTTTTCGACCGCTTCGGGCTTGGCCCGTTCGACGAAACTCGCGTTGGCGAGGCGGCCAGCGAGCGCGTCGCGGTCCTTTGCGGCCATGTCGATCGCCTTGCTCAGGCGGTCGCGTTCGGCGGCGAGGTCGATCACGCCGTCAAGCGGGAGAACGAAGGTCGCTTCGTCAACGATTACCTGCGCCGCGCCGCCCGCCACGTCACTGGCGCTCAGTTCGACCCGCGCCATGCGCCTCAGCACCGCTGCGTTTCGTGCAAGCCGCTCGGTTGTTTCCGTCCCGGGATCGCGCACGTGCAGCGGCAGCCGCGCACCGGGCGGTACGTTGAGTTCGGTCCGCGCGGCACGAATCTCGCCGATCAAACGGATCAGCCACTCGACCTCGCGCCCCGCCGCCAAATCTAGCGACTTGGCATCCGCCATCGGCCAGTGCGCGACGAGCAAATCATGCTCGCGCTCCGCCAGCGCGTGCCACAATTCCTCGGTGATGAACGGCATGAACGGGTGAAGCAGCACCAGGATCTGGTCGAGCACCCAACCCGCGACCGCCTTCGTCTCGGCGGGCATCGCGCCGGGTTCGTCGCCGTCGCGGGGCGGCTTGATGAGCTCGAGATACCAGTCGCAGAACTGGCTCCACACGAACTGGTAGATTGCGTTCGCCGCGGCATCGAAGCGCAATTCGGCCAGCGCGAGATCGACCGCCTGAACGGTCTTCACGCATTCGCCGACGATCCATTTGTCGACCGCGGTGATCGCGACCGGCGGGTCGAGCGTCGTGCTGCCGCCGATTCCGTTCGCCTGGCAGAAGCGGCTCGCGTTCCACAGCTTCGTCGCGAAGTTGCGATAGCCCTCGACCCGCTTCTCATCCATCTTGATGTCGCGGCCCTGGCTTTCCATCGCCGCCATGAAGAAGCGCAGCGCGTCGGCGCCGTAGCGGTCGATCAGCCCGAGCGGATCGACGGTATTGCCCTTCGACTTGGACATCTTCTGCCCGTCGGCGGCGCGGACCAGGCCGTGGAGGTAGAGCGTCTTGAACGGGACATCGCCCATAAAGTGGATGCCCTGCATCATCATCCGCGCGTTCCAGAAGAACAGGATGTCGAAGCCGGAAATCAGGATGTCATTGGGATAACGGCCATGGAGTTGCCAATGCGGGACGACGGCATCCCCGACACCGTTCGTGCTGAGCGAAGTTGAAGCACGTGTCGCACGCACATCGCTTGCCGCCCGTCCTTCGACTTCGCTCAGGACGAATGGATTTTCGGCGGTGTCATCGTCCGGCCAGCCAAGCGTCGCGAACGGCCAGAGCGCCGAGCTGAACCAGGTGTCGAGCACGTCCTCATCCTGCCGGAGCGCAACCCCTGTTCCGGCCTGCGCTTGCGCCTCGCCCTCGCTGAGCGCGACGTAGATCTTGCCGTCGTCGCCGAACCACGCCGGGATTCGGTGCCCCCACCACAATTGCCGGGACACGCACCACGGCTGGATGTTTTCCATCCAGTTGAAGAAGGTCTTTTCCCACGTTTTCGGCACGATCCGAATCGTGCCCGAGCGCACCGCCTCGATCGCCGGCTTCGCCAGAGTCGCGGCGTCGACATACCATTGGTCGGTCAGCCACGGTTCGATCACCACGCCCGAGCGGTCGCCGTAGGGGGTCTGGATGACGCGGTCTTCGACGCGTTCGAGCAGGCCGGCTTCGTCGAGCAGCGCGACGACCCGCTTGCGCGCTTCCGCGGTGGTCAGCCCGATCAGGTCGGCGGGAATGAGCCCATCGCTCGTCTGCACGACACGCGCCTGCGCATCGAGCATGTTGAGCATGTCGCCCGCCTTGAACCCGGCGCGTTTGCCGACCTCGAAATCGTTGAAGTCGTGCCCCGGCGTGATCTTGACCGCGCCGCTGCCGAGTTCAGGTTCGGCGTGGTCGTCGGCGACGATCGGGATCAACCGCCCGGTGATTGGCAGCCGCACCTGCTGCCCGATCAGCGCGGTGTAGCGTTCGTCCGTCGGATTCACCGCGACCGCCATGTCGGCGAGCATCGTCTCGGGCCGGGTGGTGGCGACCGAGATGTCCCCACTGCCGTCCGCCAACGGATAGCGCAGGTGCCAGAATTGGCCGTTGATCTCGCGGGTCTCGACCTCGAGATCGCTGATCGCGGTGCCCAGGCCCGGGTCCCAGTTCACCAGCCGCTTGTCGCGGTAGAGCAGGCCTTCGTTGTAGAGGTCGACGAAGACCTTCAGGACGGCCTTCGAAAAACCCTCGTCCATCGTGAACCGCTCGTTCGCCCAGTCCATCGAGCAGCCGAGCCGGCGCAGCTGGCGGGTGATTTCGCCACCGCTTTCCGCCTTCCAATCCCACACCTTCGCGACGAAATCCTCGCGGCTGTAGTTGGTGCGTTTGTCCTGCCGCTCGCTCAGCTGGCGCTCGACCACCATCTGCGTCGCGATGCCGGCGTGATCGGTGCCCACCACCCAGCGCGCGTCCTTGCCCTGCAGCCGCGCGTGACGCGTCAGGATGTCCTGCAAGGTGTTGTCGAGCGCGTGGCCGATGTGGAGGCTGCCGGTGACATTGGGCGGCGGGTTGACGATCGTCCACGGCTCCGCCCCCGGGCGGTCGGGACGGAACTGGCCGGTCGCTTCCCAATGCGCGTACCAGCGCGCCTCGATCTCGGCGG
>JAZKGJ010000165.1:0-7442 GCA_040385975.1 Pseudomonadota bacterium | reverse complement strand
CTACCGCCTGATCGGCCTCCGCTCATTCAGTAGATTCCGGATCGCGGTCGCCGCGACCCCCGCTTCGCCCATCGCGTGGCTGATCTGATCGAGCCCGAGCACCACGTCGCCTGCCGCGAACAGCCCGGGGACACTGGTCTGCTGATGACTGTCGACTTCGAGGCAGCCTTCGCCCGATGCTGCCGCGCCCGCCGCGACCGCTAACTCGGAGCGGATGTGCGAGCCGAGCGCTGGATAGACGCTGTCGAAGCGTTGGTCGCCGCCGGGGGTGCTGACGACGATCGCGTCGCCGTCGATCCGGATCGGGGTGCACGGCCCGTCGAGGTGGACGATACCCGCGTCGTTGAGCTTGGCGCGGCAGGTGGCGTCGAGGTCGTGCGCCGCGCCCGGGGCGATCAGCGTCACGTCGCGGGTGAAGCCGCGCAGGAACAGTGCCTCGCGCATCCCGTGGTCGCCGGTGCCGATCACCCCGACGCGCCGGTCGGTCACTTCATAGCCGTCGCAGATCGGGCAATAGCGTAGCAAACCCGCGGCGAGCGCCGTGTCGTGTTCCGCCGGTTCCATGTCGGGGCGGTGGTTGACGACCCCGGTCGCGAGCAGGACCGTGCGTGCACGCATGTCGTCGCCGTCGCGCTCGATCAGGAATTCGTGACCCTCGGGCGCGACGCGGCTGACTGTGGCGGTACGATAATCGACCCCGAACTCGGCGACCTGCCCTTGCATCAGGCGCAGCAGCTCGGTGCCCTTCACCCCGCCGGGGTAACCCGCGTGATTGTGCGTGCAGGGGATTAGTGCGGCGCGGCTGTCGCCTGAATCGAACAGCGCGACCGACAGGTGGAAGCGCGCGAGATAGATCGCCGCGGTCAGCCCGGCCGGCCCGCCGCCGATGATCGCACAGTCGTACATTGTGTCACGCGCTCCGCACGTATATACATTTCGGTATATACGGAGGTTCCGGTGGGCAAGGAATATCGCGCGAAGGTGTTCAAGTCGGGCAATTCGGTCGCGTTGCGGCTGCCCAAGGCGCTCGGGTTCAAGGAGGGCCAGGAAATGATCGTGCGGGAGGAACGCGGCGGTTTCGCGATCGCGCCGGCGTCGGACGAGCCAAAGCGGATCGATTTGACCGGGATTTATGGCGCGGGTGCCGGCTTGCGGCCACTGACTTCCGAGGAACGCGTGATGGAACCGCGCGAACTGGATTGGGGCGGCAAGTTGCTGAAGCGTGGCTGATCCGGCCTTTCTGCTCGACGCGAATATCTGCATCTATCTGATCGAGGGCTTGTCCGATGCGGCGCGCGATCGAATGGAGCGCTACCTGCCCGGCACAATAGTCACCTCGGCGATTTGCTACGCCGAAGTCATGCGCGGCGTCGATCGCTCCGACGCGGCCGCTCTCCGCACGACCGACGCATTCTTTGCGATCTGCACCGTGGTGCCGTTCGGCGTCGATGCGGCCATCTCTTATTGCGCGCTGCCGTTTCAACGCGGCAAGTTCGACCATCTGATCGCCGCCCATGCCTTGGCGCTGGGGGTGACGTTGGTGACAGCGAACGAGAGCGATTTCGCCGGCATTGCGCACTTGCAAGTCGAAAACTGGGCCCGGTGACGTTCGCCGCGACCGTCGTGACGCTGTACCCGGAAATGTTTCCGGGGCCGCTCGGTCACTCGCTCGCCGGGCGCGCGCTGGGGGAGGGAATCTGGTCGCTCGAGACCGTCCAGATTCGCGACTTCGCGACCGACAAGCATCGCAGCGTCGATGGCACGACCGCCGGGGGCGGGGCGGGGATGGTGCTGCGCGCGGATGTGGTCGCGGCGGCGCTAGACAGTGTCCCCGCCGGGCGACCGGTGCTGGCGCTGACGCCGCGCGGAAGCCCGCTGACGCAGACACGGGTGCGTGACCTCGCCGCGGGGCCCGGCGCGGTGCTGCTGTGCGGACGGTTCGAGGGATTCGACGAGCGGCTGTTCGCCGCGCGCGATGTCGAAGAAGTGTCGATCGGCGACTATGTGCTGTCGGGGGGCGAGGTCGCCGCGCTGGTGCTGCTCGACGCTTGCGTTCGGCTGCTCCCCGGCGTAATGGGCGCGGCTTCCAGCGGGGATGATGAGAGCTTCGAAACGGGGCTGCTCGAATACCCGCATTATACCCGACCACCGATGTGGGAAGGGCGCACGATCCCCGAAGTGCTGCGATCGGGGGATCATGCGAGGATCGCGGCGTGGCGCAAGTCACAGGCCGCGACCGATACACGGCTACGGCGGCCGGACCTGTGGGAGCGCCATGACGGTGCTCGGGTTCAGTCGCCCTCTGGCGCGCGGCATGAAGACGAGAGTTCGAAGACATGAACCTGATCCAGACGATCGAGGCGGAGAACATCGCCAAGATCACCGAAAACAAGAGCATTCCCGACTTCCGCCCTGGCGATACGCTGAAGGTCGGCGTCAAGGTCGTCGAAGGCGAACGCACCCGCGTCCAGAATTACGAAGGCGTGTGCATCGCGCGCTCGAACAAGGGCATGGGCTCCAACTTCACCGTGCGGAAGATTTCGTTCGGTGAGGGCGTCGAGCGCGTCTTCCCGCTGTATTCGCCCAACATCGACAGCATCACCGTCGTCCGCAAGGGCGCGGTCCGGCGTGCGAAACTGTACTATCTGCGTGGCCGGACCGGCAAATCGGCGCGCATCGCCGAGCGTCGCGACACGCGGCCGGTCGCGGATACCGCCGCCGCCGAATAGACTGTTCGAGCATCCGATCGTCGGCCGCCCCTCCACGCGAGCGGGCGGCCGTTTTCGTTTGTGCGGCGCGCGGTGACCGCTAATCACGACCGGCACCTTTGGGGGAAGGCGTGATGACCGATACCGTGATGACGACCGCACACGAGCCCGACGGCGCGCCGCGCGTCGCCAGCCTGGACGTGATGCGCGCGATCGCGATCCTCGGCATCCTGTTCATGAACATCAACGACATGGGCGCGTCGCTGTACGCCTCGTTCGGCGATGTCCGGCACATCGGCTGGCAATGGTACGATCAGGTCGCCTGGTTTCTGCGCGCGGTGCTGGCCGACGGGACCGCGCGCTGCCTGCTGGAAATGCTGTTCGGGGTCGGCATGGTGATCCTGACCGAGCGCGCCGCCGGCGCGGTCGCGCGGAGCGGCGAGGGCGGGCGGCTGCGCAAGGTCGCCGGTTGGCTGTTCGGCCCGTGGGCCGTGCTGAAGGGCTATTACTGGCGCAACCTGGTCCTGTTCGCGTTCGGTGTGGTCCACGTGCTGGTCCTGCTGTGGCCGGGCGATATTCTGCATAGTTACGGGCTGGCGGCGCTGGTGGCGTTCCTGTTCCGGCGGTTGGGGCCGAAGACGCTGGTCGCGATCGGGCTGTTGATGGCGGTCCTGCAACTGGGCGGCGGCGGATACAGCTATCTCACCGTGCCCGCCAAGCGCGCGGAGGCGGCGCGGCTGGAGCAGGTCAAGGCGGCGGGCGGCAAGCTGAGCAAGGAACAGGCGACGCTGGTCAAGGAGGTGCAGGACGGCCGCAAGCGCCGCGCCGATGCCCGCGCCGCAGAAACAAAGCAGGTCGCCGCCGAAGACAAGGCGCGGACCGGCACTTTCGCGAGCTGGGCGGAGGCGCAATGGCGCGGTGCCTGGTATTTCCAGAGCAAGGGGATCGAGGTGTTCGTGCTGTGGGAAGCCGTGTCGGTGATGCTGATCGGCGCGGCGCTGTTCAAATGGGGGGTGATCCAGGGCGAACGGTCGCAGCGCTTCTACGTGGGCCTGTTGCTGATCGGGTATGGGGTCGGGTTCACCGCCCGCGCGCTGGGAGCGATGACGGAGATGCGCTTCGACGATTCGCCG
This sequence comes from Pseudomonadota bacterium, assembly GCA_040385975.1. Classification (GTDB taxonomy): domain Bacteria; phylum Pseudomonadota; class Alphaproteobacteria; order Sphingomonadales; family Sphingomonadaceae; genus Sphingomonas. The sequence goes on along the minus strand of JAZKGJ010000165.1, from coordinate 3,601 downwards.
TCGATCACGTGGGCGATGTACGAACCGGCGCGGCTGGCGACGACGCTCGGGCATATCGCGCTGATCCACCTGCTGCTGAAGAGCGTGGCGGGGGCGCGGCTGCTGCGCCCGTTCGAGGCGGCGGGACGGACCGCGCTCAGCGTCTACATCGGCCAGACGCTGATCTGCCTCTGGTTGCTGTATCCGCCGTTCGCACTCGGTCTGTACGGCAAACAGGGCTGGCTGGCGCTGATGCTGACCGCGGCGGCGGTCAATCTGCTGCTGCTGGTCTGGGCGAACTGGTGGGTGCGGCGCTACCGCATTGCGCCCGTCGAATGGGCGTGGCGCTCGATCGTCGCGGGCCGGCGGCTGCCGTTTCGGAGCTGACATTGCCCAGGCCGTCGCTTTTCCCCACAGTGCGATGATTGTGAGGGCGAGCGATGCGAATCTGGTGGCTGGCAATGTTGATCGGCGGGGCGGCGATGGCGGCTGAACCTGCGCCCAAAGCGTTGACGCTGGAGCGGGTGTTCGCCAGCCCCGACCTGAACGGCGCGCAGCCGCAGTCGCTCAAGCTGTCGCCCGACGGGACGCTGCTGACGTCGCTGCGGCCACGGCCCGACGAGCGGACGCGGTTCGACCTGTGGGCGGTCGATACGCGCACCGGGGCGGAGCGGATGCTGGTCGACAGCAAGCGTGTCGGAACCGGCGCCGAGCTGTCCGAAGCCGAGAAGATGCAGCGCGAGCGTGACCGGTCGCTGACCGGCAAGACCGGGATCGTCGCGTACGACTGGACGCCGGACGGCAAGGCGATCCTGGTGCCGCTCGACGGCGACCTCTATCTGGCCGATCTGGCGGGGAAGGTGCGGCGATTGACCGCCACCCCGGCGGGCGAGCTCAATCCGGCGGTCAGCCCGGCAGGCGGCTTCCTGAGCTTCGTGCGCGATCAGAATCTGTTCGTGCAACCGCTGGCCGGTGGCGAAGCCCGGCGGGTGACCCCAGACGGTGCCGGGACAGTGCATTGGGGCGAAGCCGAATTCGTCGCCGATGAAGAGATGGACCGCCATACCGGCTATTGGTGGGCACCGGGTGACACGCGGATCGCGGTGGCGCGCTATGACGAAGCGCCGGTCGGGACGGTCACGCGGGCCGCGATCGGCGCCGACGGCACGCGGGTGTTCGAACAGCGCTACCCCGCCGCGGGGACGCCCAACGTGCTGATCGAATTGTGGGTGATGGCACCCGACGGGTCGGCGCGGGTCAAGGTCGATCTGGGCAACGAGCGCGACATCTATCTGGCGCGGGTCGATTGGTCCCCGGATGGGTCGGCGTTGTATGTCCAGCGTCAGGACCGTGCGCAGACCCGGCTCGACCTGCTCCGGGTCGATCCCGCCACCGGCAGGGCGACTTCGATATTCACCGAACGCGCCGCGCCGAACAGCTGGGTTAACCTGAGCGACAATTACCGGTTCCTGAAGGACGGCAGCATCCTGTGGTGGTCGGAGCGCGACGGGTTCGGGCATCTCTACCGCTTCGCCAAGGGGCGGTGGACGCAGCTGACCAAGGGACGCTGGGTGGTGAGCGAGCTGACCGGCGTCGACGAGGCGCGCGGCGAGCTGTTCTTCACCGGCAAGGCTGACGGCATGCTGGAAACCCACCTCTACCGCCAAGCGATGAAGCCGGGGGCGAAGCCGGTGCGGCTGACCGAGCCGGGGTGGAGCAACGCCGCAACCGCCAACGGCGACGCATCGCGGCTGATCGTGCGGCGGTCGAACCCCGGTCAGCCGACCCAGGTCTATCTAGCCGACCGCGACGGCAAGCGGCTGGCGTGGGTCAACGAGAACCGGATCGTCGCGGGACATCCATATTATCCGTATCTCGCCGCACACCGCCCGACCGAGTTCGGGACGATCAAGGCCGCCGACGGGAGCGACCTGCACTGGCAGATGATCACCCCGGTGCTCGAACCCGGCAAGCGTTATCCGGTGTTCTTCCAGCATTACGGCGGGCCGACCAACCAACAGGTCGCGCGCGACTGGGAAGGCGCGCTGGCGCAATATTGGGTCAGCCGGGGGTGGATCTACTTTCAGATCGACAACCGCGGGTCGGCCAATCGCGGCCGCGCGTTCCTCGATCAGCTCTATCGCGCGATGGGCGGGGTGGAGGTGGTCGATCAGCTCGCCGGGGCGAAATGGCTGGCCAAGCAGCCGTTCGTCGATGCCGACAAGATCGCGACCTATGGCTGGTCGTACGGCGGCTACCTGACGTTAAAGATGCTCGAGGCCGACCGCGGGATCTATGCCGCGGGGGTCGCGGGCGCGCCGGTCACCAGATGGGAGCTGTACGACACGCACTACACCGAACGGTACATGGGCACGCCCGAACGCGATGCCGCCGCGTACAAGCGCGCCGACGCGATCGCCGACGCGGCGAAAATCCGCGCTCCGCTGCTGGTCATCCACGGCATGGCGGACGACAATGTCGTGCTCGACCATACCACCGCCTTCGCGGCGCGGATGCAGGCGACCAACACGCCGTTCGAGATGATGCTGTACCCGGGCAAGACCCATGCCGCGGCGCGCGACGTTCACGTCTGGACGACGATCGAAGCGTTCCTGAACCGCGCCGTCAAGGACAAGCCCGGCGCTGGCAAGTGACGCCCGCCCGGCTTATGGGCGGCGCGACAATTCGAAGGACGTGAGCATGGGATATCGGGTCGCGGTCGCCGGGGCGACGGGCAATGTCGGGCGCGAAATGCTCAACATCCTCGCCGACCGGCAATTTCCTCTGGACGAAATCGCCGCGCTCGCGTCGGCGCGCAGTCAGGGCGACGAGATCGAATTCGGTGAGACCGGGCGAATGCTGAAGGTCCAGAACATCGAGCATTTCGATCCCGCCGGCTGGGACATGGCGCTGTTCGCGATCGGCAGCGAGGGAAGCGCGCTGCATGCGCCGCGCTTTGCCGCGGCGGGGTGCACGGTGATCGACAATGCGTCGCTCTATCGGATGGATCCCGACGTGCCGCTGATCGTGCCCGAGGTGAATCCGGAGGCGATTTCCGGCTACACCAAGCGCAACATCATCGCGAATCCGAACTGTTCGACCGCGCAGATGGTCGTCGCGTTGAAGCCGCTCCACGATGCGGCCCGGATCAAGCGGGTGGTGGTCGCGACCTACCAATCGGTGTCGGGCGCGGGCAAGGCCGGCATGGACGAACTGTTCGAGCAGAGCCGCAACATCTTCGTCGGCGACCCCGCGGTGCCGGGCAAGTTCACCAAGCAGATCGCGTTCAACGTGATCCCACATATCGACAGCTTCCTGGACGACGGATCGACCAAGGAAGAGTGGAAGATGGTGGTCGAAACCAAGAAGATCCTCGACCCCAGGATCAAGATCACCGCGACGTGCGTGCGCGTGCCGGTCTTCGTCGGGCACAGCGAGGCGATCAACATCGAGTTTGAGGACGAGATGGACGCCGCGACCGCCCAGCGCATCCTGCGCGAGGCACCGGGGGTGATGCTGGTCGATAAGCGCGAGGACGGCGGCTACGTGACGCCGATCGAATGCGTCGGCGAATATGCGACCTACATCAGCCGGGTGCGCGACGATCCGACCGTCGACAGCG
>JAZKGJ010000164.1:0-6347 GCA_040385975.1 Pseudomonadota bacterium | reverse complement strand
GCCACCAGCCGATCATCACCAGCCCCGGCAGCACGAAGATGATCGCCGCCAGCGTCCCCGCCGCGCTCGCGATCGTCTGGACGATATTGTTCTCGAGGATTGTCGAATCGGCGAAATAGCGCAGCACCGCCATCGAGATCACTGCCGCGGGAATCGAGGTCGCGAAGGTCAGTCCGACCTTAAGCCCGAGATAGACGTTGGCGGCGGTGAACAGGAGCGTCAGCAGCGCGCCGAGCAGGATGCCGCGTAGCGTCAGTTCGAGCGGGGCGGCGGGTGCGGTGGGAGTAGCCATGGCCGATGGTGGCACGCTTTCAGGTGTAGTTGAAGCTCACGCTGATCCGTTCAGCCTTCGCGCTGCCCGCCAATACCTCGTGACGCAGCCAGCTTTCCCACAGCAGCACCATCCCCGCCGCGGGCGTGACGTGCACGAAGCGTTCGTCGCCGAGCGGTGCGGCCATCAGCATGAGAAGTCGCGGATCCTCGAACCGGATCGCGCCCGCGCCGGGCGGGGTCTCGATATAGACTGTGCCCGATACAACGCTGTGGGGATGGATGTGTCCCGAATGCGCGGCGCCGGATTTAAGGATGTTGACCCATAGGCTGTCGAGTTTGAGCCGCTTGGCGAGCTGGAAACCGCTGGCCTTCGCGAACGCCGCGACGTGCTTGTCGAGCGCGCGGACCAGGTCGGCGAAGGCGGGGTCGCGGTACGGCAAATCGTCGAGCGAGCCGTAGCTGGTGTAGCCGCGGTAGCCGTGGTCCTTCGCCCAGCGTTGCCCGGCGCGATCCTGCGCGGCGAGGTCGCGGCATGCGTCGGCGAGGTCTGCGATATCGACCGTGCCGTCGTACAGCCGCGTCGGAAAAAGTTCGCGGACCCTCATGGCTGCAACCGCAGCGCAACGTCGTTCATGAAGCGCAGATCGTCTCCCGCCGCCAGCGCGGGCGCTTCCGCCGCAACCGCGCCCAGCAGATCGCTCAGGGCATCGAGTTCGGTCTTGTGATAATTGCCGAGCACATGGCCGGTGACGCGGTCCTTGTGACCGGGATGGCCGATGCCCAGCCTGACTCGGCGAAAATCCGGCCCGAGGTGCTGGTCGATCGAACGCAGGCCGTTGTGGCCCGCGGTCCCGCCACCCTGCTTCACCTTGAGCTTCATCGGCGTCAGGTCGAGTTCGTCGTGAAACACCGTCAGCGCCTCGACCCCCAGCTTGTAGAAGTCGAGCGCCGCCCGCACCGCGCGACCGCTATCGTTCATGAAGGTCGCGGGTTTCATCAGCAGCACCTTGTCGGGACCGAGCCGGCCTTCCTGGGTCCATGACTGGAACTGCTTTTTCACCGGCGCGAAGTCGTGCAGCGCGGCGATCGCGTCGGCCGCCATGAACCCGACATTGTGCCGGTGGAGCGCGTAGGATGGCCCCGGATTGCCGAGCCCGGCCCAGATCTGCATCGTGCTCTCCCTCCAACAGGGAGCCCTCTCCCGTCTTCACGGGAGAGGGTTGGGTGAGGGTCTTCTTCTTTTCCGCGGCTAGAGAAGACGACCCTCACCCTCCCGTCGCCGACGCGACGGTCCCCTCCCTCTCCCGCGAAGGCGGGAGAGGGCTTAGATCATTCGCCCTTATCTGCCGCGTCATCACCCTCGGCGACATCGCTCGCTTCGGCAGCTTCCGCGGCCTGCGTCTCGGCGACTTCGGCGTCGGCGGCGTCGTCCTCGGCGGTCGGGACCGTCGGCGGGACGATCGTCGCGATCGTCAGGTCGGTATCGCCGCCGGCCGGGGCAACGCCCTTGGGCAGCGTCAGGTCGCCGATGTGGATGCTGTCGCCGATCTCGCGGCCCTTCAGCGACACCCTGATCTCGCTCGGAATTTCCGAGGCGTCGCAGACCAGTTCGAGCTCGTGCGCGACGATGTTCAGCACGCCGCCCTTCTTGAGATAGACCGATTCGTCCTCATCGGCGAACACCACCGGCACGTTGACGTGGACCGTCGCGTGCTCCGAGATGCGCAGGAAATCGACGTGGATCGGCCGGTCGCTGACCGGGTGAAAGGCGACGTCCTTGGGAAGCGTGCGCTGCCCGCCGACCATCACCACCGAATTCATGAAATGCCCGGTCATCAGCGCCTTCATCAGCGCCTTTTCCTCGAGATGGATCGCGGACGGGTCTTCGTTGTTGCCGTAGATCACGGCGGGCACGCGGCCATCACGACGCAGCGCCCGGGAGGCTCCCTTGCCAACCCGGTCGCGCGTCTCGGCGGCGAGCGTCAGTTGATCGCTCATCAATAATCTCCGAAATACGCTTGTTGTGTTTCCCGCCACGCCTCCAGGGATGACCATGACCGGAAGCGCGCGCCTGTAACGGCGGGGTGACGAAAAGTCCACCGTTGGCCATTATGGCCAGCGCCATGCTCCGCGTCCTGACCCTGTCCAGCCTGTTCCCCGACGCGACCCGGCCCAATTTCGGGATCTTCGTCGAGCGCCAGACGCAGGGCCTGGCGCGCCACCGCGACGTGGTGTTGCAGGTGGTGGCACCGGTCGGGCTGCCGCCATGGCCGCTGACCCGGCATCCGCATTACCGCGATCTGGCGGCGCTGCCCGAGCGTGAGGACTGGCGCGGGCTCGACGTGCGGCGACCGCGCTTCGTCGCGCTGCCGGGGACGCAGGGGCGCTTCCATGCGCGCGCGTTGACCCGCGCGCTGGTGCCGCTGTTGACCGACATCCGCCGCGACTTCGCTTTCGACGTGATCGACGCGAGCTTCTTTTACCCCGACGGAGTGGCCGCGGTCGCACTCGGCGCACACTTCGGGGTGCCTGTCTCGGTCAAGGCGCGCGGCGCGGACATCCATTTCTGGGGAATGCAGCCCGCCACCGCGCGACAGGTCGTGCGCGCCGGACAGCGTGCTGACGGAGTGCTCGCGGTCAGCGACGCGATGCGCGCCGACATGGCCGCGCTCGGCATCCCCGCCGAACGCATCCGTGTCCACCGCACCGGGGTCGATCAGGCGCGCTTCATGCCCGGCGACCGCGCCGCGGCGAAGGCGGCGCTGGGGTTCGCTGGTCCGCTGGTCGTGACGACCGGCGCGCTGATCGAGCGCAAGGGCCATGACATCGTGATCCGCGCGGTCGCAGACTTGCCGGGGGTGAATCTGCTGATCGCGGGCGCGGGACCGGCGCGGCCCGCGCTCGAAGCGCTGATCGTTGCGCTAGGGGTGGGCGACCGCATCCGCCTGCTCGGCAGCGTCGCGCACGATGCCCTGCCCGCATTGCTCGGTGCGGCCGATGTCTTCGCGCTCGCCTCGACGTCCGAAGGGCTTGCGAACGCCTGGGTCGAGGCGCTGGCGTCGGGCGTGCCGGTGGTCATCACCAACGCCGGCGGCGCGCACGAGCTGGTCACCGGCCCCGCCGCGGGCCAGGTCGTCGCGCGCGACCACGCCGCCTTCACTGCGGCGATCGGCGAATTGCTCGCCTCACCCCCCGCCCCCACCGCGGTGCGCGCATTTGCCGAGAGCTATACGTGGGAGGCCAACACCGCAGCGCTGTTCGATCACCTGTCTGGACTGGTCGCCGCGCGTTAGCGCTTGGCCTTGCCCCACGCCGCGCCTTGCGTGCCCGCCAGCGCAACCAGGTCGCCCATCACCACCGGCATGTCGACCAGGTGCAGCCCCCAGTCCTTCAGGATCTGGCCGCCGACCATCACGTCGCCGACGATCGTGTCGGTCCGTGCGTCTGCCGGGTCGGCATTCACGGTGACGTTGAGGTAGCCGAAGCCGCCCTTCGTCACGCATTCGGTCGAAATCAGCCCCGGGACCGCGACATACGGCGTCGTGACCGCCGGGCCGTCCTTGCTCCACGGCCCCATCGCCGCACTCGACGCGCCGACCCCGGTGGTCGAGAAGATCGCGCGGGCCGTCGCCTCGCCGCCGTTCAGCGACGCCGCGTTGACGCAGATCGCGGGCGACGCACCGGTGCCGAAGCGGCTGTTGGCGGGCGGCGGCGCATCGCTGCGGAAACTGACCCACGCGACGACGCAGCCGGTCTGCGTCGCGCTGGTGCAGGGCGGGGTCGATTTCAGGTCGCCGGGGACGACGTTGGTTCCCGCCAGATAGGCGGCGATCATCCGCGACGCGACCGGCTTGCCCTCGATCTCGCGCGCGATCAGTTGCTTCAGCAGGCCCGAGCCCTGGCTGTGTCCGAACAGGATCACGCCGCGCCCATTATTGTCGCGCGCGAGATAGTCGTCCCACGCCGCCTTCACGTCGGCATAGGCCAGCTCGCGCCCGGTGATCGGCGCGCCGGTCATCATTCCTGCACGCAGTGCGCTGAGCGTCACCTGACGATAGAGCGGCGCGAACACCCGGCATTGCGCGCGAAAGCGCGCCGCCTGCGCCGCCACCACCTGATTTTCGGCCGGGTCGGCGGTCATGTCGCTGTTCGCGCCGGGATCGGTCGAAACGGTCGGATAGACGTAGAAGCAATCGAACTTCGGTGCCTTGGCGGCGACGAACTTCTCGATCTTGCGCTTGCCGTTCGCGGCGACGGTCGTGACGTCCTGGCCGACCGTGCACGCATCGCTGCGCCCGGGCCGGCACAGCCAGGTGGCGTCCTGTTTGTAGTCGGGCGCTGCCGCGAGCGCGGACTGGGCGGCAAGCGCAGCCAGCAAAGTGACGATCATCGAGCCTCTCCTTCTGTGGGCAACGGATAGAGCGCGGCGGCAATCCGCCGGCCTTCACCACGGAGCACCCCCCAGGCGCGGGCGGCGGCGCGGCTGTCCATCGCTTCGAGGCCCAGACTGCGCTTCGCGAACGCCGCGCGCAAGGCCGCAGGGGGTCGAAGCAAAATCGCGCCGGTACCGAGCAGGATGAACTCGAGTGCCGCGTCGAGGAGCGCTGCGAAGTCGCTGTCCGCAAGATCGGCCAGCGGCGGCGGAGACCAGAGCGTCGCGCTCTCAGACGTCAGCAGCACCGCGGGATAGGTCGCTCCGTCAATCCGGAAGCCCCCGCCCGCAAACCCTTGGATGAGTGGCCCGGGAGCACTGGCGTCCCGGTCCATCCTCAACGCTCGCGCGCCGCGATCCGTTCGCCGTCGGCGGCGTTGGGCTTCAGGCCTTCCGCCTCGGGATTGGCGCGCAAGCCCAATGTGATCAACAGCGACGACGACACGTAGATCGACGAATAGGTCCCGACGATGATGCCCAGGATCATCGCCGCGGTGAAGCCGCGCAGCACATGCCCGCCCAGGAACAGCAGGGCGCCGAGCGCCAGCAGGATCGTGAGCGACGTCATGACGGTGCGCGGCAGCGTCTCGTTGACCGACAGATCGACCAGCTCGCGCATCTCCATCTTGCGGTATTTGCGCATGTTCTCGCGGATACGGTCGTCGATCACGATCTTGTCGTTGATCGAATAGCCGATGATCGTCAGCACTGCCGCCACGATGTTCAGGTCGAATTCGAGCTGGGTCAGCGCGAAGAAGCCCAACGTCATCAGCAAATCGTGGACGATCGCCGCCACCGTAGAGATCCCGAATTGCCATTCGAAGCGCAGAATCGCGAACATCGCGATGCCGATGATCGCCAGCGCCACTGCGAGGATGCCGTTGCGGACCAGTTCGCCCGAGACCTTGCCCGAAATCGCGTCCTGTTTCGAAAAACGCGCGCCGGGAAAGTTTTGTTCGAGGGCCTTGCTAACCTTTTCCACCACTGCGTTGGTCGCGCCGGGGTCGTCCGAATTGGGTGCCGGCAGCCGGATCGACACGGTGTTGGCGTTGCCCAGCGTCTGGAGCGATGCTTCGCCGACGCCCAGGCCATCGACCACCTGACGCACCTTGTCCAGGCTGGGCGGGGTCGCGAACTTTTCCTCGATCAGCAGCCCGCCGACGAAATCGACGCCGAGGTTCAGTCCCTTCCAGTACACCGACCCGATCGCCAGCAGCGATAGCGCGAGCGTCAGCCCGAACGCCCAATAGCGCAGCGATACGAACGGCAGGTTCGTATTGTCGGGGACCAGTTTCAGGAGGCGCATGGCGGTCTCAACTCGTCAGATATTGATGTCGGTCGGGCGGTTCCGGCGAACCCACTGCGCGACCAGCATCCGGGTGAAGGTCACCGCGGTGAAGACGCTGGTGCAGATGCCGATCAGCAGCACGACCGCAAAGCCCTTCACCGGCCCCGACCCCAGGATCAGCATGATGACCCCCGAAATCGCATGGGTGACGTTGGCTTCGAAGATCGTCCGCGACGCTTCCTTGTAGCCCAGCTCGACCGCGGTAACGACGTTGCGCCCGCGCCGCCGCTCTTCGCGGATGCGTTCGTTGATCAGCACGTTGGCGTCGACCGCGGTCCCGATCGTCAGCACGAA
>JAZKGJ010000163.1:0-26012 GCA_040385975.1 Pseudomonadota bacterium | reverse complement strand
GCGCCATGACGGTGAACAGGTCGGCCTTGTCGGCGTTGGTGATGTAGCGCTTGGTCCCGCTCAGCCGGTAGACATCGCCGTCCTTGACCGCGCGGGTCTTCACCGCTCCCGAATCGCTGCCGACGTCGGGTTCGGTCAGCGCGAAGCTCGTGACGATCTCCCCGCTGGCGATCCGCGGCAGCCACTGCGCCTTCTGTTCGGGGGTGCCGGCCATCACCAGCCCCTGGCTGCCGATCCCGACGTTGGTGCCGAAGGTCGAACGAAACGCGGGCGTAGTCCGCCCCAGCTCGATCGCGACCTTGGCCTCCTCCAGCATCGTCAGCCCCAGCCCGCCGTATTCCTCCGCGATCGACAGTCCGAACAGTCCGAGTTCGCGCATTTCCGCGACCACGTCGGCAGGGATGGCGTCAGCCGCCTCGACCGCACCCTCCAGCGGGCGGAGCCGTTCGGCGACGAAGCGGCGCACGCCGTCGATCAACGCGTCGAAGGTTTCGGGGTCGAGCGCCATCGGCATCCTGTCCATCGTCATGCTGATTTCATTCAGCATCCATGGCCGCGAGCGTTGCCGCTCGGGGCAGGGTGGACCCTGAAACAAGTTCACGGTGACGAAAAGGGCATCGAGAGAATTATTTCCATACCGCACTTTCAAAGAGTGCGATTGACCGACCCCGGCGCTGCTCCCATGCTCGCGAAAAATGGAGAGTGAGATGCGTTTTGCCGGCAAGCGCGCGGTCGTCACCGGCGGAGCGTCGGGGATCGGTCGCGCGACCGCGCTCAGGCTCGCCCGCGAAGGTGCCGAGGTGCTGATCGGCGACATCGACGACGCCGGCGCCGCCGAGACCGCTGCCGCCGGACCCGACGGGCGGATCACGATGCGACGCTGCGACGTCACCAGCGCCGACGACATCGCCGCACTGATGCAGGCCGCGCACGAGGCGGGCGGGCTCGACATCGTGTTCAACAACGCCGGCGCGGGCGGCGCGCGCGAGGGGATTGCGGAGATCGCGCCCGAGGCGTGGGATTTGACCCAGGCGCTGCTGCTGCGCGCGGTCGCGCTCGGCATTCGCTACGCCGCGCCGTTGCTGGCGGCGCGCGGCGGCGGGGCGATCGTCAACACCTCCAGCGTGTCGGCGCTCGGCAGCGGCTACGCTCCCGTAGCCTATTCGACCGCCAAGGCGGGGGTGCTCCATCTGACCAAAATTGCCGCGGCCAATCTGGCGCACGCGGGAACGCGGGTGAACGCGGTCATCCCGGGTTTCATCACCACCAACATCTTCACGCGGCATCTCGAGATCGGCGAGAACGGCCTCGCGATGGCCAACGCCGCGATCGCGCACGCCGCCGCCAAGGCGCAGCCGGTCGCGCGCGCCGGCCGCCCGGAGGATATCGCCGCCGCGGTCGCGTTCCTCGTCAGCGACGATGCGGCGTTCGTCACCGGCACTTCGATCCTGGTCGACGGCGGCCTTACGCTCGGCACCCGTGCCAGCTGGGACCCGGCCGAACCCAATCTGCTGTCCGCGCTGGAGGCGTTTCAATGACCGTCGCAACGACCGGCCTCAACGCGCCGCCCGCGCGGCGCCTGACCCGCGGGACGATGGCCGCCTACGGCTTCGGCAGCGTCGCTTACGGGGTCAAGGATTCGGGATTCGGGACGTTCCTGCTGCTGTTCTACAGCCAGGTGCTGGGCGTCCCGTCGGCGACCGTCGGGCTGGTCGTCATGCTCGCGCTGTTCCTCGACGCGGTGATCGACCCCGCGGTCGGGTTCTTTTCCGACCGCACCCGCAGCCGCTGGGGGCGGCGGCATCCGTGGATGTATGCCTCCGCCATCCCGATCGCGATCGGCTGGGTAGCGTTGTGGAACCCGCCGGTGATGGACCAGACCGCGACGCTGATCTGGCTGTTCGTCTGGGCGGTGGTGGTCCGCACCGCGGTCAGCTGTTTCGAAGTGCCTTCGGTCGCGTTGACCCCCGAACTGTCGAGCGACTACGACGAGCGTACCCGAATCATGGCGTATCGTTACCTGTTCGGCTGGGCCGGCGGGCTGACGATCATGATCGCGGCCTACCTCTATTTCCTCGCGCCGGCACCGGCGTCGGCGTCGCGCGCAGCGTTCGGGGCGATGGGGATCGCAGGCGCGGTCCTGATCGCGGGAGCGATCCTGGTGTCGGCGCTCGGCACGCACCGCGAGATCCCGAACCTGCCGCGCAGCGTGCCGGTGACCGGGACGCTGGGCGACGCATTCCGCGAATTGCTGGAGACGGTGCGCAACAAGGGGTTCGTGGTGCTGATGCTGGCGGGGCTGTGCGCCTACACCTTGCAGGGGATCGGCTACGCGCTGTCGAACTACATGTATGCCTTCGTGTGGCGGATCGAGGGCCCTTGGCTGGTCTATGTCGTCGCGTTCCTGTTCGTTGGCGTCGTGCTGGCGTTCTTCCTTGCGCCGCGGGTGACCAAGCGGGTCAGCAAGCCGCTGGCCGGCATCACCTTCGCGCTGTTCGCCGCGCTCTTCCATACCGGGCCTTACTGGTTGCGGTTGGCGGGCGTGATCGCCGACGCATCGACGCCGGGTTCGCTGGCGATCTACCTCAGCTGCGTGGTGCTAGGCACGATGTGCAGCGTGTCGGGGTTCATCATCGGTGGCTCGATGATGGCCGACGTGGTCGAGGATTCGGAAGCGAAGACCGGGCGGCGGTCGGAGGGCGTGTTCTTCGCAGGGTCCTTCTTCGTCCAGAAATGCACCTCGGGGCTCGGCATCTTCGCCGCCGGGGTCATCCTGGCGGTCGCGGGCTTCCCGGCGGGGGCGGTGCCGGGGCAGGTGTCGGTCGAGACGATCGACCGGCTGACGCTGATCTTCGGCGGAATCTACCTGACGCTCGCCGCGATCGGCGCGTTCACCTATTCGTTCTTCCCGTTCGGACGCGCCGAGCATGAAGCGCGGCTGGGGCGACTCGCCGGCGCGGCGTCGGTCGATGCGGCACCGCGCGAACCGGCCTGATCGCACGGCTCCTCCGTCACTCACCGGCGCGATCCAACGACTCGTCGGATAAGCCCCGGGCGGGGGTTCCGCAGCGCGCCGAGTCCTGATTAGGGACGCTCAACAGTTCAGCGAGACCGGGGGGTCTTTCAGTGAATATCCGAGTTTTTGCAGCGCGTTGCGCGCTGGCCCTGTCGTGCATCCTGCTTCCGGCGACCGCCGCGACTGCGCAATTCTGGCAGTGCGCACCCTATGCGCGTGAGATCAGCGGCATCCAGATCCGCGGCAACGCCAACACCTGGTGGGGGCAGGCTGCCGGGCGCTACGAACGCGGCAATGCCCCGCGAGTCGGCGCGGTGCTGGCTTTCGCCGCGACCGGCCGGATGCGGGTCGGTCACGTCGCGATGGTGTCGGCGGTGGTGAACGAGCGCGAAGTGCTGCTCACCCACGCCAATTGGTCGCGCCGCGGCGGGATCGAGCGCGACGTGCGCGCGGTCGATGTCTCCGACGCGGGCGACTGGAGCCGGGTGAAGGTCTGGTACGCGCCCAACGGGGGGCTGGGCACCTCCAGCTACCCCACCGCGGGCTTCATCTACGCGAACGGCGCGCCGGCACCCGACACCGCGCCGGTGGTGCAGGTCGCGACCGTCAGCAGCAGCGTCGGAATCGTCGCCGAGTAGGTGTCCGTAATCCGTTCGCCCTGAGCGAAGTCGAAGGACTTTTGCGCGAGGGGCACGACGATAATCAGCCCGAACGGCAGGGCTCAAGTACGCGCGGTGAACGTCATGGCCACTCCGTTCATGCAATACCGCTTGCCGGTCGGTGGCGGACCGTCGTCGAAGACGTGGCCGAGATGCCCGCCGCAGCGGCGGCAATGCACTTCGGTCCGGCCGATGCCGAGCGTGCGATCCTCACGGTTGGCTACCGCGTTGCGAAGCGGCGCGTAGAAGCTTGGCCAGCCAGTCCCGCTCGCGAATTTGGTGGTCGATGCGAACAGCGGCAGCGCGCAGCCTTTGCACGCGAACACGCCGCGCCGATGCTCCTTGTTGAGCGGGCTGCTGCCGGGCGATTCGGTGCCTTCCTTGCGCAGCACGTAGAAGGCGTCCGGCCCAAGTTTCTTGCGCCATGCGGCTTCGCTCAACCGGTAGGGAAAGGTCTCCGCGGCGGCGCTGGCGCTGCGGCACCCGAACAGCGCGAGCCCGGCCGCGGTCAGCGCGGACAGCGAAAGGAAGTGGCGGCGGTCGGCGGTCATGGCGGGCTCCGAACTTGGGTTACCGATAATACGCACGGACTCCCCGAATCGATACAAGCCCCTTCAATAACGGCTTAATTCGACCGGCATCGCCTTGTAGCCGTGGACGAAACATTGCGCGACGCGGGTTGGTTCGGCGACCAGATTGACCCGCAGCCGCCGCTTGGCCAATTCCTCGATCAACACCCCGATCTGCAACTCCGCCAGCCGCGCCCCGACGCAGCGGTGGATGCCGTGTCCGAACGCCAGATGGCGCCGCGCATTGTCGCGATCGACCCGGTACGCCTCGCCGTCGTCGAACACGCTCGCGTCGCGGTTGGCCGACAGATACCACAGGACCACCTTGTCGCCGGCGCGAATGGTCTGGCCGTCGAGTTCGTAATCGGCGGTCGCGGTGCGGCGCATGTGCGCCAGCGGGGTCTGCCAGCGGATGATCTCGCTCACCGCATTGCCGGTCAGCCCCGGATCGGCCTCGAGCTTGGCGCGCTCGTCGGGGAACTTGTCGAGCGCATAGGCCAGCCCCGACATCGAATTGCGCGTCGTGTCGTTGCCGCCGACGATCAGCAGGATCAGATTGCCGATGAATTCGCGCTCGTCCATTTCCGACATCGCGTCCGAATGGATCATCATGCTGATCAGGTCGGGGGTGGGTTCCTTGCCGACCTTCTCGTTCCACAGCCGCTGAAAATACGCGCCGCATTCCCACATATAGCCCATCCGCTCTTCGCGGCGGGCGGGGTCCTTGGCGATCTCGATATCACCCGCCCAGTCGGACCAGAAGGTCAGCTTGCGGCGGTCGGCCCACGGAAAGTCGAACAGGATCGCCAGCATCTGCGTGGTCAGCTCGATCGCGACCCGGTCGACCCAGTCGAAGCTCTCGCCGACCGGCAGTTCGTCGAGAATCTCGCCGGTGCGGCGACGAATATCGGCGCTCATCCGCGCCATCTCGCTCGGCGTGAAGGCGGGGGCGACGGTGCGCCGCTGACCGGTATGGATCGGCCGGTCGCGGGCGATGAACATCGGCATCCGCACCGCATTCTCGTCGATCACGTCGGCGATCGTGATGCCGCGCGCTTCGGAACTGAACAGCTCGGGGAGCGATTCGATATGGACGATCGGCTTGTAGGTCGTGACCGACCAATACGGCCCGAACTCGCTTTCGGGCGTGAAATTGATCGGCGAATTCGCGCGCAGGTCGGCAAACGGCCCGTGCCAATTGTTGTCGCGGAACAGCTCGGCACGGCTGACGTCACGCGGATCGACTGTCATTTGCTCACGCGCCAGTGTCGCCATCATCGCTCTCCCTGACGACAATACGAAACCTTACTGACACGAATGTCAAATACGTATCGAGCCAGCCGCTTCGAGCGTTTTACCGACTTTGCCGCGCTGCCACCACCGCCGCGCCGGTGCACCCGATTGCAGGACACCGCGCCGGAACAGCCGCGCGGCAATGGTGATCGTGACCGCCACCCACAGCAGCTGCCACGCGATCGCCAACGCGTGCGGCCACAAGGCCGCCGAATTGGCCGCGTGCGCGGCCATCGCGAACGGCGAGCTGAACGGGAAGACCTCCGCGACGGTCGCGATCAACGTGCCGGGCTTGGCCGCCGCCGCGCTCGCCAGCGCGAACATCCCGAACTGAAAGAAGGTGATCGGCAGCGACATCATTTGGATCTCGCGCATCGTCGACGCCTGCGCGCCGATCCCCAAGAAGACGGCGCCGAGCAACAGATACGCCATCGTGAAATAGACGAAGAACAAAAGGACGAAGGTCGGCAACCCGACCGCGAAGCCGGCGTCGCTGAACGCGCGAACCAGTTGCGGCGGCGCGAGCGCACCGACGTTGGCGACGATCGTCCCCCAAAATCCGACGAACAGGATCGCGACCCCGAACATCCCAAGCAACTTGCCAAGGAACACGCTTTCGAGCGGCACCGCGGCCGCCAGCACCTCGATCACCTTGTTCGAGCGTTCCTCCGCCATCGTGCCGACCGCCTGGCCTGCCAATAGGATCGTCAGGAAGAAGATGCCGAGCACACCGATAAACGCGGCCTGATTGCGCCCGCCCGCCGACGCGCGCTCGCGCACGAAGGCGGTCTTGGTCGCGACCGACAAAGGCTTTGCGCCCGCGCCGCTGCGCTCGGCGCGCAGCGTCTGTTCGGCCAGTTCGGCCAGATACGATGCGGTCCGCGACCCTTGCGAGCCGTAATTGATCGTCGGCGCGGTCAGCGGCCCGCTCAGCACCGCCGACGCTTCGATGTCGTCACGGTCGAACAGTGCGCGGGTCTGCGCGGCGGAATCGGCGCGCGGCGGTTCGATCATCAGCGTCGGCGGGGTTTCGCTTCGACGGAAGATCTCGCGCAGATTCTTGTCGATCGCGGTCATCACCTGGCCCTGTGCGGCGGGTACGATCGCGATGATCCGGTCCTTGGCGGCGTCGCCGCTGGTCACGCGCGCCGCCCCCATCCCGCCGATCAGCCCGAAGCCGAGCATCAGGAGCGGCGCGAACAGGAAGATCAGAAACGTCGGCGTGAAGACGGTCGCGATGAAGTCGCGGCGCGCGACGGTCAGCGTCTGGCGGATGGTGCGGCGCAAATTGCTCATGCCGCCAACTCCGCTGCGTTCTGGGCAGTAAGCGCCTCCTTGCCGACGATCCGCACGAACGCTTCGTGCAGGCTGCCGCGCTCGATCGACAGGCCGGAAATGCCGTGCCCTGCCGCGATCAGCCGCGACAGCAGCGGCTCGATCCCTTCGTCGGGCAATGCGAACTGCCAGGTGTCGCCGTCGGGGGCAGCGTCGCTCGGCAGCGATGCGCGCAAGTCATCGCCGGCGTGATGCGGCACATAGCGAACCCGCTGCGGCAGCGTACCGCGCGCGTCGTCGACGGTCCCCTCGAACCGGCGCTTGCCACCCGCAATGATCGCCAGCCGATCGCACAGCCGCTCGGCGTGCGCCATGACATGGGTGGAGAACAGCACCGTCGCCCCGCGATCGCGCTCGGCCTTGATCAGCCGCTCGAGGCCTTCCTGATTGACCGGATCAAGCCCGGAGAACGGCTCGTCGAGCACCAGCAGGTCGGGGCGGTGGACGACCGCGCCGAGCAGTTGGACGAGTTGCGCCATGCCCTTCGACAATTTGCGGATCTTGGTGTCGGCGGCGTGGCCCAGGCCCGCGGTCTCGAGCAACTCGACCGCGCGCGCGCGGCCGGTCTTCCACGGCAACCCGCGCAACGCGCCCATGAACGCGATAGCTTCTTTGGCCTTCATCGCGGGGTATAGCCCGCGCTCTTCCGGCAGATAGCCCACCCGGTCGCTCGCATCGCGCGGCGCGCTTTCGCCCAGCAATACCCGCGACCCGCCGTCGGGCTCGATGATGCCGAGCAGCATCCTGAGCGTCGTGGTCTTGCCCGCGCCGTTGGGGCCGAGCACGCCGTAGATCGCGCCGGTCGGCACCGCGATGTCGACCCCGTCGACGACGCGGCGGTCACCGAATTTCTTCATCAGGCCGGTGGCGCTGACCGCCAATTCGTTACTCGCCACGCACACTCACCGTTCGCCCTGAGCGAAGTCGAAGGGCCGCTCTTCTCGCGAGAAGAAGAACGGGGCTTCGACTTCGCTCAGCCCGAACGGGGGAGAGGCGTGTCGTTGCCGGAGTTTGTGGTAGCGGGGGCGAGTGGACCCGCACAAGTCATTAGAAGACCGCCTGAAGGCCGAAGCCGCTGCATTGGGCTTCGCCGCCTGTGGGATCGCGCGCGCCGACGCCGCCCCGCGCGCGGGAGAGCGGCTGCGCGCCTGGCTGGCCGACGGGCGCCACGGCGACATGATCTGGATGGAGGAGCGCGCGCACCACCGCGGCAGCCCGACCGACCTGTGGCCCGAAGCGCGGTCGGTGGTCGCGCTCGGCATGAGCTACGCCCCCGCGGCCGATCCGCTCGCGCTGGCGGGACAGGGTGAGGTCGGACGGATCTCGGTCTACGCGCAGGGCGGCGATTATCACGATGTGGTCAAGAAGGCGCTGAAGGCGCTCGCGCGGTGGCTGATTGCGGCCGCCCCCGATGCGGACGTGAAGGTCTTCGTCGATACCGCCCCGGTGATGGAAAAGCCGCTGGCCGAAGCGGCCGGGCTCGGCTGGCAGGGCAAGCACACCAATCTGGTCAGCCGGACCGATGGCAGCTGGCTGTTCCTCGGCGCGATCTACACGACGCTCGCGCTGACGCCCGACGCGGCTCGAACCAGCAGCTGCGGATCATGCGACGCGTGCCTCCGGGCGTGCCCGACCGACGCCTTTCCGGCCCCGTATCAGCTGGATGCGCGGCGCTGCATTTCTTATCTCACGATCGAACACGCCGGGCCGATCCCGCACGAATTCCGCTCTGCGATCGGCAACCGCATCTATGGCTGCGACGATTGCCTGGCGGTGTGTCCCTGGAACAAGTTCGCCGCGAAAGCGCACGCCCACCGCGCCTTTCTGCCCCGCGCCGAACTGGTCGCGCCCGCACTAGCCGACCTGCTTGCGCTCGACGACGCCGACTTTCGTCAGGTCTTCGCAGGGTCGCCGATCAAGCGGATTGGGCGGGGCCGCATGGTCCGCAATGCGGCGATCGCGGCCGGGAACAGCGGGGACGTCCGGCTGATCGGACCGCTTCAGACGTTGTACGACGACCCCGACCCGGTGGTCGCCGAAGCTGCCGAATGGGGGTTGGCGCGCTTACTTGCCCCCACCGCGCCGTTGTAGCGCGGCGACGCAGCTCGCGCGGTCGATCGGGCTGCCGTCGGTCTGGCGCGCATCGACGTGGGTGACGACCGGGGCGGCGCTCCCGCGCGGATAGAGATAGGCGTCGAGCACGCAAATCGCGCTGGCATATTGCAGCTTGCGGCCCGGCCCTTCGCGGACTTCGGCGTTGGGCGCGCCGAACAGCCGGGTCAGCGTGGCAGCGTCCTTGCCCATGACCGCTGCCAGCCCCGCCGACGGCGCGAACTGCGCCGGGCGGGTGACGATCGCCACCGGCTCCGCGCCGGTCGCGCACGCGCCGAGCGCCAGCGTCGCGGTCAGGATTGCGGCACGCTTCATGGCTTTCGTCCCCGGTGAAACAGATGCGTCATCGCCGCCGCGCCGACCACCGGCGCTATCAAATTCACGACCGGCACCGCGAACAGCCCTGCACTCGCCAGCCCCACGCCGAAGCGTGGCCAGCGCGTCGCGCTGCGCCACGCCTGCATCGCCGCCGGGCCGATATGCCGCGCCGCGACCATGTCGCCCAGGTCGCGGCCCAACAGCCAGCCGTTGACCAGCAGGAATCCGACCGGCAACCCGATCCCGGTCGCCGCGACGACGATGTAGAGCGGCACCGCCAGCAGATTGTAGCCGATCAGCCGACCCAGCGACGCCAGCCCCATCAGGATCGCGCGCCCGGCCCCGACCGGCCGGCAGCTTTCGAGTGCGACCGGATAATGCCGCGCCTCGACCGCGGCGACGACTCCATCGGCGAACAAGCCGAGCACCGCCACCGCAATCCCGCGAAACAGCGCCCAACCCGCCAGCAGCGTGATGACCCACGCGACGATCGCGGCCATTTTGTCGGGCGCGCCGGTTCGCGCGGTCAGCGCCTGGAGCGCGAACCACAGTCCCGCCCGAGCACCGCGAACAATGCCAGCGTCACCAGCAGCGCCCAGCCCATCACCCGCAACAGCCGCGGATCGCGCAACTGGCGAAAGGCGAGGGCGAAGGCGTGCAGCACGCGCCCGTCCTCGCGCCCCGGCGCGCGCGCGTCAACGCGGGCGTTGCGCCGACGCGGGCGCACCCCTATCGGCGCGGCTGCCCTTTTGCCCGGAGACTGCCTTGACCGCCCCCACCTATGATGTCGTCGCGATCGGCAATGCCATCGTCGACGTGCTGGCGCAGGCCGACGACGCCTTCGTCGCCGCCAACGGCATGACCAAGGGCGCGATGCAGCTCGTGTTCTCCGCCGAGGATGCCGACGCGCTCTACGCCAAGATGGGGCCGGGGCAGGAGGTGTCGGGCGGGTCCGCCGCGAACACCGTCGCGGGAATCGCGGCGCTGGGCGGCAAATGCGGCTTCATCGGCCAGGTCGCCGACGATCAGCTGGGCGACGTGTTCGCGCACGACATCCGCGCTGCCGGTATCCGCTACGACACCGCGGCGCGCGCCGGCGCGCCGACCACCGGGCGCTGCCTGATCTTCGTAACGCCCGACGGGCAGCGGACGATGAACACGTTTCTGGGCGCGTCGCACTTCCTGCCCCCCGCCGCGCTCGACCGCGATCTGATTGCCGACGCGGCGGTGCTGTATATCGAGGGATATCTGTGGGACCCCGAAGAGCCGCGCGCCGCGATGCGCGAGGCGATCCGGGTGGCGCGCGATGCGGGCCGCAAGGTCGCCTTCACCCCGTCGGCGGAATTCGTGATCGACCGCTACCGTGCCGATTTCCTCGCGCTGATCGACGCGGGGGAGATCGATATGCTGTTCTCGAACGAGGGTGAGCTGCTCGCGCTGACCGAGGCCGCCGATCTGAGCGCGGCGGTCGCGCGGATCGCGGGCAAGGTGCCGCTGATCGTCACGACCCTGGCGGAGGAGGGCGCGGTCGCGTTCCAGAACGGCACCGAAACGCGTGTTCCCGCCGAGCCCGTCCACCGCGTCGTCGACACGACCGGTGCAGGTGATCTGTTCGCGGCGGGCTTCCTGTTCGGGCAAGCACGCGGCGAGAGCATTGAACGCTCATTGAAGCTCGGCGCGATCTGCGCCGCGGAGGTGATCAGCCACGTCGGCGCCCGTCCGCAAGCCGACCTGAAGGCGCTGACGGCGGCCTGATAAAAAAAGGGCCGGGAGTTCGCGCTCCCGGCCCTTTTTTTTTCTGGATCAGGCGATCAGGGCTGTTCACCGACCGGGGCCGGGAACTCGCCCATGTCGGGTCCGCCGTCCTGGTTGCGCCCGGTCTGCAGGTTCGAGAAGTGGATACCGTAGAAGAAGTAGAACACCATCCCGACCCCCAGGTAGATCAGGAACAGGAACAGCACGCTCCACGGCACCGTCGTGATCAGATACGCGCAGCTCAGGATCCCCAGGATCGGCGTCACCGGGTAGAACGGCACCTTGAACCCGCGTGGCAGGTCGGGCGCGGTGCGGCGCAGGTAGATCACCGAGAGACAGACGATCGCGAACGCGGCCAGCGTGCCCACCGAGGTCGCATCGCCCAGCAGGTTGATGTCGAGGAAGCCCGCCGCGACTGCGGTGATCAGCCCGACCAGCAGGGTATTAATCCACGGCGTCTTGAACTTCGGATGCACCCTGGCGAACACCCGCGGCAACAACCCGTCGCGCGCCATCGTGTAGAAGATGCGGGTCTGGCCGTACATCAGCACCAGCACCACCGACGTCAGACCGATGATCGCGCCGATCTTGATGATCTTCGCCAGCCAGCTCCACTGCGGGCCGAACGCATCGACCACCACCGCAACCGGATCGGGGACGTTGAGCGCGTTATACGGCACCAGCAGCGTCATGATCGTCGCGACCAGCATGTAGATGATCGTGCACACCACCAGCGAGCCGATGATTCCGAACGGCATGTCCTTCTTCGGGTCCTTTGCTTCCTGACCCGCAGTCGAGACCGCCTCGAAGCCGATATAGGCGAAGAACACGATCGACGCGGCGCGCATGATGCCGTCGACGCCGAACTTTCCGTCGCCCTGATTTTCCGGAATGAACGGGGTCCAGTTCTTGGCCGCCAGCTCGGTGAAATTGCCCAGCACGATCGCGCCGCCGACCACGATGAAGGCGACCAGCACGCTCACCTTGATCGCGACGATCACATTGTTGACCTTGGCCGATTCGGACACCCCGACGACCAGCAGGACCGACAGCGCGACGCAGATCAGGAACGCGGGCAGGTTGAAGATCGTGGTCACGGTCTGGCCGTCGATCAGCACCGGCGCGCCGTCCTTCATCAGCGTATAGCCCGCCGGGCCGGTCAGCGTGGCCGGAATTTGCAGTCCGAAATCGGCGAGCAGACTGACGACATAGCCACTCCAGCCGACCGCGACCACCGATGCGGCGATGCCGTATTCGAGCAGCAGCAGTACCCCCATCGTCCACGCGACGAATTCACCCAGCGTGGTGTAGCCGTAGGTATAGGCCGAGCCCGACACCGGCAGCGTCGAGCTGAGTTCGGCATAGCACAGTCCCGCGAACGCGCAGACGACCCCGGCAACCACGAACGACAGCAAAACCGCCGGGCCGGCATGGAGCGCCGCGGCGCTGCCGGTGCGCACGAAGATACCCGCGCCGATGATGCACCCGACCCCGAGCAGCAGCAGGTTCCATTTGCCCAACGTACGCTTCAATTCGCTGGTTTCGGTCTCGCGCTGGACCTGCGCGACCGACTTGCGTGCCCACATCCGCTCGAAGATCGAACGCCCTGCCGCTGGATTGGGCCGTGTCGCCATAGTCGAAATCCCCATTTACCCGCACGCGTTCGCCCGCGCGCCTTATCGGGCCGGAACCTAGCCGCTAATCCTGCCCGCGCAACGCCTTATTCGGTCTCGCGCGATGCCAGCATCGGCCCCAGCTTGCGCCCCGCCAGGATGTGGACGTGGAGGTGCGGGACCTCGGCATGGGCGTCAAACCCGGTGTTGGCGAGCAGGCGATATCCCGGCGCGACCAGCCCCGCCTCGCGCGCGATCCGGCCGATCGCCCGCACGAAGCTCGCGATCTCGGCCTCCGACGCGCGCGCGCTGAAATCGTCCCACGACACGTACGCGCCCTTCGGGATCACCAGGATATGCGTCGGTGCCCACGGCGCGATGTCGTCGAATGCCAGGGTATGCTCGTCCTCGAACACCGGTTGCGAAGGGATTTCGCCGCGCAGAATCTTCGCGAAGATGTTCTGGTCGTCATAGGGCTGGGTGGCATCGACCGGCATTACGCAGCTCCCCGCGAGGCTTTCTCGTCATGCCCCGACACGCCCTCGCGCCGCGCCAGTTCGGCGCGGATGTCGGCGAGGCTCAATCCGGCATCGGCCAGCAGGACCAACAGATGGAACAGCAGATCCGCCGCCTCGGCGGTCAGCGCCGCGGGGTCGTCGCCGAGCGCCGCGACGATCGTTTCGACCGCTTCCTCGCCGAGCTTGCGCGCCAGATGCGGCCGGCCCTTGGCGAACAGCGCCGCGACATAGGACGAGGCCGGGTCCTCGCCGCGGCGCGTAGCGATGATGGCGGTCAGCCGGTCGAGCGGGTCGTCGGACATGGCCGTACCGCTGACGCCGCCGGGGCGCTTGGTCAATCCTCTTGGGATGCGCTCGCGAACCGCGCCCGCAGCGCGCGGCGGACCAGCCACACGCCCAGCGCCGCCATCACGAACAGCGCGATATCTGACGGCTCGGGCCCGGTCCGCGCGGTCGCCACCCCGTTATGCGCCGCCAGCGCCGGAGTAGCCGCAAGCGCCAGCAGGACGGCGACGGCCTTCATTTGCCGCGCCGCTGCCGCCGCCGCGCGAACCACAGTCCGAACGCCGCCGCGCCGAACAGTCCGGCGATGCCGGGTTCGGGGACCGAGGTGGGGCTGCTGCCCGAACTGCCGCCCGTGGATCCGGTCGTGGTGCCGCTCGAACCGCTGCTGTTCGAAGACGATGTGCTGCTCGTGGCGCTACCGCCGAAGCTGCTCGACCCGCCATAGCTGGAGGTGTCGGTGCTGCCGCTCGATCCGCTGTAATCGTCCCCGCCCGAGGTCGAATAGCCGCCCGAGGTGGAATAGCCGCTCGAACTCTGGTCGCCCGAACTGGTGCTCGATGACGAGGTCGAGGTCGATGAGGTCGAGCTGCCGCTGCTCGACGCGGTCGGGGGCGGCGGGAGCGGGGGAAGCGAGCCGCTGCTGCCGCCGAAAGAACTCGACGACGACGTGCTCGACGTGCCGCCCCCGGTCGAGGTCGAAGCCGACCCGCCCGCCGAATTGGAGCTGGAAAAGCCGCCGCTGGTCCCGCCGTTCGTCGGGGGATAGCCGCCGCCGTTGTAACCGCCCGACGTCTGTCCGCCCGACGAATAGCCGCCGGATGAATAGCCACCGCTCGAATAGCCGCCCGAGCCGCCCGGCTTTGTCGGCTTGGACGGCTTTCCGCCGGACGAATAGCCGCCGGTGCTGGATTTCGGCGGCTTTCCGCCACTGGCATAGCCGCCGGTCGAATATCCGCCGCTGAAATAGCCCCCCGACCCGCCGGATGAGGTCGAGCTGCTCGAGCCCGAGGTGCTGCTGGTCGATTGCGCGTGCGCCGGTGCCAGCGCGATCGCGCTCGCCGCGCCCAGGCCGATGATGAGCTGTTTCAAGATTGCCGATCCTTCCCCATTTCGCGGCCGAACCGCCCCGCCGCGTGGTTACGCAAGCCGGGGGCCAGATGCCGGGAACCCGCGCAGGGCTTGGCAGAGAAAGGTAAACGCGCGCGTGCGCCGTATGGTTATTGTCAGCTAAACCGACAGGCGCGCGCGAACCGGAATGCCCGCCGCCGCCAGCGCGGCGTGGGCGTCGGCGACCGAGGCTTCGCCGAAGTGGAAGATCGACGCGGCCAGCACCGCGCTGGCGTGGCCGTCGCGGATGCCGGCGACCAGATCGGCGAGGCGGCCGACCCCGCCGCTGGCGATCACCGGCACCGAAACCGCGTCCGCAACCGCGCGGGTCAGCGCCAAATCGTACCCGTCGCGGGTGCCGTCGCGGTCCATGCTGGTGACCAGGATTTCGCCCGCGCCCAGTTGCGCCAGCCGCACCGCATGATCGACCGCATCGATCCCGGTCGGCGTGCGCCCGCCGTGGGTGAAGACCTCCCAGCGCTCCCCCACCCGGCGCGCATCGACGCTGGCGACGCAGCATTGGCTGCCGAAGCGGTCGGCGATGTCGGCGACCAGTTCGGGCCGGGCGACCGCGGCGGAATTCACCGCGACCTTGTCGGCGCCCGCCAGCAACAGCGCGCGCGCGTCGTCGGCGCTGCGCACCCCGCCGCCGACGGTCAGCGGCATGAAGCATACCGCGGCGGTCCGCCGCACCACCTCGACGATCGTGTCGCGTCCTTCATGGCTGGCGCCGATGTCGAGGAAGCAAAGCTCGTCCGCGCCCGCCGCGTCGTAGGCGCGCGCCTGTTCGACCGGATCGCCCGCATCGCGCAGGTCGACGAAATTCACGCCCTTCACGACGCGACCGTTGGCCACATCGAGACAGGGGATCACCCGCGCGCGGACTGTCACGCCGCCGCCACCGCCAGCGCCGCACTCAGGTCGAGCCGCCCGTCGTACAGCGCCCGCCCGGTGATCACGCCCTCGATCCCATCTTTCGCATGAATCGCGAGCATCCTGATGTCACCGATCCCCTTCACCCCGCCGCTCGCGATCACCGGGATCGCCACCGCCCGCGCCAGTTCGACCGTTGCTTCGACATTGCAGCCCTTCAGCATTCCGTCGCGCCCGACATCGGTGAACAGCAACGCCGCCACCCCCGCGTCCTCGAACCGTCGCGCCAGGTCCAGTACGGGCACGTCGGACACCTCGGCCCAGCCCTTGGTCGCGACCATCCCGTCCTTCGCATCGACCGCGACGACGATCCCGCCGGGATAGGCCGCGGCCATGTCGCGCGCGAACTGCGGGTCCGAAAGCGCCGCGGTGCCAATCACGACCCGCGATACGCCGAGGTCGAACCAGCCCGCAACATTGGCCGGCGCGCGGATCCCGCCGCCAAGCTGAACATGGCCGGGAAAGGCCGCGACGATGCCGCGCACCGCAGCGCCGTTGACGCTTTCGCCCGCGAACGCGCCGTCGAGATCGACCACGTGGAGATATTCCGCGCCGGCCCGTGCAAACGTCATCGCCTGCGCCGCTGGATCGTCGCCATAGACCGTCGCGCGGGTCATATCGCCCTCGGCCAGCCGGACGACCTGTCCGCCTTTCAGGTCGATCGCGGGGAAGACGATCAGCCCCATGTCATCGTCTCCACGCCAGGAACCGCTCCAGCAGCGCGATGCCGTAGCGCTGGCTCTTTTCGGGATGGAATTGCACCCCGACGATATTGTCGCGCGCAATCGCCGCGGTGACCGGCCCGCCGTGGTCGGTGGTCGCGACCACGCCATCGCCGGCATATGCGTAGCTGTGCAGGAAATACGCTTCGCCCGCCGCGATCAGCGGGTGCGCGCGGGGGGTCACGTCGTTCCAGCCCATATGCGGGACGCGCGCTTTGTGGTCGGCCGGCGCCAGCCGCGTCACGCGTCCGGCAAACCAGCCGAGCCCGGAATGCTCGCCGTGTTCGTCGCCCGCCTCGGCCAGCAATTGCATCCCCACGCAAATGCCGAGGAACGGCGTATCGCCGTCGCGGACCCGGCGCTCCAGCGTGTCCACCATGTCCGGGATTGCCCGCAGCGCGCTCATGCAGGCGCCAAACGCGCCGACCCCGGGCAGCACGATGCGCTCGGCTTGCGCCACCACGCGAGCATCGTTCGTGATCGCAACATCCACCGCTCCCGCCGCCGCCAGCGCGTTGGCGACCGAATGGAGATTGCCGGCGCCGCAGTCGATCAGCGCGAGGGTCAAAGCGTCCCCTTGGTCGAGGGGATCGCATCGGCCTTGCGCGGGTCAATCTCGACCGCGGTGCGCAGCGCGCGGGCCAGCCCCTTGAACGCCGCTTCGGCGATATGGTGGTTGTTGGCGCCGTGCAGCGTCTCGACGTGCAGCGTGATCCCGGCCGCCTGCGCGAAGCTGTGAAAGAAATGCTCGAACAATTCGGTGTCCATTTCGCCCAGCCGCTTCTGGTCGAACGCCACCTTCCAGACCAGCCACGGTCGCCCGGAGATATCGAGCGCGACCCGGGTCAGCGTCTCGTCCATCGGACTCAGCGCGTCGCCGTAGCGGCGAATTCCGCGTTTCTCGCCCAGCGCCTGCTTCAGCGCCTCGCCGATCGCCAGGCCGGTGTCCTCGACGGTGTGATGCTGGTCGATGTGGAGGTCGCCTTGCGTGCGCACATGCAGGTCGATCAGCGAATGCCGCGACAGCTGTTCGAGCATGTGATCGAAGAACCCGACCCCGGTCGCGATGTCGTACGCCCCGGTCCCGTCGAGGCCGATGGTGACCGCGATTCTGGTTTCGCTGGTGGTGCGGTCGATCGTGGCGGTGCGCATAATCGCCGCCATAGCGGGGCTGCGGTCGCTTGCAATCTTGACCGACGCTCCCGGCGCGCTAGGCCAAGGGCATGACCGACGGTGCGCCCGACAGCCTGATTCCCTATGATGAGATCGTCCAGGAAGCGTTGCGCGCAGTCGTCGGCCGGGTGCTCGGCAGCGTCGCGGAGGGCGGCGGGCTCCCCGGCGAGCACCATTTCTACATCACTTTCAAGACCACCGCCCCCGGGGTCGATATCCCGCAGCGGCTGATCGAACGCTTCCCCGACGAAATGACGATCGTGCTGCAGAACCGCTATTGGGATCTGATCGTCGACGATGCGAAATTCTCGGTGGGCTTGAGCTTCAACCAGGTGCCGTCGAAGCTCGTCATCCCGTATTCGGCGATTACGGGGTTCCACGACCCCGCGGTCAATTTCGAGCTGCGTTTCCAGGCGCAGGAGGCCGAAGGCGCGGATGCACCCGGTGCTGGCGAAAACGACGGCCCCGCCGTGGTGCCGGTCGAGGATGGCAGCAACGTCGTCGCGGTGGATTTCAAGAGAAAGAAGTAATCCGGTCACCCTGAACTTGTTTCAGGGTCCATCTTGCCGCGAAGCCTGCCGGTTCGATGCGCAATGGATGCTGAAACAAGTTCAGCATGACGAAGGTTGATGACGGCATGATCCAGACCCGCACCGAAACCGACTCGCTGGGCCCCGTCGAGGTCCCCGCTGATGCGTATTGGGGCGCGCAGACCCAGCGCAGCATCGCCAATTTCCCGTTCGGAACGCGCGAACGGATGCCGATCGAGATCGTCCACGCGCTCGCTTTGGTAAAGCTCGCCGCCGCCCGCGTGAACCGCGCCGCGCTGGGCGATGAAAAGGCTGATGCGATCGTTGCCGCCGCGCGGGCCGTGGCGGACTGCGAGCATGACGATCAGTTCCCGCTGGTGATCTGGCAGACCGGCAGCGGCACGCAATCGAACATGAACGCCAACGAGGTCATCGCCGGCCTCGCCAACGAAGCGTTGACCGGCACGCGCGGTGGCAAGAGCCCGGTCCATCCCAACGACGATGTGAACATGGGTCAGTCGTCGAACGACAGTTTTCCCACTGCATTGCACATCGCGGTGACGCTCCGGACGGCCGGCTGGCTGCTGCCCGCGCTCGATCGGCTGCGTGCGGCGATTGACGCCAAGCGCAAGGCGTGGGCCGACATCGTCAAGATCGGCCGAACGCACCTGCAGGACGCGACCCCGCTGACGCTGGGCGACGAATTTTCGGGGTATGAGGCGCAACTCTGGCGCTGTCAGCAGCAGATCGCGGCGGCGGTCGTTGAGGGTACTCACCTCCTCGCGCAAGGGGGGACCGCAGTCGGTACGGGCTTGAACGCACCGCCTGAGTTCGGGCTCAATTTTTGCCGCGAGATCACCGCGATCACGGGGCTGACGTTCCATCCTGCGCCAAATTATTTCGAAGCTCTCGCGTCCAACGACTCGCTCGTGCACCTGTCGGGCACGCTCAACACCCTCGCAGTCGCGCTGACGAAAATCGCCAACGACATCCGCCTGCTCGGCAGCGGCCCGCGTTGCGGGTTCGGCGAGCTCGACCTGCCCGCGAACGAACCCGGCAGCTCGATCATGCCCGGCAAGGTCAACCCGACCCAGTGCGAGATGCTGACGATGGTCGCGGCGCAAGTGATGGGCAACCACGTCGCGGTCACCGTCGGCGGGCTGCAAGGGCATCTCGAGCTCAACGTGTTCAAGCCGTTGATCGGCGCCAACGTCCTGCGCTCGATCGATCTGCTCGCCACCGGGATGGAAACGTTCGCGGAGAATTGTGTCGACGGGCTCGAGCCCAATCGCGCGCACATCGCCGACCTGCTCGACCGCTCGCTAATGCTGGTGACCGCGCTCGCACCCGAGATCGGTTACGACAACGCGGCGAAGATCGCCAAGCGCGCCCACGAAAACGGCCTGACGCTCAAACTGGCGGGGCTCGACCTCGGCCTGGTTGACGAAGCCACCTTCGACCGCGTTGTGCGTCCCGAAGCGATGCTGGGGAACCGTTAGCCGCCCGGAACGCTCTGCTGCACGAGCGAAGGGAATTCATTCGATGTCAGCAACTACCATCGGCGCGCTGGTCGGCGGCGCGATCGACAGCATGAGCGGTGAGGACGGCGCCGCCGACGGCGCGGTCTACGGCGCGATCACCGCCAACGTGCTGAAGATCGCGGTCCCGATCGCGATCACCTATGCAGTTGGCTGGGCGGTTCTGCGCGGGTTGGCCGAGGCCAAGGACGCGGTATTCGGCGAAGGAAACGAAGCATGATCGGCAAGATTATCGGTGCGCTCGTCGGGCGAGAAATCGACCGGCGCGACGGGCAGGGAGGGTTGAAGGGCGCGGCGATCGGCGCGCTCGCTGCGGGCGGCCTGCGCCGGCTCGGGCCATTGGGGCTGCTGATCGGTGGCGGCTATGTCGCCAAGAAGGCGTTCGATCGCCGCCGCGCGCGGCGGGGCGGCGAGATCTAGCCCGCCGACTGCCACACCCTGATCGCGTCCTGCGGCGCGATCAGCATAACGATATTGAGCGTCAGATTGTCGCGGATCGCCCACAATGCGACCAGCTCGAACGCGACGGCGACCGCGACCGTCACCCAAACCGGCGCGCGCCGCGCGAAGGCGAACCCGAGCGCCATCCACGCGATGTCGGCGACCGAATTGACGATGCTGTCGCCGGTATAGCCGAGCGCGATCGTCGCCTCGCGGTAGCGGTCGATGATGATCGGCGAGTTTTCCAGCACCTCCCACGCCGCCTCGATCGCGACCGCCAGCACGAAGCGCGGCCCCGGCGCGACCCGTCGCAGCAGGAGCCAGCCGGCGAAGTAGAACAGAAAGCCGTGGATGATGTGGCTCGGCGTGTACCAGTCGGCGATATGCTGGCTGTTCCCCGCGTCGAGCGCGCCATGCCAGAGGTCGATGTAACCGCAGGTGCAGATCGGGTTGCGCCCGGCCAGCCACAGCGTGCCGGCCGCCAAGGTCAGGATGCTGAGCACCGCGAACCAGTGGCGAAGGCCGATGTCGCGAAGGGATGCCGGGTTCATCAGATCCACCGTTCGTGCTGAGCGTGTCGAAGCACGTGCCAAGCAACACGCCCCTCGACAAGCTCGGCGCGAACGGGCGTTGTGATTGACGCAAGGCAAGCCGCGGGTCACTAGCGCGCGGGATGGTGACGCTTCCCAATTCCGATCCGCACGGCTTCAAACGCCGCGGCCTGATGTTCGTGCTGTCGTCGCCGTCGGGCGCGGGCAAATCGACGATCGCGGGGAAGTTGCTCGCCGCCGAACCCGAACTCGGCGTGTCGGTGTCGTACACGACCCGCCCGATCCGCCCCGGCGAGGTCGATGGCCGCGACTATCATTTCGTCGATCTCGACCGATTTCGCGCGATGGTCGAAAACCACGAATTCCTCGAATGGGCGCACGTCTTCGACCATCGCTACGGAACTCCGAAGGCCGACGTGTTCCATACCCTGGGCGAGGGCCGCGACATCCTGTTCGACATCGACTGGCAGGGCGCGCAGCAATTGCATCAGATCGCGGGCGGCGATGTCGTCCGCGTATTCATCCTGCCGCCATCGATGGGCGAATTGCGCGACCGGCTGGTCCGGCGCGCGACCGACAGCGCGGCGGTGATCGAGGCTCGCATGGCGCGCGCGATGAACGAGGTCAGCCACTGGGACGGCTACGATTACGTGCTGGTCAACGACGACGTCGAACATTGCTTCGGCGGCGTGAAGACCATCCTCGCGGCCGAACGGCTGAAGCGTTCGCGGCAGACCGGGTTGATCGGCTTCATCCGCGGGTTGAGCCGCTAGAGCAGCCCCAGAAACCGCACTGCCGCGTCAAACTCCGCACGCCGCGCCGCGGTCGCCTGCGCCGCCAGTTCGTCCTCGCCCCAGCGTTCGACCGACCAGGCTTCGTCGAGCTGTGCCGCGTACCAGATCGTGTCGGCCGCCGCGGCCGCTTCGCTCAGCGCCAGCGCGAGCACGAGCGAGCCGGTGATCGTCACCACCGGCGACAGCCCGGCCAGCTCGAACGCTCCCCGCGCCGCGATCGCTTCGCCCAGCCGCACGACCGTCGCTTCCGGCTGCGCGCGCGGCATCACGCCGTGCGCCAGCTCGAACTGCACATCGTAATACCGCTCGGCCCAGTCGAGCAGCGGATTCCATGCCGCCGCCTGCCGCGCCGCCAGTTCGGGCGGGTCGGCGGCGCGGTAGTACAGCAGGTCGCTCTCGCCATATTTCGCCAGGGTTGCCGCGAATGCTGCCGGATCGGGTGAAATCCGGTCGATCGCGGCGTTGGCCAGCCCGGTCAGCGGCATTGCCCGCGGGTCGATCTCTCCGCTGACCGCGCGCCATTCCCCGGCGACGGCGTCGGCCAGGGCAGGGTTCGCCAGGATCAGCGGTGCCCGGCCCGGCGTGCGGACCGGCTTGCCGTCGAGGTAGATTGCGCCCGCTTCGACCGAAACCTGGTCCCAAAATCGTTTCACTCGGGCGGGGTCCGCCATTTCCGCGCCAGCGCCCGCGGCACCGTCGCGATCAGGTAGAGCGCCGCCAGCACGATCGCCGCGCCCAGCACCCGCTCGGGATTGGTCTGCGCGCGCGCCAGCAGGATGACCCCGAACACTGCCCCCGCGCTCCCCGCGAGCCGGGTCGCGACGATCGCCAGCCAGCGATTTCGGGCGGGATCGGGCGGCATCAACGCTGCTTCGGCCTGGCCGGCGCGCGCGGCTTCGTCGCCCCCGCCCGCGGCTTCGTCGCCCCCGCGCGCGGCTTCGCGTCGTCGCTGCCCCGCCCGCGCCGTTCGCCGCGGCGTTCCTTGCGGACGGTCTTGGCATGCGCCCGCGCGCGCGCCTTCTTTTCCTCGCGGCTCGGCGGGGCAGGGGTGTCGTCGGCCAGATCGCCAGCGACCGGCGAAAAGCCCAGCATCGCGATACTCTCGGCCAGATGCTGCGGCGGTTCGGCGGTCACATCGATCGCGCCGCCATCGGGGTGATCGATCCGGATCCGCCGCGCGTGCAAGTGCATCTTGCGGCTGATTCCGCCGGTCAGGAACGCCGCCGGGCCGCCGTATTTCCCGTCGCCGACGATCGGATGGCCGATCGCGTTCATATGTACCCGCAATTGATGCGTCCGCCCGGTGAACGGCTGCAATTCGACCCAGGCCGCGCGGTTGCCGGCGCGCTCGATCACGCGGTAGCGGGTCCGCGCCGCCGCGCCCTCGGCTTCATCGACATGCATCTTCTCGCCACCGGTGCCGGGCTGCTTGGCGATCGGCAGTTCGATCATCCCGTCCTCGATCGACGGGACCCCGACGATCAGCGCCCAATAGACTTTCCGCGCGCTGCGGCTCGAAAAGTGCTTGGCGAAATACGCCGCCGCGCGCGCCGTCCGCGCGATCAGCAACGCGCCGCTGGTATCCTTGTCGAGCCGGTGGACCAGCTTGGGCCGCCCCTCCGCATCATATTGCAGCGCATCGAGCAGCCCGTCGACATGCTCGGTGGTCTTGGTCCCGCCCTGCGTCGCCAGCCCCGGCGGCTTGTTGAGCACGAACGCCTGCGCATCCTGGTGGATCACCAGTTCGCGCGCGAAGGCGATCTGATCGTCGGTGAGCGCCGTGCGTTCGCGCTTCGGGGCCGGGGCTCTAACCGGCTCGGCGGGCGGCACCCGCAACACCTGTCCTGCATTCAGCCGGTCGCCCGGCGTCGCCCGCGCACCATCGACCCGCAACTGCCCGGTCCGCGCCCAGCGCGACACCAGGTTGAAATTCGCATCGGGAAGGTGCCGCTTGAACCAGCGGTCGAGCCGGATCCCGTCATCGTCGGCGCCGACCGTGAACTGGCGCACGGCATCGCTCGAATGGGCAGGGGCGGGGGTCGGCATCGCTCGCGCCTAGCGCGAACCGGCGAAATCGGAAAGCTCAGCCGCCGTTGTTGGCGATCAGGTCGATCTCGGTCCCGCCGCCGTCGCGCGGGGTGGCGTACAGGATGTACGCCGCGCCGTCGTGATTGCGATTGCCGCCCAGCACGTGTTCGTCGCCGTCGGCCTGATGCTCCGATGCATAGCCGGCACCGGTGGTGCGGGTGAAATACCAGTCGAGCACGGTCTGAAGATCGGCGTCGGTCGTGAAGCTCGCCGCACGCAGTGCACAGCCATTGGCGGCATTGCCCGCCGCCTCGATCAGCCGCGCCTGCGGATAGATCGGCACGTCGCCCGGCATCCGCGCCGCCCAGCCCGCCGAATAGCGCAGGCCCCCGACACAGTCGCGGGTCCGCCGATCGGGTTGCCGCGCCGCCAGTCCGCCCAGCGTCACCGATTGCCGCGCCGCTTCGCACCCCGGGCAATCGCCCTTGGCGGCGGGCGTGCGCATCAGCGGCCCGGTCTGCGCGGGCGGCGCCTGTGGATTGGGGCCGGCGATGCCATCGGCGGGAACCTGCGCCGAATAGGGCTGGTCGGGCGGCCGCACCGCGTCGGCATTGGCCTGTTGCGCCAGCGCCGGGTCGACCATGATCTGGCTTTGCAACGCGCTCATCAGCGCGGGGTCCTTGCCCGGCTGGCTCGCAGCCTTGCTGTCGCTCAGCTCCGCGTCGAGCGAATCGAGATTCTCGTCCGAGGTCGCCTTCGCCCCGCACGCGGCGAGTGCGAGGGGGGCGAGCAGGGCGAACAGCCGGCGCAGGCGAAGGGACCGATACATCCCGCTGGCCATGCCCGGAAAACGGTTAAGATTGGCTTTGCGCGTCAAAAAGCTTGCGACGAAGCGCACAGCCCGGCGCTTGCACTGACCCGCCGCCAAGACCATGTTCGCGTCATGCTTAACATCGTCTCGGTCCTGATCGGCCTCGTCGCGCTCTTGTTCGCCATTCCGGGCCTCATCCCGTTGCTCGGCTGGATCAATTGGCTGGTTATCCCGGTCGCGCTGCTCGGGGCGGGCGTCGGCGCATTGTCGCGTAGCAACGCGGGCCGCAATCTCAACATCCTGGTGTTGATCGTGGGAGTCGTCCGCCTCTTCCTGGGCGGCGGCTTCCTCTAACGAAAAGGGCCCGGCGATTGCTCGCCGGGCCCTCTGCTTACGCTTGCGCGCTGGTTAGCGGCAGCGGACGTTGTTGCGATCGATCCCGCGGCCCGCCAGCGACCCGGCTGCGGCGCCAAGCAAGATGCCGAGCGTTTCCGACCGGCCCGAGGTGAACGCCGCACCCAGCGCGCCACCCGCGATCCCGCCGATGATCAGGCCGGTGGTGCCGTCGCTACGGCGGCAATAATACCGCCCGTTGCTCCCGGCGTAGACCCGGTCGTTGTAGCTCAACCGGCGCGGCTGATAGTAACGCCCGTCGCGGTAGTAACGGTCGGCGTAATAACGGCTCTGGCCGCGCTCCAGCCGGTTGTAATTGTAGTTGCGATAGCCGCGCCAGTCGCGGACCGCCTGGTTGCGGTCCTGTCGCGCGTCGCGCACGTCGCGGCGGTATTCGCGGTTGGCTTCGCGCACGTCGCCGCGGTTGTCGGCATTGCGCAGGTCACGCTCGCGCTCGCGTTCGGCCTCGCGGCGCTCTTCGCGATATTCGCGGCGCGCCTCACGCGGGGTCTGCGCGGCGGCAGGAATGGCGCTCAGGCCGATCGCGGCGAGCGCCGTCAGCAATATGGGGGTACGCATTGTTACTCTCCTCGGAAATCAGGTCGGGCGGCACCAAGTCGCGCCGCCCGTGGTCCGCTCAGCGGCGATAGTACCGCTTTTTGCAGTTGCTCTTCTTCTTCGAACGCTCGACTTCGCGCCCGGCCAGGCCGCCCGCGCCCGCGCCGACCAGGGTCGCCGCCGTGCCGCCGAGCAGGCTGCCGACCACGGCGCCGCCGACGCCGCCGACCACTGCACCGGTGGTGCCGCCGGTCTTCTTGCAACGGTAATCGGCGCGACCGCGATATTGCGCGTTCGCATCGGTCGGGAAGGTCATCGCCACCGGCATCGCCACGGCCATCGCCGCCACCGTCAAAATCAACTTGCGCATCGTACTGGCCTTTCTTTGGGTTAAGACGGGGGCAGAACGGGTGGGGCGGCGTCGGGTTGCATGAACCGAAAACAACGTTTCGTTCATGTCACGACCTGCTCGCCCAAACTGCTCCCGATATCCACGTTATCCACAGGCGCTGGGGCACCTTTGGTGCTTTGCGCGAATCGCGGACCGTGACACCTTCGTAAGTGCAGGCGGAAGAGGGGAACGCGGGAAACCGCGGAGAACTTCGAAGCCGGTGTCGGGCAGGAAACGGCGGTCCTCGGACCGGACGACCGGCGCGGCGGGATCGCGGTCCCGGACGGAAGAAACGCCACGGCTTCGGTCAGGGCGCGACGGAAGACCGGATCGGCGGCGAGACCGAATGTCGAAGCGGAAGCGGTCTTCGGGCCGTGGACGTGGAGACGGATGCCGAGCACGAGCCAATCCGATGTCGCTCTCACCAGCGACGACGCGAGCGGTAGACGGTTCGGGATCGAAACAGGCGGCAGGCATTTCGGTGCAGGTCGGCTGGGCTGGACCGGGCGGGGACGCCGCAACGCCTGCAAAGGCAATGCGCGAAACCGGTAACGACAGCCGACGCGAGG
>JAZKGJ010000162.1:0-5823 GCA_040385975.1 Pseudomonadota bacterium | reverse complement strand
AGCCCGAGGCGTACGCCCCACGGCGCGACCCGCCAGTACCGCGCCGGCCCGCCGCTGCGGTGCAGATCGGGCGTCAGCGTGAAGCGCTGTGCCAGCTCGGCGAACACCCCGGTCAGCGGCAGGAAGCGATCGATGCGGTCTTCGTCGATCGCGCCGAGCGGCATCGTCTCGATCAGGCTGAGGTCGAAGCCATTTTCGCCGCACCAGGCCAGCATCGGCGCGATTTCCGCCTCGTTCAGACCCTTCAGCGCGACCATGTTGAGCTTGATGGCGAGCCCGGCATCGCGCGCCGCAAAGATGCCGCCCAGCACGCGGTCGATCTCGCCGTGACGGGTGATGTGGCGAAAGGTCGCCGGGTCGCGGCTGTCGAGGCTGACGTTGACGCGCCGCACCCCCGCCGCGACCAGCGCCGCGGCGTGTTCGGCCAACCGGTTGCCGTTGGTGGTGAGGGTCAGTTCGTCGAGCCCCGCCCCGACATGACGCCCCAGCCGCGCGACGAGATCGCCGACATCGCGGCGGACCAGAGGTTCGCCCCCGGTCAGCCGGATCTTGGTCACGCCACGCGCGATGAAGCGTTCGGCGATGATCGCGATTTCCTCAAGGCTCATGATCGCGGCGCGCGGCAGGAAGGTCATCTGTTCCGCCATGCAATAGCGGCAGCGC
Organism: Pseudomonadota bacterium; assembly: GCA_040385975.1. Taxonomy (GTDB): domain Bacteria; phylum Pseudomonadota; class Alphaproteobacteria; order Sphingomonadales; family Sphingomonadaceae; genus Sphingomonas. Next base: position 5,160 of record JAZKGJ010000162.1, on the reverse strand, counting down.
AGGTCGCAGCGGTCGGTCACCGAAATGCGCAAATAGCTGATCCGCCGGCCATGCTGGTCGGTGAGGGGCTGGTCGATCAAGGCCGGTGCGCTCGCCATCGTATCACAGCTAAGGCTCGCGGCACGGCTCGGCAATGCTCGGAGCGGTTGTTTGCTTGGTAACCGGGGGTTGAGTAGGCCGGACCGCGTGACGCGCCCGCTCTACATCCTGTCGTTTCGCCACCGCGACGAACTGGCTGCGCTGGCGGCGGAGGGCGGCTGGCACGTCGTCGCGACCCGGCGACTCGACGACGCCGGGCGACGCTTGTCGGCGAGCGGCGCAGCGGTGGTGGTGCTCGACACCCGCGGCGCGATCGACGAGGCGCTGGCCGCGGCGCGTGCGCTGGGCGAGGCGGCGGTCGGACGCGGCGCGGCGCTGCTCGTGCTGGTATCGCGCGGCGAATTGCATCAGCTGGATGCGCTACGCGCCGCGGGAGCGACGCATTTCGTCGCCAGCCCGTTCGCGGAGGACGAATTTCGCCAGGCGTTGTGCTTCGCCGAAGCGAGTGCCGAGCGGCGCGAGATCGTCCGCACCATCGGAACCGGCGACCCGACCGGGGCGGCGCGCGACGGCTTTCTCGGCCGCGACCTGGCACGCGCGCTCGCGGCGGACGAGATCGAGATGCTGTTCCAGCCGCAGGTCGCGATCGCCGACGGCGCGATCGTCGGGGTCGAGGCGCTGATGCGGTGGCAGCATCCGCAACTCGGCGAACTGGGCGCCGACACGTTGCTCGACGCGGCCGACCGGGCCGGGCTGGCGAGCGAGCTTTCGACCCACGTCCAGACGCGCGCGCTGACCGACGCCGCGGCGTGGCCGGCGGCGCTGGGCGGATTGCGGCTGGCGGTGAACATCACGGCGGCCGACATCGCCGCGCCCGATTTCGTGGCGACGCTGCTCGCGCGGGTCACGGCGAGCGGCTTCGCGCGTGAGCGGCTGACGGTGGAGATCACCGAACGCGGGGTGATCGGCGATCTCGAACGCGCCGCGGCATTGCTGGGCGAATTGCGCGCAGCGGGGCTGAGGGTCGCGATCGACGACTTCGGGACGGGCTATTCGAGTCTGGCGTATCTTTCGGCGCTCCCGCTCGATTACCTCAAACTCGACCGGGTGCTGTCGCAGGATATCGTAGGGTCGAGCCGCGACCGGGTGGTGGTGCGCGGGGTCATCGCGATGGCGCATTCGCTGGGACTGGAAGTGGTCGCGGAAGGGGTGGAGACGGCGGCGCAGCGCGACCTGCTCGCGCGCGAAGGGTGCACCTTCTTCCAAGGGTTTTTGTGTTCCGCACCGGTCACCGGCGCGGCGCTGGCGTCGCTGGTCGCCGCGGCGTAGGATATGGCGATGCGTACCCTCCTGTCCCTCGCCGCCGCCTTGTGCCTGGCGGCGCCGCTCCCGGCCCAGCAGGCCGAAGTCGTCGTCACCGCGCGCAACAAGGAGGTGCGCACGGTGTTGCGTACCGTCCTGCGCACCAGTGGCTATAACCAGCTCGGCAGATTCGAAGGGCCGGTCTGTCCGGGCGTGTCGGGGGCACCCAGGGGCTTCGGGCTGACGCTGCTGAAGCTGATCCGCGCGAATGCGGAGCGGGCGGGGATCGACCTCGAGAAACCGGGCTGCAAGCCGACCGCGCTGGTGCTGTTCATCGGCGATCCCAATGCGCTGGTAACCCGGCTACATGCCAAGATGCCGGGCTATTTCGGTGAGATCACGCCTCAGGATCTGGCGACGCTCAGCACCGGGGATGCGGCGATCCGGTCGTGGCATGTCGTCAAGACGGTCGGGCGCGACGGCGAAGAGCTGGCCGAGATGGAAAGTTTCAACGGACAGGTCGTGGGCAAGGGCGTGAAGGTAGTCCGCAACGCCGCGGCGACGCGGACGTATGAGAACACCCGCCAGGACATGACGCTCGGCTTTGCGGTGCTCGACAACGATGCGATCGTCGGCAAGACGCTGCAACAGCTCGCCGATATCGCGACGATGCACCTGTTTCTCGATATCGGCGCGAGCGCCGGCGCGGACGCGGGGCCGGGGTCGATCCTGTCGCTGTTCGAAGCGCGCGCGGCGGACGTGCCGGTCCCGACCGGGCTGGGCGGGTTCGACTGGGGCGCGCTGTCGGGGACGTACCGCGCGCGGCAGAACAATTACCGCGCAACCGTCCAGCGCGGGCGGATCGCCAAGGCCATCAAGAAAGCCGAAGCCGGCGACTAGGCTGCTGCCGCTTTCGCCAGCCCGCGCGCGAGTTGCAGCGCGGCGTTGAGCCGGGCCTTGGGCGTATCCCACGTCCGGGTGATGACCAGTTTCTGGTCGGGGCGCAGCTTCGCGGTCCCCTCCAGCCGCTGAACGTAGGCGAGCAGGCCGTCGACGTTGGGAAAACGGTCTTCGTAGAAAGTGACGACCGCGCCCTTGGGCCCGACATCGAGCTTGGCGATGCAGGCCCGGCGCGCGGCGAGTTTCGCTTCGATCAGCGTGATCAGGTTCGCGGTAGCGTCGGGCAGCGCGCCGAAGCGGTCGATCATTTCTGCCGCAAATGCCTCGACCCCGTCCTTGTCCTCGACATCGTTCAGGCGGCGGTAGAGTCCCATGCGCAGGTCGAGGTCGGGGACATATTCCTCTGGGATCATGATCGGAGCATCGACGGTGATCTGTGGCGAGAAGTCCGACTTGCGCTCGATGCGCTGACCCGAAGCCTTGGCCTCCATGATCGCGTCTTCGAGCATCGATTGATACAGCTCGTAGCCGACTTCGCGGATGTGCCCCGACTGTTCGTCGCCGAGCAGGTTGCCCGCCCCGCGAATGTCGAGGTCGTGGCTGGCGAGCTGGAAGCCGGCGCCGAGCGTGTCGAGGTCGCTTAGCACCTTCAGCCGTTTTTCCGCCGCGACGGTCATCTGCCGCTCGGGCGGGGTGACCATGTAGGCGAAGGCACGGGTCTTCGACCGGCCGACGCGGCCACGCAGCTGATAGAGCTGGGCCAAGCCGAAGCGGTCGGCGCGGTGGACGATCATCGTGTTGGCGCTCGGGATGTCGAGCCCCGATTCGACGATCGTGGTCGAGAGCAGCACCTCGAATTTGCGGTCATAAAATGCGCTCATCCGTTCCTCGACCTCGGTCGGGCTCATCTGGCCGTGGGCGACGACGAAGCGAACCTCGGGCACCTGTTCGCGCAGGTAATCCTCGACATCGGGCAGGTCGGCGATGCGCGGGACGACGATGAAGCTTTGCCCGCCGCGGTAATGTTCGCGCAGCAGCGCCTCGCGGATGACGACTGGGTCCCACGGCATGACGTAGGTGCGCACCGCCAGACGATCGACCGGCGGGGTCTGGATGACCGACAGCTCGCGGAGGCCCGACATCGCCATCTGGAGCGTGCGCGGGATCGGCGTGGCGGTCAGCGTCAGGACGTGGACATCGGCCTTGAGCGCCTTCAGCCGCTCTTTATGCGTGACACCGAAGCGCTGTTCCTCATCGACCACGACCAGCCCCAGCCGCTTGAAATCGACCGATTTCGCCAGGATCGCGTGGGTGCCGATCAGGACGTCGATCTTGCCCTCGGCGACGCCTTCGCGGGTGGCCTTGGCCTCGACCGTGCCGACCAGCCGCGACAGCCGCCCGATCTCGATCGGGAAGCCTTCGAAGCGCGCCTTAAAATTGTTGTAATGCTGGCGGGCGAGCAGCGTGGTCGGGCAGACGATCGCGACCTGCATCCCCGCCATCGCCGCGACGAACGCGGCACGCAAGGCGACCTCGGTCTTGCCGAACCCGACGTCGCCGACCACCAGCCGGTCCATCGGCTTGCCCGCCGACAGATCGGCGAGCGTATCGGCGATCGCTCGGTCCTGATCGTCGGTTTCCTCGTACGGGAAACGGTCGACGAAGCTGGCGAAGCCGGTTTCGGGTTCGGCGACGTCGGCCTGACGGAGCGCGCGCTGCGCGGCGACCGCGATCAACTCGCCGGCGATCTCGCGGATCCGCTCCTTCATACGGCTCTTGCGGCGCTGCCACGCCTCGCCGCCCAATTTGTCGAGGCTCGCGCCCTCCTCGCTGCCGTAGCGGGTCAGGACTTCGAGGTTTTCGACCGGCACGTAGAGCTTGTCGCCACCCGCATAGCTCAACGCGACGCAGTCATGCGGGCTCTGCCCGACCGGGATCGAGGTCAGCCCTTCGTAGCGGCCGATGCCGTGTTCCTGGTGCACGACCAGATCGCCCGGCGAGAGCGTCGCAAGTTCGGCCAGAAACGCGTCGGCCGACTTCTTGCGCTTGGCGCGGCGGATCAGCCGGTCGCCGAGCAGATCCTGTTCGGTCAGCAGCGCGACGGCTGGGGTGGTGAAGCCGTGTTCAAGCGGCAGCACCAGCATCGCGACGCCGTTCGCCGCTACCCCTAGCGCCTCCTGCCAGGTGTCGGCGAGCTTCGCGCCGGTCAGGTCGTGGTCCTTGAGCAGCCCCAGCAGGCGTTCGCGCGCGCCGTTCGAATAGCTCGCCAGGATCGGCTTGCGGCCCTGTTTGCGCAGCTTGGCGAGGTGATCGACGACCGCTTCGTAAAGGTTGACCCCGCTGCCGCGTTCGGGCGCGAAGTCGCGCGGAGCATCGACGCCGAAATCGATGACGGACGCGCTTTCCGGTTCATGGAAGGGCGTGAGCGAGTGCGCGGATGCATTCGCTTCAGCGAACTCGGCGGCGGTCAGGTACAGCGCGTCGGCGGCCAGCGGGCGGTAGCTGCCGGGCTCGGTCTGCGCGGCGCGGACGCGGTTTTCATGATAGTCGGTGATCGCCGCGAAGCGCGCTTCGGCGGCGCCCGTGACGCCGGTATCACGCACGATCATCGCGTCACCGAGATGGTCGTACAATGTCGCCATCTTCTCTTCGAACAGCGGGAGCCAATGCTCCATCCCCGCCAGCCGCCGGCCTTCGCTGACCGCCTGGTAAAGTGGGTCGCCGGTCGCGGTCGCGCCGAACTTCTCGCGGTAGCGGCTGCGGAAGCGCTTGATCGATTCCTCGTCGAGCAAGGCCTCGGACGCGGGGAGCAGGGTGAAGCCGTCGAGCCGGCCGACCGTGCGCTGATCGGCGGGGTCGAACTGGCGCACGCTTTCGATCTCGTCGCCGAAGAAGTCGAGCCGCAGTGCCATCGTCTCG
>JAZKGJ010000161.1:2658-32495 GCA_040385975.1 Pseudomonadota bacterium | reverse complement strand
CTCCGGCGGCAACGCGATACTGCTTGCCGCCCGTGCGCACGACTGCGAACATGGCTCTCTTCTTATCTCGAATACAATTGCCCGCCGGAGCCATGCCCCGACAGGAAGGAGGAGTGCCGCTAAGCCAAGGGGCGGTGAGTGTCAACCACGCCGCGGCGTCCCGGACGGGTGTGGCCGCTATGTCACGCTCGCACGGCCATGATGCAGCGCAGCGCAAACCTGCTTGTCAGACATGACACTTCTATTACCGTCGTGAGCCGGTCCATCGGGCCGCGAAACGGGGGAAATTTCAGATGCGTCGCACGCTTTATATGCTCAGCCTGTCGGTCTCGTTGCTGGCGCTCGCGCAGCCGGCCATTGCGCAGACCGATACCGCGTCGGCTCCCGATGCCGTCACCACCGACGAGCCCGACGCCGACACCGTGGTCGTGACCGGTAGCCGCAGCGTCAATCGGACGGTCGCCGATTCGCCGGTGCCGATCGACGTGATCGGCTCGCAGGCGCTTCAGAACGCCGGCTACACCGAGACCAACAAGCTGCTCAACCAGCTGGTCCCGTCATTCAACTTTCCGCAGCCGTCGATCACCGACGGAACCGACACGGTCCGCCCGGCGACGCTGCGCGGGCTGTCGCCCGATCAGACGCTGGTGCTGCTCAACGGCAAGCGGCGGCATACGACCGCGCTCCTCAACATCAACGGGTCGGTCGGTCGCGGGTCGGCGGCGGTCGATCTCAACCTGATCCCGGCAATCGCGATCGGTCGCGTCGAAGTGTTGCGTGACGGTGCCGCGGCGCAATACGGCTCGGACGCCATCGCCGGCGTGATCAACATCCAGCTTGCCAACCGCCGCGATTACAGCGGGCGGGTTTCGGTAACCTACGGCCAATACGTCACCAACACCAACGGGGTCGAGGAATTCGCCGCGCTGGTCGGTCCGGCGACCGGCGCGCCGACGCTCGCACCCGACGGCACGCTTGCCTACACGACCACCGGCAAGGACCGTCAGGTCAACGACGGCGAGACGGTTACGGTCGCGGCCACGGTCGGTCTGCCGATCGGCGAGCGCGGATACCTCAACATCTCGGGCGAATATCAGGATCGCAACCCGACCAATCGCACCGGTCCCGATCCGCGCAACCAGTACGATTTGATCGGCGGCGCGCTCGACCCGCGCGAGTTCACCTTCAACCGCTACAGCCACCGCTACGGCGATGCCGATACCAAGGACATCAAGCTGTTCGTGAACAGCGGGCTGGAACTGACCGATTCGATCGATCTGTATTCGTTCCTGACCTACAATTTCCGCGATGGGCAGAGCGGTGCCTTCTACCGCCGCCCCGCCGCCGCCGACGGTCGCAACGTCGCCGCCATCTATCCCGACGGCTTCCTGCCGCTGATCAACACCGAACTCGACGACCTGTCGGGGACGACCGGCATCAAGGGTGAATTCGGCGACGGCTTCCGCTTCGATGCGTCGTTCAGCTCGGCGATCAACCGCTTCGATTTCCAGATCACCAATACGCTCAACCGCTCGTTCGGTCCGGCCTCGCCGCGCGCGTTCGACGCGGGCGGGCTGCGCTACACGCAGCAGATCGGCAATCTCGACCTCGCCAAGGATATCGCGTTCGGCGGCTTCAACAGCGTCACGCTGGCCGGCGGGCTCGAATACCGGGAAGAACGGTTTCGGCTGCGCCCGGGTACCCCCGGCAGCTATCAGAGCGGCGCCTTCGGCGGTGCCGCCGGGTCGCAGGGTTTTCCCGGTATTTCGCCCAGCATCGGCGGGCAGCGGGTCGATCGGCAGCGCAAGCGGCACAATTTCTCCGGCTACCTCGAAATCGACGCCGAAGTCAGCGACGCGTTCAGCGTCCAGGCGGCGGGCCGGTACGAGGATTATTCGGACTTCGGTTCCGACCTGAACGGCAAGCTCGCAGCGCGGTTCGAACTGGTCGACGGTTTCGCGCTGCGCGGCGCGGTCTCAACCGGCTTTCGCGCGCCATCGCTGCAACAGCAGTTCTTCTCGGCGTCCGCGACCAACAACGTCGGCGGGGTGCTGCTGGAAACGGTGACGCTGCCGATCGACAATCCGATCGCGATCGCGCTCGGTGCCACCCCGCTCGAGGCCGAGACGTCGATATCGTATTCGGCAGGCGCCGTGTTCACCGTGGTTCCGCGGCTGAACCTGACGGTCGATGCGTATCAGGTGTCGATCGACGACCGGGTCGTGGTGACCGACAATCTGACCGCGACCCGTACCGCGGGCGTGCCGTCGGGAACCAACCCGGGGCTGGCGATCGCGCAGATCCTGAACGCCGCCGGGTTCAACAACACGAACGCCGCGCGCTTCTTCGTCAACGGAGTCGACACCCGCACCCGCGGCCTCGACGCGGTCGGCACCTATCGGATCGATGTCGGCGACGGGCGGCTGAACCTGGTCGCCGGATTCAATTACAACAAGACCAAGATCAAGCGCGTGCTGGCCGCTCCCGGTCCGCTCGCCGCGGTCCCGGGGATTGTCCTCTTCGGCCGGCAGGAACGGCTGCGGCTGACCGACGGCCAGCCCCGGACCAAGATCAATCTCGGCTTCGACTACGACCAGAACTGGCTCGGCGTGACCGCGCGCACCAACCGTTACGGCAAGCTGCTGGCGGCGGGCGCGGACGTGTTCAACGACGTGCCGCTGAAGGCCAAGTGGATCAGCGATCTCGAGATTCGCGGCAAGGTGAACGACAAGTACGAACTGGCGATCGGCGCCAACAACCTGTTCGACGTCTATCCGACCAAGAGCCCGACCGGGCGCGGGATCGACCCCGCGACCGGGCTGGCACGAAACTACGGCGCGACGGTCTATGTCACGCCGTACTCCAGCTTCTCGCCGTTCGGGTTCAACGGGCGGTATCTGTACGCGCGCGGGACGGTCAGGTTCTGAGCGGGCACACCCCGATTGGCGCAAGCTGATCGGGGCACCCGCTCAGTGCTTGTGCTCGCGTTTCAGTTCGTACCGCCCGCCGCCGTCATATTCGCCGAACAGGCCGGAGATCGCGGGATGGTCGACCGGCTCCTCGCTGTCGTCGGGCACCAGATTCTGTTGGCTGACGTAAGCGACGTAGCTCGATTCCATATTCTCGGCGAGCAGGTGATAGAACGGCTGATCGCGCTTCGGGCGGATCTGTTCGGGGATCGCGGCATACCATTCCTCGCTGTTGGCGAAGACCGGATCGACGTCGAAGATCACCCCGCGGAAATCGAACATCCGGTGCCGGACGATCTGGCCGATACCGAAGCGCGCGTGCGCGATTGCGGGCGGCGCCGCGGCCCCGCGCTTGCGGAAGGAAACGGGACGTTGCGTGTGCATGGTTCCAATCTAGGCCCGCTTTCGCGCCGCACAAGACACCTGCTTGCCGCGCGCGGGACTGTTCGCTAACAGCCCCCGTTCTGACCCCACGCTCCCGGCACTGCCGCGGACCGTGCCTCTGCGGAGAGGTGACAGAGTGGTCGAATGTACCGCACTCGAAATGCGGCGTGCCTTAACGGGTACCGAGGGTTCGAATCCCTCCCTCTCCGCCACTTGAGTCTCTAAAACTGACGCTGTTTGCCAGGCTGCGGTCGCTGGCTGCGCGGCCATCGTGACATCCGGACCGTCCGACGCCAGCCGCATCATTTCGTAACCGTAACGCCATGTGCAACGTATGTTGCTTCGATTAAGCCGAACGGCGTGGCGGAGCGGGTGGATGCATACGGCAAGCGACAGCAATCGATTGACGCCGCTTCACTGGGGCGAAACCCTGGCGGGTCGGCCGCAGCTCGACACGCGGATCGGCGGGGCGGTGCCCGCATTGGTCCGGCGCTGGCAGGGGATTCCGCCCGAGATCGACCAGTCGTCGCTCGACGAGCATTACCTGTCGGTCCATCTGGGCGGGGCGAAGCGGCTGCACCGGCTGGGCGAGGGGCACCGGCTGGTCCGCGATACCCAGCCGGCGGCGCACAGTTTCGTGCCGGCCGGCGCCGCCTATCGCTGGACGACCGAGGGACCGGTCGATTTCATGCACCTGTATTTCGATCAGGCCACGATCGACCGGTTCGTCTCCGAAAGCTTCGACCGCGACCCGCGCGGGGCGCAGCTGCGCGAGTGCCTGGGCGAAAGCGAGCCGCTGATCGACACGCTCGCGGTGGCGATCCTGACCGAATTGTCGCGCGGCGACGGGGTTCAGCAGGCCTATGTCGACGATCTGATGCACCTGATCCTGCTAAAGGTGCTGCGCTGCTATTCGGATGCCGCGTTCGCCGCGATGCCGCGGCGCTATGCGCTGGCACCGCACCGCCTGCGGATCGCCAAGGAATTCATCGAAAGCCGGCTCGGCGAGCCGATCGGGGTCGGCGACATCGCCGCGTCGGCCGGGATGAGCGCCTTTCATTTCAGCCGTGCGTTCCGGCTGTCGACCGGCGCGCCGCCCTATGCCTATCTGCTCGACCGGCGGATCGCGGCGGCCAAGCGCCAGCTGGCGAACCCCGGCGTGTCGCTGGCGACGATCGCGCGCGACTGCGGCTTCAACAGCCCGAGCCAGTTTTCAAGGATGTTCAAGGCCGCGGCCGGCGTCACCCCCAGCGACTTCCGACGCCGGCTGTGACGCCGCTCAGCCGTACGCCATCGTCGTCATCAGCGCGAATTGCGCCTGGCGCGAATCGAGCCGGGTGTGCTGCACGACGATCGGCGCGCTGGAGGTGATCACCGAAGCATAATCGGTGTCGAGCGGGACCGGCTCCGGGTCGGTCAGCTCGTTGAAGCGCTGATGGAAGGTGCGCCGCGCCGGGACGGTCAGCCGGTACGGGCCGACGGGCTCGCGATCGACGAAATAGAGCATGATCTCGATCTCGGCATCGCGGTCGCCGGCGTTCAGGATGCAGGCCGCCTCATGGCTCAGCAGCGGCCGGTCGGCGCCGGAAACGCTTTCGCTCGGGATAAATCCCTCGGGAATCGCCCATAGCGTGCGGCCGATCGTCATGCTTTCTCTCCCGGCAGGAAATTGGCGAGCACTTGCCGCGCGGCCCCGGCGATGGCGCGGACGCCGCTTGAATCGCCCCCGGCTGCGAACGCGACGAAGCCGCGCGCCTGGTCGAAGCCGATGTGTGGCGGCAGCGGGGGGACTTCGGGGTCGGCCTTGACCTCCAGCACCACCGGCCGGTCGCTGGCGAGCGCGCGGTCCCACGCGGGCCCGAGTGCGTCCGGATCGTCGACGAAGATGCCGGTCAGCCCGATCAGCTCGGCGAACCTGTGGTACGGCACGTCGGGCAGCGATTGGCTGGCGTCGTATTTCGGATTGCCTTCCATGATCCGCTGCTCCCACGTGACCTGATTCAGATCCTCGTTGTTGAGCACCATCACGACGAAGCGCGGATCGGCCCAGCCCCGCCAATATTTGGCGACGGTGATCAGCTCGGCCATGTTGTTCATCTGCATCGCGCCGTCACCGACCAGCGCGATGACCGGCCGGGTCGGATGCGCGAACTTGGCGGCGATGGCGTAGGGAACCGCCGCACCCATCGACGCGAGGCCGCCCGATAGCGACGCCATCATCCCGCGCCGAATCTCAAGGTCGCGCGCGAACCAATTGGCGCAGCTGCCCGAATCGCTGGTCAGGATCACATCGTCGGGCAGGCGCGGCGACAATTCGGTGAAGGCGCGTTGCGGGTTGACCGGCGTCGCCTTGGCGTGGGCGCGGTTGTGCAGCGTTTCGGCCCAGTCCGACTTCCAACCGGCGATCTCGTCACGCCATGCGGTGTCCGCCTTCGGCTCGAGCAGCGGCAATAGCGCCTCGAGCGTCAGCGCGGCGTCGCCCTCCAGATTGACTTCGGCCGGATAGCGGATCGACAGCATCGCCGGATCGATGTCGATCTGCACCCCGCGCGCCGTGCCCTCTTCGGGCAGGAATTCGGCGTAGGGAAACCCCGAGCCGATCATCAGCAGCGTGTCGCAGCCCATCATCAGGTCGTAGCTGGGCTTGGTGCCGAGCATCCCGATCGACCCGGTCACCCATGGCAACGCGTCGGGCAGTACCTGTTTGCCGAGCAGCGCCTTGGCGGCGCCGGCGCCGAGCCGGTCGGCGACCGCGATCACCGCGTCGGTCGCGTCGCGTGCGCCCGCGCCGACCAGGATCGCGACCTTTTCGCCCGCGTTGAGCACCGCGGCGGCGCGCGCCAGATCGGCCGATGCCGGGATCGTCTCGGGCGCGGTCCAGCCGACCCCTGAGAACACCGCGCCATGCCGGCGCGGCGGTGCCTCCATCGGCTCGTCCTGCAGGTCGTTGGGAAAGATCAGCGCGGTCACCCGCTTGCGCGACATCGCAATCCGGACCGCGCGGTCGGTCAGGTGGCGAACCTGCGCGGGGACCATCGCGGTCTGGACGAAATCCCCCGCGACATCCTTGAACAGCGCCGCAAGATCGACCTCTTGCTGGTAATGCGCGCCGATCGCGGTGCGCGCGGTCTGTCCGACGATCGCCAGCACCGGCATGTGATCGGCCTTGGCATCGTAGAGCCCGGTGACGAGATGCGCCGCGCCGGGGCCGGAGGTGGCGAGGCAAACGCCGAGTTCCCCGGTGAACTTGGCGTGGGCCGAGGCCATGAAGGCGGCCATCTCCTCGTGCCGGACCTGGACGAATTCGAACCGGTCGCCGGCGCGCTGCAACGAACCGAGCAGTCCGTTGATGCCGTCCCCCGGATAACCGAAGATGCGCCGGACGCCCCATTGGTGGAGCCGGTCCCAGAAGAAGTCGGCGACGGTCTCGCTCATGATGTCCTCGCTTGCTGGAGCAGATCGGGTCCAAGTTCGGCGAGGCTGGCAACGCCCAGCAGCCCCATCGCGTCGCACAATTCCTTGTGCAGGATCGCCAGTGCCCGCTCGACCCCGGCCGCCCCGCCCGCGCACAGCCCGTAAAGCGGCGCGCGGCCCGCCATCACCGCATCCGCGCCGAGCGCCACCGCCTTCAGCACGTCGGTGCCACGCCGGATCCCGCCCGACAGCATCAGCGCGATCCGGTCGCCAACCAGGTCGCGCGCGCGCGGCAGGACGTCGAGCGGCGCGACCGCCCAGTCCATCTGCCGCCCGCCGTGGCTGCTGAGCACCACGCCGTCGACGCCCGCGTGCAATGCCAGTCGGACGTCCTCGGGATTGAGGATGCCTTTTAGCAGGAACGTGCCCGGCCACCGCGCGCGAATTTTCGCGACGGTGTCCCACGACAAGGATTTGGGCATCTGCTGGCGGATCCAGAACGCGCTTTGAAAAAAGCTGCGCTGGTCCTTCGGCACGAAATCGATCACGTTGCTGAAACTCGGCATCCCGTGGCTGAGCGTCGTCGCCGCCCAACGCGGATGCAGCGCGGCATTGGCGATCGTCGCAAACGACGGCCGCGTCTCGCTCGCCCGGGTTCGCGCGTCCCATTCGCGATTGCCGAAGATCTGCGAATTGCTGGTCAGCACCAGCGCTTCGCACCCCGCCGCCGCGGCGCGATCGACCAGCGAATGCCAGATCGCGTCGGGCCCGAATACGTACAGCTGAAACCAGTGGCGCAGGCCCGCGACCGCGGCGACCTGCTCGATCGTGTCGTTCGACATGGTGCTCTGGACGAACGGCACGCCGGCCCTGGCCGCGCCGGTCGCCAGCGCGATGTCCGCGTGCCGTTGGAACGTGCCGTTCAGCCCGGTCGGTGCGACGATGACGGGCATCGGCGCCGACTTGCCCAGAATCGGCGCAGCGGGCGTCCGCGCGCTGACATTGACCAGGGTGCGCGGCACGAAGCGCCAGTCGGCGAACGCATCGCGTTCGCGCGCCAGCGTCGCCTCGTCCTCCGACCCGCCTTCGAGATATTCGAGCACGAAACGCGGCATCAGCCGGTGCGCGCGCGCCCGCAGGTCATCGATTCCGTGCGCGCGCGTCGGGTCGCGGCCGGTGTAGAAATGCCGCGCCGGGTGCCCCCCCAATTGCGCCGGCGAGCGCGGAGCGTCGCTCACGTGCGCCTGACGGTGGCGCGGCGCAGATGCTGATCCGATTGTGAATAATAGAGCAGGATGTCGGCCCCGACTTCGACCGCCGACGCGGCGAAGGCGATGTCGGTATCGGCGCCGTTGCTGCCGTCGGGGTCGGGCGCGATCAGCGGGTCATCGGAACGCGCGACGATCTTTGCGTAGCGGCTGTCGAATGCGACCCAGCCGATCCGCCAATGCGCGTCCCTGGTCGCGCCGTTGTAGAACATGACCGGCCGCGCGCTGTCGGCGCCGACGACCGGACCGGGGCTCAAATGCCAATCGTCCCATTGGTCCTTGCGCGGGGCGAGCGGCGCGTCGGCCGGCTCGCCCCAGCCGCCGTCGAGTTCATCGCTGTCGGTCTGGCCGATCAGCGACGCGCCGTCGCGCGCGAATTCAAAAAACAGCCGCCAGCGATCCTTGGCCGGCGCGACCAGCGTCGCTTCCTTGGGATTGGCGTAGCGCGGGGGGTGGTTGGGGATCATCACCCCGGCCTTCGCCAGCCGGTGCACGTCGGGTCCGCGCGCCAGCATCAGCCGCCCGGCCTGCTCGCGCTCGTTATAGCCGGTGTACCAGACCCTGAGCATATGGTCGGTGTCGACGTGCACGGTCGGGTCCTCGCAACCATCGAGGTCGGCCAGATCGGGGCCGGGAAAGATCGCGGGAGCCTCGTCCATCACGAAATGCAGCCCGTCGTCCGAGCGCCCGTACCAGATCTCCGCCATCTTCAGCCGCGGGTCGTCGTCGCGCCGCGGCACCGCGCGCAGCAGCAGGTGGAACACCCCGTCCGCCAGCCAGACATAGGGGCTGAGCACATACATGTTCGCCAGTCGGTTGGTGCGGCTGAGGGTCATCGGCGCGGTCGCCACGACCTCGAACCCGGCGGGCTTGCTCAAGCGCCCTGGCCCAGATTCATCGACAAGGCACCGTCCAGCGTGAAGGTCGCGCCCGACGCGTAGCCCGCCGCCCGGGAAGCGAGATAGAGCGCCAGTTCGGCGACCTCGTCGGGCTCGGCGGCGCGCTTCATCGGAATGCTCGCGACCTGTTCCTTCAGCTTCTCGGGATCGTCGATCGCCTCCTGGTTCATCGGCGTCAGCACCATGCCGGGCGCAAGGTTGTTCACGGTCGTGCCGTCTTCGGCGAGTTCGAGCGCCAGGCAGCGGGTGAGGTTGCGCAATGCCCCCTTCGACGCGCAATAATCCGCCGCGCCGGCGCGCGGAATATCCTCGTGCACCGAGCTGACGTTGATGATCCGGCCGCGGCGCTTGTTCGTCTTCAGCCCGCGCACGAACGCGCGGCAGAACAGGAACGGGCCGACCAGATTGGTGCGGATCACGTTTTCGAAATGCGCGAGTTCCATGTCCGCCAAGTTGATCCCGGCGGCGTCGACGCCGGCCGAATTGACCAGGATGGTCGGCATCCCGAATTCGCGCTCGGTCGTCCTGAACACCTGTTCGACATCGGCTTCATCGCGCACGTCGGCGGCGATCGGCCGCGCCTTTCCGCCGGCGAGCGTGATCTCGTCGACGATCCGCTGCGCGTCGCCGGGATTGTCGTGGTGGACGATCATCACCGCGGCGCCTTCGCTGGCGAACAGCCGCGCCACCGCTTCGCCGATACCCGAACTCGCTCCCGTAATAATGGCAACGTTATCAGCAAGTTTCTTCATAGACTTTCCTTCGAATTGCGCCCGCTGCCATCCATCGATGCAAATATGCCGCCGCACCTAACAACGCACATTCCGGCGGATCGTCCACTATCGGCTTGCCCAATCCTGCGCATCCCGGGCGATTCCTGCCAGAATCGGCGGACATCCGGGCGATGTCGCGGTTTCGTGGGTCCGTTGTCGGAAATCTTCGTTGGATGTTCGACCCCACGGTCCACAAACAGGAGAATTGCCTTGAGATCGCGAACAGGAACCCTGCTGCTGCCGGCCCTTGCACTCGCCGTGCTGCCGGTCGCGGTGCTGGCGGCGGACATCGTCGGCACCGCCAAGGCCGACGGCCATTTCAAGATGCTGCTGAAGGGCGGCGAGGCGGCCGGGGTCGCCGGCTGGCTGCAATCGCCCGGGCCGATCACCGTCTTTGCGCCCAATGACGACGCCTTCGCCAAATTGCCCAAGGCGATGGCGGACGATCTGATGAAGCCCGCCAACAAGCTGAAGCTGAAGCTGACGATGGGCAATCATGCCGTCGCCGGGCTCGTCACCGAAGCCGACATCGACAAGGGGCTGACGATGGCGCCCGCGGTCGCGGTGCCGGCGATGAATGGCAATCCCCTGGTCATCAAGCGCGAGGGCGGCGTGCTGACCGTCAATGGCGCGCACGTCATCAAGGGGCCGATGAAGGTCGACAACGGCCTGGTCTACGTCATCGACACGGTGCTCGTGCCGCCGATGCCGATCCAGCCGCGTCTTTGAGAGGGAGCACGATCATGGCGACACAAGAACGCACCATCCGGACCGAACGGCCCTACGACCGCTATACGACTCCGTCGGCGGGGGCGCTGCTCGTCACCTATGCGCTCGCGCTGATCTTCGTCTGGTTCGGGTGCCTGAAATTCACGCAATATGAAGCGGCCGGCATCGCACCGCTGGTAATGAACAGCCCGCTGGTGGTCTGGTTGCACGGCATGTTCGGCATCGCTGGCACGTCGCGCTTTTTGGGCGTGTACGAGATCCTGACCGGGGTGCTGATCGCGGCCCGACCGTTCGCGCCCCGGCTGGCGGCGATCGGCGGGGCGATGGCGACGATCTGTTTTCTGATCACCGTCAGCTTCCTGTTCACCACGCCGACCACGGTCCAGCCCGGGTTCGACACCCCGTTCGCGCTGACGCCGTTCCCGGGGCAGTTCCTGCTGAAGGACGTGGTGCTGCTCGCGGTGTCGCTGTGGATCCTGTTTGCTGCACGCGCGGAGGCGCGGCTGCGCTAGGCGTCCTGCGGCAACCCGCCGGCCGGTGCGCCCCCGTCGCCGGCCGGCGGGATCATCGCTACCAACGCAACAGGCGCGGACCCACCAACGCTCCGAGCGCCGCGGCGAGCACGATGCCCAGCGTGTACCAGGTCAGCACGAAGATCGCGGACACTTCGGGGCAGTGCAGGCAATAGACCGTCGCCGCCCAGGCCCCGGCGGCCAGCCCCGCCGCGGCACCGGCGGCGCGCAGCCGGGTCGGTGCCAGCCGGCGAAACGACCACAGCAATCCGGTGAAGATCGGCACCGCCAGCGCCAGCACCGCCCACGGACATTTCGTCCAGGTCCGGCCCAGCCACATCGCCAGCCAGTCGGCGGCCGGGACCGACGCCATTTCGACCGCCCCGACCAGCGCCAGCAACGCAAACGGGATCGCGACCGGCCAGAACCGCCGCAGCCGAACCGCCTCCGGCCGCGCCAGCCGCGCGACCATCACGCTGGCCCCGATCGCGAGCGAAATCGTATAGGCCCATTTGGTCCAGAACCCGACGCCCTGCATCGCCAGATCGAGGTCGGAACGCAGCCCCAGCCACGCCGCGACGAGCGCGAACGCGGCGATCCCGCCGGCTCCAGCCCCGATCAGCAGCCGGCGGCCGACCGCACCGCGCGGTACCGGTGCCACGTCGGCGGCAAGCGCGGCGATCAGCTGTTCGGTGTTCATCGCCGCCCGCCCATTACGCGCGCCGCCAGCGCCTTCAGGCCGCGGTGGACCGACACCTTCACGTCGGATTCGCCAATTCCCGCCGCGGCCGCCGCCTCGCTGGTACTCAGGCCGTCGAGCCGGGTGCCGCGGATGGCGCGCGCCTGTTTGGGCGGCAGCGAATCGAGCAGGCGCTCGACGTCGATACCGGCATTGCTGGCGTTCTCGAACCCCTCGATCGCCAGCGTCTCTTCCAACCCGTCGATCGTCGTGAACCGCCGCGTCTTGCGATAATGGTCGATCATCTTGTGACGCGCGATCGCGAACAGCCACGCGGTAAAGGGACGGTCGCGGTCGTAGCTCGCACGGCGGGTGTGGACGGCGATCAGCACTTCCTGAATCAGATCCTCGATATCGCCGCCGCCGTCGCTGGTCCGCCGGCTGAAGAATGCGCGCAGCAACGGAACCAATGCGCCCAGCAATGCGGCATGGGCCGCCGCGTCTCCGTCGAGACCGGCGATCATCCACGCGCTCAGCTGTGCTTCACTCGCCCGCATCACGCTCCAATCATACCGTTCGCGCGGCACAACGGAAACGTTACAGCACGACGAAATTTCATGCCGCGACTGCCCAGACTTCTCAGATACATAGGGCGCTTGTAACCAGCCGACTGGCCGCGCCGAAATCACTGCGAAGACTGAACGGCGGCAGGTCCCGCCCGGGAGAGAGCAGATGGCACGTCGCGGCAGCATCCTGATTTCACTGGCCGGCGGCGCCGCCGCCGTGTTCGGCTACGGCCTGTCACAGCAAGCCGATGCGCAACGCCCGGCGGCGCCCGCCGCGCGTGCGAACCCGGTGGTGGTCGAGCTGTTCCAGAGCCAGGGCTGTTCGTCCTGCCCGCCCGCGAACGCGAACATCAACGCGATCGCCGACCGGCCCGACGTGCTCGCGCTGTCATTTGCGGTGACGTATTGGGACCGGCTGGGGTGGAAGGACACGTTCGGTTCGCCGCGCTGGACCGCGCGGCAGTGGGAATATGCCAACCGCGCCGGTCGCCCGCAGGTGGCGACGCCGCAGGTCATCCTGAACGGCGGCGCGACCGTCGTCGGCAACAACCGGCAACAGCTCGATGCCGCGATCGCGCGCGCCGGCGCGCCGCGCGGTGGACCCGTGCTGGCGGCGGCGGGCAATTCGGTCCGGGTCGGTGCGGCGGCGGTGACCGCGCCCGCGACGGTCTGGCTGGTGCGCTACGACCCGCGGGTACGCCAGGTACCGATTCGTGCCGGAGAGAACGGCGGCCGCACGCTGCCCCACCGCGGAATCGTGCGCGAGCTGGTGAAGCTCGGCAACTGGAGCGGCCCCGCCGCGGGCTTTCCGCTGCCTGCGCCGGCCGAACGCGGCCTGGCCTCCGCAGTGATCGTCCAGCGTGGTGCCGGCGGGCCGATCACGGCGGCGCTGAAGCTGTGATGGAGTGATGGCGCGCGAGACTGGTCGCTGGGTAGAGCGCTGAACCGCCGAGACTCATTCGAGCCTGTCGTGCGGCGAAGTTTCGGCGTCGCGTAAACACCTTGTCCACAACGTGAAAAGCTGGTCTCGTACGCGAACGTACAGGGCGGGGGCGTTGTCGGTGATGTTGATTCCAATCGCGACGCTGGCGACGCTTCTACAGGCGGCTGCTGTCGAGGCACCCGCCGCCGGTCGGGCCGCACCGCCTGCCCATACTGCCGCAGCAGCTGATCCTCGCGCCGAAATGAAGCGCCTGAGCGAAAGCGATATCGTCCGCAACCCGCGGCCTGTGCTGGCGGAATTGCCGGCGTTGATCGCGCAAGCTGGACGCGACCCGCGCGTACCCTTCGCCGAGATCGCGGCGGCGCGGCACATACTGGCCTACGCGCGCACCTATGACGGCGATCATGCCGGTGGCATCGCCGAGCTCGACGCGCTCGTCGCCGAGCTCAAGCGTCGCGGAATTGGTGGCACGCTTTATCTGGAGACGTTGCGGCGCAAAGGTACGATCCTGAGCGCGCAGAAGCGCCTCGACGACGCGGCGGCCATCTACCTGATAATCTTGGCGGAAGTGGACCGCGCGGGCGCTGCTCCCAGCGGTGTGCTTGCAGAAACGCTCAACGGGCTGGCGGTAGTGCGCGCCCGGCAGGGCAAATACGAAGCGAGTGAAGCGCTGGCCCGCCGCGCGACTGCGGTCGGGCGGGTTGCGCCCGACATCAAGCCGCTCGCGGTTGGCGACGCCTGGCGAACCTGGGTCGTGTTGCTGGGACTGACGGGCAAATCGGGCGAAGCGCTCATCGAGGCGCAGAAGTCGCTCAAATACAACGAGCTGAATCAGCCCGAAGGGAGCGAAAGCACCGTCGGTGCCATGAACAGCCTGTCGTCGATGCTGAGCGATGTCGGTCGGTATGCCGACGCAGAGGCGATCCAGCGACGGCTGATCGCGGTCGAGCAACGCCAGACGACCACGCAAGTTCAGACGATGGCGCTGTATCTGGCGAACTTCGGCTCGACCCTTCTCTTGCAAGGCAAGGCGGCCGAGGCCGAAGCGGTCCTGCGTCAGGCCCGGGACCTGATGCTCAAGGTCAAGCATCAGCAGCGGCCGGACTTTCTAGGCATCATGACCGGCAGTCTCGGCAAAGCCGTGCACGCGCAAGGCCGCGATGACGAGGCGCTGGCGCTGTACCGCGAGGCGGTCGATATTTTGGCGCGTGACGCCGGGATCGACCATCCGGCCTGGGCGCAAGCGCATAGCGATGTCGCCAGGATGCTGCTCGACCGGGGCGACCCGGCCGGCGCGCTCGAACAGCTCGATCGCGCGCGACCGGTCATCGAAAAACGGCTCGACCCCGCCGATCCGGCGCGGCTGCTGGCCGATCTGCTGACCGGCGAAGCGCGGGTGCGTCGTGGCGACCCGGGGGGCTATGCGCTGGCCAAGCGCGCGATCGATGCCGACCGCGCGGTGTTGGTGAATGCCGCGATCGATCCGCTGCGCAGCGCGCTGATGGCGCGCGAGCGATCGGGCAGTTTCACGCGGTTCGCGCGCTTGGCGCTCGAGCGAGGCGAAGTCGCCGATGCGTTCGTGGCGGTGCAGCTTGCGCAGTTCGGCGACCTCGACAGCGCGGGTGCGGGGTGGCTGGTGCGACAGCAGGCCGCCACGCCGAAACTCGCCGCGCTGGTTGCCGAGATGCAGACGACCGCGGCGCGACTGAAGTCGCTGCAAGGTGCGCGGATCAAGGCGGTCGTCGCAGCGGATGCAGTCGCGCTGACCGACGCCGATCGGCAGATCGAGGCAGCGAAGGCAAGGTCGGGCGAGCTCAATGCGCGCCTCACCATCGAATTCCCGGCCTATGCAAAGCTCGTCCGCCCAGAGCCGCGCGCATTGCAGGACGTGCAGACGGCGCTGCGCCCGGGACAGGCGCTGGTCGTCTCGACCCCGACCGGAACGGGCGATGTCATCGCGTTGCTGATCACTGCAGCCAAGGCGGAGGGTGTTGCGGTGACGCTGCCGCGCGGCGCGTTGAACCTGTGGACCCGCCAATTGCGCGAGAGCATCGATCAGGCCCGCGATGGGTCGCCGGCCGCGACCTACGATGCCGCCGCCGCCTACGCGCTTTTCAATGCGATCCTGCCCCCTGCGCTCGACCGGCAGGCCCGGCGCGCCGATCACTTATTGGTACAGGCTGGAGGCGTATTGGCGAGCGTACCGGTCGCGGCGCTGCTGACCGCCAAACCACGCACCCCGATGTTCAGCGGTGCTGCGCTCCGAACCGCGCCGTGGCTGGTGCGGCGCCAGGCGGTGTCGCGCCCGGTTTCGCTGGCGACGCTGGGCGCGGGCCAGCCGCCGCGGGATGCGGTCCGGTTTGCCGCGGTCGGTGCGCCGACGCTGGCCGCCGCCGCGGTGAGCGGAGCGAAACCCAAGGCGGTCGCGGCGTTGGTGCGATCGAGCGCCGGGATGAGCTACGTTTCGGAATTGCCGTCGCTTCCCGCCGCAGAACAGGAATTGCGCGCCATCGCCAGCGCGCTCGGCGAACGCTCGCCACTGATGCTCGTCGGGGCTTCGGCGACCAAGGCAAACTTGTTCGCGCAGGATTTGCGCCCGTACACCGTCATCGCCTTTGCCACGCACGGACTGGTGAGCGGCGAATTGCGCAACCTCACCGAGCCCGCGCTGGTGCTGACGCCATCGGGCACGCTGGCCGGCGGCGACGACGGCCTGCTGACGGCGTCCGAAGTCGCGCGGCTACAGCTGAACGCCGACTGGGTCATCCTGTCGGCGTGCAACACCAGCGCGGGGGAAGGCGGAGCGGCACCGATCTACACCGGGCTGGCGCGCGCCTTCGTGCAGGCCGGGGCGCGGTCGTTGTTGTTGTCGCACTGGCCACTGCGCGACGATGTCGCCGCGAACCTTACCGTCCAGACGGTCCGCGCGGCGGCGGGCGGCCTGTCGAAGGCGGCGGCACTTCGCCAGGCGCAACTGAAACTGATCGCCGACCGGCAGATCGACGGCGCGGCGCACCCCGCGTTATGGGCGCCGCTCGCCCTGATCGGGGACTGAAAGCTGTCCGCCAGCGCGCTCAACCTAACAGGGTTTTTACATTGAGTGCGTCCCGCGGCGCGGGCACACGGGCCGCGACACGATCGTCGGGGCCGCGGGACGGGCACAACATGACCAAGCTCAACGTCCTCTACGTCGAGGACGATCATCTCGCGGCCAGCGCGCTGCTCGCGCTCGCGGCGGAGGACGGCGACCGGGTGATCTGGGAAGACACCGGCGCGGCGGGGCTGCGGCGCGCCGCGGCGGAAGATTTCGACTTGATCATCCTCGACCGGATGTTGCCCGATACCGACGGGGTGACGGTGACGCGGCGGCTGCGCGAAGCG
The DNA here is from genome assembly GCA_040385975.1 of Pseudomonadota bacterium. Taxonomy (GTDB): domain Bacteria; phylum Pseudomonadota; class Alphaproteobacteria; order Sphingomonadales; family Sphingomonadaceae; genus Sphingomonas. The sequence continues at coordinate 15,978 of JAZKGJ010000161.1, read as the reverse complement.
GGGATCGACGTGCCGATCCTGATCCTGTCGGCGCTGGGCCGCGCCGAACACCGCGTCGAGGGGCTGGAGGCGGGGGCGGACGATTATCTGGCCAAGCCCTACACCCCGGAGGAACTGATCGCGCGGGTCCGCGCGCTCCATCGGCGCTCGGCGCGGCGGGTGCACAATGCGGTGCTGATCCACGGCCGGTTCGAATGCCATCTGAAGGCGCGCACCGCGTTTCGCGACGAACGCCACATCGCGCTCAGCCCGAAGGAGTTCGAGCTGTTCCGCTACTTCATGGAGAATGCCGGGCTGGTGGTGACGCGCGAAATGCTGCTGCGCGACGTGTGGAACATGAATTTCGATCCCCAGACCAATGTCGTCGACGTCAATATCGGGCGGCTGCGCCGCAAGCTCGAGGAAGGGTTCGCGACCCCCGCGCTCGAAACGATCTGGGGCTCCGGCTACCGGTTGACCGAGGGCCAGTGAGCGCGGTGCCGGCTCCTGCCGAAGCGCTGACCGCGCGGCGTTCGCTGGTCGGGCGCGGCGCGGCGGCGGCGACGCTGATCGCGCTGGTCGCGGTCGCCCTGCTTTACGCGGTGACCTACGCAGTCGTGGCATACGGCCAGACCCGCGGGCTGGCGGCCGCGGTCGGCGCCGATCTGGCGGGTCTCGCCGATATCCAGGCGACCAGCGGCGCACGCGAGCTGATCGCGCGGATCGGCGACCGGCAGGGGATGACCGCGAGCGACGGCCGCCGCGCGCATTATGCACTGCGCAGCGGCGGGCGGATGACGGCGGGAGACCAGCGGCGCTGGCCCGCGCTTTACGCGGCGACCTCCGAACAGGGCTATGTCACGCTCGATGGCGGGGTTCCGGCCTATGCGCAGGCGACGACGCTGGCGCCGGGGCTCGAATTGATGGTGGCGCGCGAATATGCGCCCGAGCGCGCGACGATGGTTCAGCTGGCGCTGGCGTTCCTGGGGGCGGGGCTGCTGATCGCGCTCCAGGTGTTCGCGCTGGCGTGGTGGCGGATGCGGGCGCTGGCGCGGCGGCTGAACGCGATCAGCGGGGCGTATCACCGCGCCGACCCGGCGGCGGTCGCCGCGCTGATCGGCGAGTCGCGCGCGGACGAGGTCGGTGAAGTCGCGCGGCGCAGCGGCCACGCGCTGGCGCGGATGCGGCGGCTGCTCGACGGACAGCGCCATATGTCGGACCATGTCGCGCACGAATTGCGCACCCCGCTGTTGCACCTTGAAGGGCGGCTGCGCGGATTGCTGAAGGCGGGCGATGCGGCGAAGACCGCCGAAGTCGTCGCGCTGGCGAGCGACGACATTCGCGCGATCACGACGATGCTCGATTCGCTGCTCGACATCGCTGCGACCGAGGCCAGCCGGGGCGACCCGACCGGGCTGGCGCCGTTCGACCTCTCGCATCTCGCGAACGATCTGGCCGAACTCTATCGCGGCAGCATGGAGGAGGCGCAGATCGAACTGATCGCGGCGATCGCCCCCGACGTCACGATGATCGGGGAGCCGATGCAACTCGGGCGGATGCTGGCCAATCTGCTCGACAATGCGGTCAAATATGTCCCCGCCGGCGGCACGGTCCGCTTCGAGCTGACGCCGGGTCCGGTGATCGTCGTCGCCGACGACGGCCCGGGCGTTCCGGCGGCGTTGACCAGCGAGATTTTCGGACGGTTCCGCCGCGGGCAAAATGCGGCCGGCAAGTCGGGGCACGGGCTGGGCCTGGCGCTGGCGCGCGCGATCGCGGAGCGGCACGGACTGTCGCTGACGCTCGCGCTGACCACGCGCGGCTGCCGGTTCGTGGTGGCTCGGGAGGAGGACGATCATGATGCGTAAGGCGATCATTTCGGCGCTGGCACTCGCAACCACCGCGGGTGTTGCCGCGGACACGCCCCCGCCTTCACGCGCGGCGCAAGCGGCGATGCTGCTGGTCGCAGCCGACCATGATGCGGCGTCGGCCAAACGTTCGAAGCGGCAGGCGCTGGCGCGCACGCTCGACCTGTTCGAACGGATCGGGCTGCGCGCCGAACTGGCCGAAGATGCCGGTGTGCTCAAGGACTGGCGGGTGCAGGCGGGAGCGTCGGACCGGCCGGTGTGGCGCGGGCGCGCGCTGGGCCCCGCGTTCCGGCGCGGGCAGCTGGGGCCGGGGCAGAGCGTCCGCATCGAACAGCTGTTCCTGGCCGGACAACAGGCGACGGTCGCGGTCGCCGCGGCCGAGCGGCAGACCGTGCGGCTGGCGGTCAGCGGACCCGGCGCGACCCCGGTGTGCCCCTCCACCGCGGCGGATTGCCGGTGGCAGCCGGTCTTTACGCAGCGCTATGCGATCGACCTGCACAATCCCGGACCACGCCCGGCGCGCTATTATCTCGTCACCGATTGAGCGGTCCGAACCCAAAATCGTGCCCCTAACGGACGAACGGGGCAAACCTAACCGGCTTTGTCATTAGGAAAAAGCGCCGCGATTTCAGAAACAACCTCTCGACCGCGCGGCCCGTTCCGGGTGCCGGTGGATGGGGGAATAGCTGGTCATGCGTCGTCGCACTCTGCTCACCGGGGCCGCGCTGGCTACGGCCTTGCTCCTCGCCGCCACGCCCGCCGCGGCGCAAACCGCGCCAGCCAAGGCACCCGATCCGGTGGTCGCGCAAGCCGTCGCGCTCCAGGCGCAGGGTAAGCCGAAGGCCGCCTACGACCTGCTCGCGCCGTTGGTGGGAACCCGCGCGGGCGACCCCGATTTCGACTATGCGCTAGGGCTCGCCGCCGCCGACAGCGGGCGCAGCGGGGTGGCGATCGCCGCGTTCCAGCGCGTGCTCGCGGTGCAGCCGAACAATGCGCCGGCACGCGCCGAGATCGCGCGGGTCTACGCGATGGCGGGCGACATCGACACCGCGCGCGCCGAATTTCAGACCGTGGTCGGCGATCCCACCATTCCCGACCCGGTTCGGCAGCGGCTGGGCCGGCTGGTCCGCGATTACGACCAGGCGATCGCGGGCGGCGGCGATGCGTTCGACGGCTTCGTCGATGGCGAGATCGGCTACGACAGCAACGTCAATACTGCGACCAACCTGACCTCGATCACGCTGCCGGTCTTCGCGTTCCTGGGGCCGGCGAGTTTATCCGGGGCGGCGACCCGCAACGACGATATCTACGGTCAGGCGCAAGCGGGTCTGAGCGCGTCGACCGGGCTGTCACGACAGACCCGCGGGTTCGTGTCGGTATTGGGGTCGTACCGCGACAATTTCGACAGCGCCGGCTTCGACCAGGGGGCGGTGACCGGGACGGCGGGGCTGTCGCACCGAACCGCGACCGGCGACAGCGTGTCGCTGTCGGGGCAGGCGCAGCGCTTCTGGCTGGGGCAGGACGGCTATCGCTTCAGCGCCGGGGCGATCGGGCAATATACCCACCGGCTGTCGGGCGGCCGCGCGCTCGCCGGGCAGCTCCAGTATTTCCGGTTCAATTACGACGGCGATCGGCTGCGCGATGCGAACCGCTTTGCCGGCACGATCACTTACGCTGACCGGACCGCGTTCGCGGCGTTGGGCGGCGGGGTCGAAAAGACCGTGCGCAACGGCGCGCGCAACCTCGGCTACGCGTTCGCCGCGGGCCAGCTCGGCACCGAATATCCGGTGGCGGACACCATCGCGCTGCTCGCCGGTGCGAGCGCCGAGTACCGCGATTACGACGCCAGCGATCCGCTGTTCCTGAAAGGACGCCGGGATACCCAGCTCGATGCGACGCTCGGGCTGCGTTTCGCACTCGGCGATGGGATCAGCGTGCGCCCACGCGCCACGTTCACGCGCAATTTCAGCAATATCGACCTCTACCAATATTCCCGCGTCACCGGCGCGGTCGGCCTCCGTCTCGAATTTTAAGGGAGCAATGCTCATGATCCGCCCATCGCTTCGTATCGCCGCATTGTTCACCGGCGTTTCGCTGGCCGCGCTGGCCGCTCCTGCGGAGGCACGGCCCCGCTTGCTGTTCGGCTCCAGCGCTGGGGGTGTCGCCAACGGCGGCGACCTGCCCGCGGGCCCGATCACGACCGAAGGCGGTACGACCCAGGTCGTTGGCGACGACGGCGGGATCGTCTCGTTCGTCGGGCCGGCGCGGTTTTCGGTAGGGGCTGACGGCGGGCTCGTCGTGCAAAGCGGACAATTCACTGCGGTCGCAGGCGGTGCGAACGCGATGTCGGTGACCGGCCCGAACGGCCAGCAACTGGCGCTGAGCGGCACCGGCGCGGCGGGCAGCTTCGCCATCGGTAGCGGTGGCGAGGTGTCGGGCCGGATGTTGAACGGCAGCGTCGCGGTCACTTCGGGCGGCAGCACGCAGACCTTCCGCAGCGGGACCCCGTTCGCCGCCGCGGCAAACGCCGCGGCCTCGGCGCGCGTCACCGTCGGCGCGCAGCCGGTCGCGGCGACCAGCCCGGTGACGATGCTCGAGGTCGCCGGTGCGATTTCCGAAGTGCTCAACAGCGCCGCGCTCAGCCCCAATTTGATTGGCAACACGGGCGTGCCGTCGCCGGAAAACCCGGCGCTCGCGACGCTCGCGGCGGGCAGCACCGCCGAGTTGATCCGCGCGATCGGCGCGCAGGATCCTGGCAGCGTGCCGGAGATTTCGGGCACGGCGGCCGCCGGCGTGTTCGCGGCGTACATCCGCTTTCTGCAGGCCGGCGGCGCGAGCGCGAATTTCCCCGTCGCCGCGGACGTCCTGCGCGCGGTTGCCGACTTCCTGGTCAGCCAGGGCGTGCCGGCCGGTGCGGATGGCGCGGTGATCAACGCGTATCTGGCATTTCTGAACAGCGGCGGCGCGTTCGGCACGACCCCGGTGTCTGCTGTGCCGACGCCGACGCCGAGCCCGACACCAACACCAGCGCCGACTCCTGCGCCAACCCCAACCCCAACCCCAACCCCAACCCCAACCCCAACCCCAACCCCGTCGCCGACCGCGCGGTATTACGGGGGAATCACCGCCAACGCGCGCGGGTCGGAGGCGGGTGGCGACGCGCGGCCGTTCGACGTCACGCTAAATGCCGCGGGTCAGCCGACCAGCTTCAACGATTTGACGGTCAAGACCGCGACGCTGGTCGATGCGACCGCCAACGCCGACTTCGTGATCGGTCGCTACACCTCGGGCACGATCGAGCAGCTTCGCAACGGGGTGACCACGACGCTGACCTACGGTGTCAACGACGGTTTCCACTACGGGCTGGTCAAACAGATCCCGACCAACACGCCGCAGAGCAACACCGTACGCTATGGGATTACCGCGTTTACTACGCCGACCTATGTCGACAGCTCGGCGATCAGCGCCGCATCGCTGACGGGCGGACTGGCGATCACCTTCGGCACGACCCCCAAATTCGGCATCGAAGCGATCCTGAGCGTCACCAACGCAGGTACCGCACAACGCTACGAGCTGACCACGACCGGCGGGCTCACGGCGCCGTCGGCACGCGTTTTCGGCAGCGCGGGGCAGCTCTACCTTAATGATGTCATCAAGGTAACGACGACCGACCCGCGTTGTGCAGCGACCTGTACCGCAATCACGAATATCTTGAGCGGCGGCACCGCCTCTCAGGTGCTGGCGGGAAACTATGTGCTCGGCACGAGCACCGCCAATCTCTTGGTCGGCGCGCTTGCCGCGTCGATCGCCACGCCGGTCGGCGCAGTGCCGGCCCCGGCTCCGACCGGCAATCTGACCGGGCGCGATGTCTCGACCTCGGTCAAGGCGGCAACCGCGATCGCGGGGCTGTTCAACGGCGGCCCGAGCGACCCCGGGGTGCCAACGATCACGGTCGATGCGGCCGGAAAACCGGTGAACCTGGGCTATTACGGCGCGACCGGGACCGCCACCGTCGTCGATTTCACCCAAGGCGTGACGCAGGGCAACGGCTGGATCATCGGGCGCTTCGCGAATGGGACCTTCGGCTCGGGCAGCAACATGCAGACCTATGGACCCAACACCGGGCTGCATTTCGTCGCGCAGACCCCGGTCAGCCTGCTCCCGGGCGGTACCGCCTTCTACAAGGTGACCAAAGCCACGGTGCCGACGCTGGCGAGCGGCGCGGTGGTCGCCTCATCCAACGTCGATTTCAATCTGGGCGTGGCCTTCGGCAGCACGCCGCTGTTCGGCTATAACGGGTTGATCACCGTCGGCGCTGAATCGGTCGGTTTCTCGACCCCGGGCGGCGCGGCGGCACCATCGGTCGGTGGTAACAAGGTCTATCAGACCGCGACCGAATTTTCGCTGTACGGGGTCGCGCCGGTCACGTCGGCCACCGCGGGACTGTGCGCGACGACCGCGAATTGCACGCTCAATGCGAATTTCACCGCCGGTGGTGAAAGCGCCGGGACGTTCGGGGTCGGTTACGGCCTGATCGAGGCGGGCAATCCAACCGCCAAGCTGATCGGCGCGGCCTTGCTGGCGATGACGCCCACGCCGGGCAATGCCGGGGTCGGGACGCCGCCACCGCCGACTTCGACCTTCGATGCGCTCGCCGGCACCCGCCGGACCGGTCAGGTCATCGCCTATGCCGGCAGCCAGGTCGGGATCGACCTGCGCACCAATGTCACGACCGTCGCGGAGGGTGTGCAGCTCAACGGCTACCGCTGGGAAGACGGTACCGACGAAGCCCCCGAACGCGGCACCAACCGGGTGTCCGACGGCGGCAGCGCGGGCAACACGATCTTTTACGGGCGCTGGAACGGTGGCACCACCGCGGGCAAATTCTACAATGTCGGGCCGATGACGCGAACCTCCAACCAAGGCTTTTCGTACATCTTCGGGGCGCCCGCGACCGCGCTGCCGACCAGCGGGATCGCAACCTACACGCAGGTCGGTTCGACCTCGGCGACCGCCGCCGACGGCTCGTCCGCGCCCGGCGGGATCCTGAGCAGTGGTGCGAAGGTCGTGTTCAGCAGCGCGCCACGCGTCGCGCTCGACTTCACCGTCGACATGGCGGCGGGCCGTTATACCGCGACCACGACCGGCGGGCTGACCAATCCCCAGGACAGCCAGCTGGTGCTGCAATCGAACGGCACTTTCCGGACCGAAAATACCGCGTTCCTGACCACCACCGGGAATGGCGCGGCGTGCGCCACCGGCACCTGCAAGACCTACGTAAACGGCTTCCTGTCGGGAGCCGCAGGCAAATATCTGGGCGTCGCCTACGTCATCAACAACGGCACCTTCAACGACCTGAAGCAGGTCGGCGGGACGATCGCGTTCTCCACCGATGGGACGCTGGCGCCGTTGCCGACTCCGGTTACCACGAGTGGCGCACCGACCGGCACGCTCAGCTATCAGGGGCAGGGGCCGGCCGGTCGGGTCGACGGCTTTCCGGCAAGCGTCACCGCGACCGCCGGTGGCGCTGTCTCGGGGGTTACGATCGGCAACGCCAGCTATTCGCGCGGTACCGCGGTCGATACCGACAACGGCGGGGTCGCCGGGGTGATCGGCTGGACTCGCTGGGCCGGCGGAACCGCGAACCTTGGCGGCACCAGCACGGTCCTGCCAGCCAACGGTGGCTACGCCCAGGTCTTTGGCACCCCGGTCACCAACATGCCGACGGCGGGGACCGCGCAATATGCGCTGGTCGGCGCGACCAAGCCGGTCAGCGATACCGGCAATGCCGCGCCCGGCACCTTCACCGGTGCGCTGGCGGTATCGTTCGCGACGATGAAGGTGGGATGGGAGTCCACCATCGCGTACAATGGCACCAATTACATCTTCAACACCGCGGGCGGGCTCGCCGCGCCGTCGGTCAACCTCAGCGCGACCGGGACGTGGGTGGGTTCGGCCGGGCCGCAGGGTGCGGGCGGTAGCTATAGCGGGCGCGGCAACGGATTCCTGGCCGGAAACGGCGCGACCCACGCGGGTATGAGCTATTTCCTGACCAACACCGCGACCGACGGGACGATCACCGGAACGGTTGCGTTCGAAAAGCGGCCGTAAGCGCTATTCCTAACGCGCTTTGCGTCTCTGCTAACAGCCATTGTCACCGACTCCCCGGCCGCCGCGCCGCATAATGCGGGCACGACAACAGGGAGACGGGCGATGCAGGCGTTCAAGATCGGCGCGATATCCTTTGCGATCACCAGCGCGGCGATCGCGGTGTGCGCGCCGCGTGCCGAAGCGCCGGCCAGCCCCCCCGCGATCACCCCGGGGGTCTGGCAACTGCAGCAGATCGACGGCCCCGACCGGCGCCAATTGTGCGTCGCCAACCTGGGAACGCTGCTGAAGGTTTCGGAAACCGGGGGGCATTGTTCGCGCGCGGTGATGGATTCGGACGGACGGACAATGACGGTGCATTACGCGTGCAACGGGTCGGGCCGGGGCCGCAACGTGCTGACGGTGCGCAGCGCCAGTTCGATCAGGCTGGAGACGCAGGGGGTGGCGGGCGGCGCGCCGTTCGCGGTCGATTACGACGGGCGGCGGGTCGGCAGCTGTTAGCCGCCGCTGGTGATCGCGCCGTGCGAGGCCGAGCCGACCAGCCGCGCATATTTGCCGAACGCGCCCGTTGCGACCTCGCGCACCGGCGGCGGGACGGCGGAGCGCATCGCCAGGTCGGCGTCGGTCGAAATCTCGCGCGCATCGACGTCGATCACGATCCGGTCGCCGGTCCTGAGCCGCCCGATCGGCCCGCCGCACGCCGCCTCCGGCGCGATATGCCCGACCATGAAGCCATAGGTCGCGCCCGAGAACCGTCCGTCGGTGACGAGCGCGACGCTGTCGCCCAAACCCCGTCCCTGGATCGCGGCGGTGATCGCCAGCATCTCGCGCATGCCCGGGCCGCCGACCGGGCCTTCGTGGCGAATGACGACGACGTCGCCGTGGTCGATCTCGCCCGCTTGGAGCGCGGCGAAGCACGCTTCCTCGCCGTCGTACACTTTGGCGGTGCCTTCGTGGCGGAGCTTGTCGTGGCCTGCGAGCTTCACGACGCAGCCGTCGGGGGCGATATTGCCATAGAGGATGCCGAACCCGCCGCGGGCCTTCAGCGGGCGGTCGGCGGTGACGATCACGTCCTGGCCGGGTGTCTCCTTAGCGTCGCCGAAATGGTCGAACAGGCTGCGGCCCGTGACGGTCGCGGCGTCGGTGATGAGTCCGGCTTGCATCAGCCGCTGGCCGAGCAAGGCGCTGCCGCCGGCCGCGGCCATGTCGGGTGCCATGTAGCGGCCGCCGGGCTTGAGGTCGGCGATGACCGGGGTCGCGCGTGACACGTCGTCGAACAGGTCGAGCGCAAATTCGCTCGCGGGGATCCCCGCCTCGCGCGCGATCGCCAGCAGGTGAAGGACGAGGTTGGTCGAACCCGCGGTTGCGGTGCCGGCCACTGCCGCGTTGCGCAGCGCCGTCGGCGTGATCAGACTGCGCGCGTTGCGACCGGCGCGAACCGCGTCCATCAGCACGTGCCCGGCCTGCACCGCCGCCGCGGCCTTCGCCGGCGACACCGCTGGGATGTCGTTGAGTCCCATCGGCGACAGCCCGAGGAACGTCATCGCCAGCGCCATCGTATTGGCGGTGAACTGCCCCCCGCACGCGCCCGCGCCCGGACAGGCCGCGACCTCGACCGCGTGCAGCCCGGCATCGTCGAGCGACCCCGCGCCGTGCGCGCCGACCGCTTCGAACACATCCTGGATGGTAAGGGCTTTGTCACCCAAGCGCCCCGGCATGATCGACCCGCCGTAGAGGATGACGGTCGGCAGATCGAGCCGCGCCGCCGCCATCGCCGCCGCGGGAATGGTCTTGTCGCACCCGACCAGGAACAGCACCGCGTCGAGCATGTGGCCGCGGACCGCCAGCTCGGCGCTGTCGGCGATGACCTCGCGGCTCATCAGCGAGGCGCGCATTCCCGGCGTCCCCATCGCAATCCCGTCGGTGACGACGATGGTATTGAAGTCGATCGGGGTGCCGCCCGCTTCCGCAATCCCGCACCGCGCGTGGTCGGCGAGGTCCTGCAGATGGATGTTGCACGGCGTGACGGTCGACCAGCTGTTGACGATCGCGACCAGCGGTTTCGCCATCGCGGCATCGTCGAGTCCGGCGGCGCGCAGCATCGCGCGGGCAGGCGCGCGCGCCGGGCCTTCAAGCAAGGTGCGGGAGGGAAGGTCGGCTGCCATGGGAAGTCTATCGTCCGATTATTTCGCGCCGCATCGCACCAAAAACTTGGTTGCACAATTCTGTTGTTGCGATATAGCTTGGTTCAGATCAGACATTGTATCGTTTGATACTAACGGAAGCGCCGCCGATCATGATTTCGATCGATCAGTTCAGCAATTCGACCGGAACGGCTCTCGCCGCGCCGGTGCTGCTGCTTGGTCTGGTACTTATCACCACCTGCGGGGGGGTGCCCGGTTCCGATTAAGTCCTAGCCGACAGGACCTTATCCGGACCCCCGCCTCCCACCGGAGCCGGGGGTTTTTCTTTATCCAGCGAACGGAGAATTCTCAGTGGCCACGATCCATACCGACCAGGACGCCAGCCCCGCCGCGATCGGCGGCGGCACGATCGCCATCATCGGCTATGGCAGCCAAGGGCGTTCGCACGCGCGCAACCTGCGCGACAGCGGGTTCGATGTGATCGTCGGTGCGCGCGCCGGTGGCGAGGCCGAGCAGCGCGCAAATGCGGACGGCTTCAGCACCGTGAGCCCGGCCGATGCAACGAAGGCCGCGGTCTTGGTCGCGCTCTTGACCCCCGACATGAGCCACCGCCGGGTATTCGAGGATGCGATCGCCCCCAACCTCGCCCCCGGCAGCGCGCTGCTCGTCGCGCATGGTTTCTCGACGCATTACGGCGAGATCAGCCCGGGTGCCGACATCGACATCATTCTGGTCGCGCCCAAGGGGCCGGGCGACCTGGTCCGCCGCGAATATGAGATCGGCCGCGGCGTGCCGTGCCTGTTCGCGGTGCAACAGGATGCGACCGGCAATGCCCGCGCCAAGGCCTTGGCCTACGCGCAGGGCATCGGCGGCACCCGCGCCGGAGCGATCGAGACGACCTTCGCCGAGGAAACCGAAACCGACCTGTTCGGCGAACAGGCGGTGCTGTGCGGCGGCGCGTCGGAGCTGGTGAACGCCGGGTTCGAGACTTTGGTGGAAGCGGGCTATCAGCCCGAGGTCGCCTATTTCGAATGCCTCCACGAACTCAAGCTGATCGTCGACCTGATGTACGAGGGCGGGCTGGAAAAGATGCTCCACTTCATCTCCGAGACCGCGAAATATGGCGATTTCGTCAGCGGCCCGCGCGTCATCAACGCCGAAACGCGGGCGCGAATGCGCGAAGTCCTGCTCGACATCCAGACCGGCAAGTTCGCACAGAGCTGGATCGCGGAAAACGCCGCCGGCAAGCCCGAATACGACCGCATGTACGCCGCGGACCGCGCATTGCCATTGGAAGCGACGGGCAAAAAGATGCGCGCGAAGATGGCGTGGCTGGAGGCGAACCGCGCCGCCGAGCCGGCCCCACAGGCGCAGGCCGCGTAAGATGTCCGCGATCGTTCAAACCCGTATTCCTGCGCAGGCAGGAAGCCAGGGCGGCGAAGCACCGTCTTCCCCGCCCTGGGCTCCTGCTTCCGCAGGAGCACAGCAGGTTCTGAGCGGCGCAAAACTGGTCGTGGCCGCGCTGGAGCGTGAGGGTGTCACCACCGTCTTCGGCTATCCCGGCGGCGCGATCATGCCGCTGTACGATGCGCTGCCGGGGTCCAACCTCAAGCACATCCTGGTCCGTCACGAACAGGGCGCGGCGCTGGCCGCCGACGCCTGGGGCCGGGTGACCGGCGAACCGGGCGTGTGCATCGCCACCAGCGGCCCCGGTGCGACCAACCTGGTCACCGGCATCGCCAACGCCTTCATGGATTCGGTGCCGCTAATCGCGATCACGGGGCAGGTCGCCAGCCCGCTGATGGGCACCGATGCATTTCAGGAAGTCGATATCTTCGGCATCACGCTGCCGATCGTTAAGCACAGCTTCCTGATCCGCGATGCTCGCGACATTCCGCACATTTTCGCGGAGGCGTTCCGCATCGCCCGCGAGGGGCGGCCGGGCCCGGTGCTGATCGATCTGCCCAAGGACGTGCAGGTCGCGCAGGTCTCTGCGGCAGTCCCGGTCGCGCCCGAGCCTGTCAGGAACACGCCCGCCGCCGAGCTGATCGCGCAAGCCAACGCGCTGATCGCCGCATCCGAACGGCCGATCCTCTATTTCGGCGGCGGTGTTGGCATCGCCCGCGCCGAGGTCGCGCTGCGTGCGTTCGCCGAACGCAGCAGCATCCCCTGCGTCGCTACGCTGAAGGGCTTGGGCGGCGTTCCGACCGACGATCCGAATTTTCTCGGAATGCTCGGCATGCACGGACTGCGCTCGGCCAATATGGCGATCCACGAGGCCGACCTGCTGATCTGCGTCGGCGCGCGGTTCGACGACCGCGCGACCGGCAAGCTCGACACCTTCGCGCCGAACGCCAAGGTCATCCACATCGACATGGACCCGGCGGAGATCGGCAAGCTGCGCCGCGCCGAAGTCGGCATCGCCGCAGATCTGACCCTGACCTTGGATGCGCTGAGCGCAGTGCCGTCATGCGAGGCGTGGCGCGTCTGGTGTCAGGCGCGCCGCCGCGAACACGCGCATCGCTACGACGCACCGGGGCAGGGGGTCTACGCGCCCGCGCTGCTCAAGGAATTGTCGGAGGCCGCGGGCGACGGTGCGATCTTCACCTGCGACGTCGGCCAGCACCAGATGTGGGTCGCGCAACACTGCCGTTTCGTCCGCCCGCAAGCGCATCTGACCAGCGCCGGGCTCGGCACGATGGGCTACGGCGTCCCCGCCGGGATCGGCGCGTGCCTGGCCGAGCCGGGTGCCACCGTCATCACCGTGTCGGGCGACGGCAGCTTCATGATGAACGTGCAGGAACTGGCAACCATCCGCCGCTACCGCATCCCGCTGAAGATCGTGCTGCTCGACAACAGCCAGCTCGGCATGGTCCGGCAATGGCAGCAATTGTTCTTCGAAGAGAATTTCAGCGAGATCGACCTCAGCGACAATCCCGATTTCGCCGAACTGGCGCGCGCGTTCGGGATCGAGGCATTCACGGTCGATACCCGCGCGCAGGTGCCGGGCGCGATCGAACGGTTGTTGCGGACCAACGGCCCGATCCTGTGCCACGTCCGCATCGACCCGCGCGCCAACGTCTGGCCGCTGGTCCCGCCCAACAGTGCCAACACCCAGATGATGGATGAGGGGCAATGGGATGAGTGAGCGCGAGTATATCGTCGCCCCGGCGGAGGCCGGGGCCCCCGTCCTTCGGGCACCGGGTTTACGTATCACGCAAGCG
>JAZKGJ010000161.1:0-2648 GCA_040385975.1 Pseudomonadota bacterium | reverse complement strand
ACCTCCGCCGGGGCGACGGGATGGTCGGGATGACCGAGCGCATCCGCCTGACCTTCATCAACGACGAAGGTGCGCTGGTCCGCATCCTCGGCTTGGTCGAACGGCGTGGCTACCGGCTCGACCGTGTCGTGGCGGAGGAGGGGACGCTGACCCTTTCGCTTACCCCGCGGGACCCTGGCCGGCGGCTCGACGTCCTCGCCGCGCAGCTCCGCCGGCTCCATGATGTGACCGACGTAACCCCTTTCCCGTCCATGCAGAGTGCCGCCTGATGACCCGCATCACCATCTTCGACACCACGCTGCGCGACGGCGAGCAGGCGCCGGGCTTCTCGATGGGCGAAGCCGCGAAGCTGAAGATGGCACGCGCGCTGGCCGCGCTGAAAGTGGATGTGATCGAGGCCGGGTTTGCCGCCGCCAGTCCGGGCGACGCCCGCGCGATCGAGCTGATCGCACGCGAGGTGCACGGTCCGATCATCTGCAGCCTGTCGCGCGCCAGCCGCGGCGACATCGAGGCGTCGGCGCGCGCCATTGCGGCGGCGGAGAAGCGCCGCATCCACGTCTTCCTGGGCACCAGCCCGATTCACCGCGAGGCCAAGCTGGAGATGACCCGCGCACAGGTGCTGGCCAGCATCCGCGAGCACGTCGCCTTCGCCCGCGAACGCTGCGACGACGTCGAATTCAGCGCCGAGGACGCGATCCGCACCGAGCGCGATTTCCTGGTCGAGGCACTCGCCGCCGCGGTCGAGGCCGGCGCGACCACGCTCAACGTCCCCGATACCGTAGGTTACGGCACGCCCGACGAGATCGAGGACCTATTTAGCCACCTGATCGCCAACATACGCGGCGAGAGCTTAGTCTTCTCGGCGCATTGCCACGACGATCTCGGCATGGCGGTCGCCAATTCGCTGGCGGCGGTGCGCGGTGGCGCGCGGCAGGTCGAATGCACGATCAACGGCATCGGCGAACGCGCCGGCAATGCGCCGCTCGAGGATGTGGTGATGGCGCTGCGCACCCGCGCCGACGCGTTCGGCGTAACCACCGGTGTGGACACGACGCAGATCATGCACGCGAGCCACACCCTGGCGCAGGTCACCAACTCCCCGCCGCCGCGCAACAAGTCGATCGTCGGCGCCAATGCGTTCGCCCACGAATCGGGCATCCACCAGCACGGCGTGCTGAAGAACCGCGAGACCTACGAGATCATGAAACCCGCCGACATCGGCCTCGACACCGACGGGATCGTGCTGGGCAAGCATTCGGGCCGTCATGCGCTCGTCGCCCGCGCCCGCGCGCTCGGCTTCGTGCTGGAAGGCGCGACGCTGGACCGCGCGTTCGCCGCGTTCAAGGCGGTCGCCGACGACATCGGCATCGTCGATAGCGCGCGGTTGCTGTCGATCCTGTCGGGGGAGGCCGCCGGTCGCCCTGAGCGGCCGTGGACGCTCGGCAAGGTCGAGATCCGCGCCGCCGTTTCGGACAAGGCGTACCCGGTCGCCCGGGTCGAGCTGGAACACGGCGAACGCGGCCGCATCACCGACATCGCCAGTGCCCCGGGCGGGATGGACGCCGCGTTTCTGGCGGTAAGCCACATCATCGGCCTCTCCGCCCGCGTCCATCAACTCGAGATGCAGTACGTCGCCGCCGATGCCGACGAACCCGCCGTCGACGGGCAGGGCTCGAACGTGCTCGTCGAAATCGCGCTCGAGGTCGAAGGCGAGGTGTTCGCGGGCCGCGCGCGCGACCGCGACATCCTGCCGTGCTGCGTCGCCGCCTATATCGACGCGCTCAGCAATGCCGAAGCGGTTCGCCGCGTTCGTGCGAGCGCCGCGGGGACGGCGCAGGCGGCATGAGCACCATCATCGTCTTGCCCGGCGACGGGATCGGGCCGGAGGTGATCGAGGTCGCCTTCGACTGCCTGACTGCGCTGAGCGACCGGCACGGGCTGGGGCTGACCTTTCACTACCGCGATTTCGGCGGAGCCGCGATCGATCGCCACGGCACGCCGCTCCCCGCTGCCACCCTGGTCGATTGCCGCAAGGCCGACGCGATCCTGCTCGGCGCGGTCGGCGGGCCGCAATGGACGGGGGCGGAGCGTACCCCCGAGGATGGCTTGCTCGACATCCGCAAGGAGCTGGGGCTGTTCGCGAACCTGCGCCCGGCCGCGGTGATCGTGGGAATGGAAGACCTGTCGCCGCTGCGCCCCGACCTTGCGGCCGGCGCCGACGTGCTGGTCGTGCGCGAACTGACCGGGGGACTGTATTTCGGCGCGAAGACGCTCGAAATCGAACGCGCCAGTGACACCTGCGCCTACTCTGCCCCGGAAGTGGAGCGGATAGCGCATGTCGCCTTCCAGGCCGCCCGTCAGCGCCGCGGCAAGGTGACCTCGGTGGACAAGGCCAACGTCCTCGCCACCTCCAAACTGTGGCGACGCGTCGTCACCGCGGTCGCCGCCGATTACCCCGACGTCGCGCTCGACCACCTCTACGTTGATGCTGCCGCAATGAAGATCGTCACCAACCCCCGCGCGTTCGACGTGATCCTGACCGAAAATCTGTTCGGCGACATATTGTCCGACGAACTGTCGGTCATTCCCGGTTCGATCGGCCTGCTCGGCTCGGCCAGTGTCGGCAGCAGCGGCCCCGGCCTATTCGA
>JAZKGJ010000160.1:0-2752 GCA_040385975.1 Pseudomonadota bacterium | reverse complement strand
GAGGCCCGACCGGGAATCGAACCCGGGTGCAAGGATTTGCAGTCCTCTGCGTCACCACTCCGCCATCGGGCCTCGATGCCGTGGGAGCGCGGGCTAGTGGCGGGGGGTAGGGCGGGTGTCAACCGCCAGCCTTGAGAGCCGCGCGCTGCCGCGATAGAGAGCGGCTCGCGCCCAAGTGTATTGCGTGACTAAAACAGTTGTGCCAGGGAGGCCCAATGAGCGACCCCGCGACTTCGACTGCGATGCGCCACGCGATGGTGGCGAGCCAGCTGCGCACCAACGCGGTCAGCGATGCCCGCGTGGTCGCGGCGATGGCGGCGGTGCCGCGCGAGGATTTCCTGCCCGCCGCCGACAGGCCGCTGGCCTACCGTGACACGCCGGTGCCGCTGGGGCCGGGCCGCGCGCTGAATGCGCCGATCGCGACCGGACGGTTGCTGACCGAGGCGCGGATCGGCGCGCGCGACCGCGTGCCGCTGATCGGTGCGGCGAGCGGCTATACCGCTGCGGTCGTGTCGCAGCTGGCAGCGCGCGTGGTCGCGGTCGAGGACGATGCCGCGCTGGCGGACACCGCGCGGACCAAGCTCGCCGGCTATCCCGAGGTCACCGTGGTCGAGGGACCGCTGGCCGAAGGCGCACCCGATCATGGCCCCTACGACGTGCTGTTGATCGACGGCGCGGTCGAGGCCGTGCCCGATGCGCTGGTCGCGCAGCTGGTGCCGGGGGGACGGATCGCCACCGGGCTGAACGACCGCGGCGTGACCCGGTTGGCGGCAGGGTCGCGCAGCGCGGGGGGCGTCGGGATTGCCGATTTCGCCGATGTCGAATGCGTCAAACTGCCGGGCTTCGCGAAGCCGCACGCTTTTACTTTCTGATTGGGCCTAGTGATGAGACTCCCGAAGATGCGTGCGCGTTTGCTGATGAGCGCGGGGGCGCTCGCCTTGATCGCCGGACCGGCGCAGGCGGAGACGCTGCGTGAAGCGTTGGCTAAGGCCTATGCCAGCAACCCGACGATCACCGCGGCGCGGGCGCAGCAGCGCGCGACGGATGAGAACGTGCCGATCGCGCGCGCCGCGGGGCTGCCGTCGGTCACGACATCGACCGATTTCAGCCAGAACCTGCTGCGCGGCGGCAATTCGCTGACCAACCCGACCCGCCGGCTCAACGCGTTCGGCGGGGTCAACATTCCGGTCTATTCGGGCGGGGCGGTGCGCAATTCGGTGCGCGCGGCGGAAACCCGGGTCGAGGCGGGGCAGGCGACGCTGCGCAATACCGAGGCGACGACCTTCACCGACGTAGTGTCGGCGTATAACAATGTCATCCGCGACGAGGCGATCGTCGGGCTGAGCCAGCAGAATCTGAAGGTGCTCGACACCAATCTGCGCGCCAGCCGCGACCGGTTCGAGGTCGGCGACCTGACCCGCACCGACGTCGCGCAGTCGGAAGCGCGACTGTCGCTGGCACGCGCGCAATTGCAGCAGGCCCAGGCCGGGCTGATCGCCAGCCGTGAGGATTACGTGCGGCTGGTCGGCTCGCCCCCCGGCGAGCTCGCACCGCCGCCGCCGCTCCCGAATCTGGCGGTGACGTCAGACGCGGCGGTCGAGGTCGCGCTGGCCGACAATCCGGCGCTGCTGGCGTCGGCGAAATTGCGCGATGCGGCCGCCGACGACGTGAAGGTCGCGCGCGCCGGGCGGCTGCCGCAATTCGGCGTGACGGTCGGGCAGAATTACAACAATTTCCTCGGCTCGCTCGGCGCGGGGCAGGGCTTCAGCACGCAGCAGTCGGGCACTTCGACCGTCGGCGGCGTATCGCTGTCGCTGCCGATCTTCCAAGGTGGCCGGGTCGGCGCGCAGATTCGTCAGGCGCAGGCGCGTCGCGCCCAAGCGATCGAACAGGCGACCGCGACCGAGCGGCAGGTGATCGCGGCGACGCGGTCGGCCTATGCGATCTGGAAATCCTCGCTCGAGGTGATCGAATCGGCCGAAACCGCGGTGAAGGCCAACCGGCTGAGCCTGGAGGGCGTGCGCGCCGAGAACAGCGTCGGCACGCGGACCATTCTCGACATTCTGAACGCCGAACAGGAATTGTTGAACGCGCAGGTGACGCTGGTGACCGCGCGCCGCGATTCGTATGTCGCCGGCTTCGCGCTGCTGGCGGCGATGGGCCGGGCGGAGGCCGACGACCTGGGGCTCGAAGGCGGGCCGCTGTATGACCCCACGCTCAACTACCAGCGCGTCCGGCGCCGGATGAACGACTTCGCCAACGACAAGTCGCCCGAACCGCTCGCGTCGTCGACCCGCGGCACGACCGCGCAGGACGCTAGGGTCAGCCGTCCGCTCGACCCGATCCTCGACCAGCCCGTTGACAGGGACCTGTCCAATCCGTCAGGGACGACCCCGAAATAAGCGACCCCGGGGGTCGTTTTGGGGTGAGCCGATGGGGGATATCAGCGCGGAACCGTCGATGGAGGACATCCTGTCCTCGATCAAACGGATCATCGCCGAAGATGGCGACGCCCAGCCGCGCGCGCGCCGGACGCCGCGCCCGGTGTCGGTGGTCGGCGGGCCGCGAGCCGACGATACGCCGCGCGACGAGGTGCTCGAACTGAGCGATCCGGCCCCGGTCACCGTCGAGAGCCCCGATCACGATGAGCCGGCCGCGGCCGATCCGATCGTATCGACCCGCGCCGCCGCCGCCAGCCGCGGCAGCCTGGACGCGCTGACCCGCATGATCGCGCGGCCCGAACCCGAAGCGG
>JAZKGJ010000159.1:0-18645 GCA_040385975.1 Pseudomonadota bacterium | reverse complement strand
AATGATCGATCAGTGTGTCGCTCCCGGTCGCGGGGGTCGCATCCGCATCGTAGCGCCGGGCGGCGGCGTCCCACACCAGCATCGACTCGGTCGCATAATAATGGCCGATCCGCGCCAGTTCGGCCTTCGCCGCCAGCCCGGGGATGACGCTCAGCCCGCGCGCGATCGCGCTCAGCAAGCCCACCGGCACCCGCCGGAACTTCGGCTCTCGCCCCGTCAGCGCGAACAGCGCCTCGCCTTGCTGGCGCGGGGTGATCGCCGGACCCGGCCCTCCGATCGGCAGGATGCGGCCCCGGCGCTCGGGCCGCTCGACGCACTCGGCGATGAAGGCGGCCAGGTCGGCGTCCGAAATCGGCTTGCACGCGGTCGCTTCGCCGTCGCCGAACAGCAGGAACGGCTTGCCGCGCTGCACTCTGCCGATCTGTCCCGACAGCGACTTGAAGAAGGCGGTCGGCCGCACGATCGTCCAGTCGAGCCCCGAACCGATCAGCGCGCGCTCCGCGGCCAGCTTGGCGAACTGGAACGCGAGCTGCGGCTTCTGCACGCAGATCGCCGAGAGCAGCACCATGTGCGGCACGCCCCCCGCACGGGCCGCCGCGATCGCTGCGACGTTCGCCCCGTAATCGACCCTCCAGGCGTCCTTCGTCACTCCGGTCCGCGACGCGACGCACGACACCAGTGCATCGAACCGCTCACCGCATAGCCCATCGCGCGCGATCGATTCGGGGTCGCAGGGGTCGCCGATCCGCACTTCGGCACCCTTCAGCGTCACCGGCGCGCGCGCGAAGGCGACCACCCCCCATCCCCGCGCGACGCATTCGGCCACGACCGCCCGCCCGATCGTGCCGGTTGCGCCAGTGACGATGATACGGGCGTGGGTCATGGTATTTCCGTCGCCCCGGCGGAGACCGGGGCCGCTGGCGTGTGTGGCAAATCTCGCGCGTTACCGATAGCGGCCCCGGTCTCCACCGGGTGACGAATGAAGCTCGCTGTCCTACCGCTCGATGTTCCTATATTGTTCCGTCGTCATGCTCGCGACTCACATCCCCTCCGCCTGCTTTTGTCCCAATGTTGAGACCGCTGAAAACAACGCTATCGTCTCAACATTCTCAACATTCGCGCCGGACCTTACCCTGCCGCCACGTCCGCTGCGCTGGCTGTTTCTCGACCTCAATTCCTATTTCGCCAGCGTCGAGCAACAGCTTCAGCCCGCGCTGCGCGGGCGTCCGGTCATCGTCGCGCCGGTCGGCTCCGACACCACCGTCGCGATCGCCGCCTCGATCGAGGCGAAGCGCTTCGGGATCAAGACCGGCACCCCGGTCTGGGAGGCGAAACAGAAATGCCCCGATCTCGTCGTCACGCCCGCGCGCCACGATGCCTATGTCCGCTTTCACGACGCGATCGTCGCCGAGATCTGGCGGCACATTCCGGTCACCAAGGTTTGTTCGATCGACGAGGTCGCGTGCCGGCTGCTCGATAACGAGAACGACCGCGATCACGCCGTCGCGCTGGCGCACCGGATCAAGGCCGGGATCCGCGCCAACGTCGGCGACTGCCTGACCAGCTCGGTCGGGATCGCGCCCAACCGTCTCCTCGCCAAGCTCGCCTCCGACCTGCAAAAACCCGACGGGCTGGTGGTGTTCGAAGCCGCGCAACTGCCGTCCGCGTTGTTCGGACTGGAATTGCGCGACATCAGCGGGATCGGCGCCAAGATGGAGCGGCGTCTCGCGCGCGACGGGATCAACGACATCCGCCAATTGTGCGAGCGCCGCCCGCGCGATGCCGGCTCGGCCTGGGGCGGGGTCAACGGCGACCGGCTCTGGTACGCGCTGCACGGCATCGACCTGCCCGACAAGCCGACCCAATCGCGCACGATCGGCCACAGCCATGTCCTGTCCCCCACCAAGCGCCACTATGATGCGGTCCGCCTCACCGCGCGCCGCCTGGCGCTGAAGGCCGCCAGCCGGTTGCGCCGCAAAGCCTATCGCAGCCGACTGGTGGTGCTTCACGCAAGGTTCGAAGACGACAAATCTGGCTGGCGCGCGTCGGCCAAGCTCCCCGCGACCGAGGACAGTTTCGTCATCCTCGCCCGGCTCGAAACCCTGTTCCCCCGCCTGCTCGCCGCCGGCCGCGCCCGCCCCGGCGGGTTCCGGCTGCGGATGGTGGGCGTCACCCTGTGCGAGATCGAACCCGCGCTCGGCGATCAGGCATCGCTGTTCGCCCACCTCGACCCCGCCGACCCGCTGGCGCGCGAGACCCGCGGGCTGGCGCTCAGCCGCGCGATGGACCGGATCAATCAGCGGTTCGGGCGCTACGCGGTCAGCGTCGGGCCGCTCGGCGGCGGGCGGATCGACCGGATCGGCAGCAAGATTGCGTTCGGTCGGATCCCCGAACTCGACGAATTTCACGAATGATGCCGCTTGACGCATCCCACGGCGTCGGCGAGCGTTGCCGCACCATGAAATATGCCCTCCCCCTCCTCGCGCTGGCCCTCGCGGCCTGCAATCAGAACGCCGGTCCGGAGGTCGTGGACACGACCGCGCCCGACCCCAACGCCGCCGAACTCGCCAACCGCCCGATGGCGGAGCTGCCGCCGGCGATGCGCGCGCAGGCGGTCTTTCGCTGCGGGGACGGCTCGGTCGCGTTCATCGACTGGTACGCCGGCGACAAACAGGCCGATTTCCGCCACGTCAGGACCGACGATGCGAAGCGGCTGACCTCCAGCGCGGGCGGGTCGCCATGGACCTCGGCCGACGGCTGGAAACTGACCGGCAACGACAAGAACATCGTGCTGGTCGAACCGGGCAAGCCGACGCTGACCTGTCACACTTGAACATCGGCCGTCGGCCCGGCGCAGGCCGGGACCTCTGTGCGTTTGTCGATCCCCAGCGATGTCCGCCCGGGGCCCCGGTCTGCGCCGGGGCGACGAGAATGCGATGACCGCGGTCCTCGGCCCGCCGGGCTCGCTCGACCCGTCGCTGGTGCTCGGCGCGTATGCGGTCGGGGTATTCCCGATGGCCGACGCGCGCGACGCCGCCGACGTCTATTGGGTCGAACCGCGCGAGCGCGCGATCCTGCCGCTCGACGGGTTCCGATTATCGACGTCGCTCCGGAAGACGCTCGCCGCCGACCGCTACCGCGTCACCGCCGACATCGCGTTCGACCGCGTGATCGCGCTCTGCGCCGAACCCGCCGACGACCGACCCGACACCTGGATCAACGCCGGAATCGCCGCGGTCTTCACCCGGCTCCACGCGACGGGCTTCGCGCATTCGGTCGAGGTGTGGGACGGCGACCGGCTGGCGGGCGGGCTCTACGGTCTCGCGCTCGGCCGCGCGTTCTTCGGCGAATCGATGGTCAGCCGCGCCCGCGATGCATCGAAGGTCGCGCTCGCGTGGCTGGTCGCGCGGCTCCGCACCGGCGGGTTCGAGCTGCTGGACTGCCAGTTCATGACCCCGCACCTCGCCTCGCTCGGCGCGGTCGAGATCACCCGCGCCGCCTATCTGTCGAAATTGGCGTCGGCGTTGAGCGACGGCGCCGGGGCGGGTTCGGCCGACGGAGCCGCGCGGGCGGGCGATTTCGGCGCGCTCGACCGGTTGGGCGCAGGTTCGGCCGCCGGGGCCGCGACCGTCGCCGACTCCGGCCCGCTTTCGGGAAAGCTCATCGCACAGCTCTTGATCCAGACATCGTAGATCGGGTGGATCACCACGTTCAGCGCGGGCCGTTCCTTGTACACCCAGCCCGAAAACATCCGCCGCCAATTCTTGTCGAGCTGTTGCACGTCGAGCTGCACGAACGCCCCGGTCAGCTGCTCCTGCTCGTACGGCGCGGTCCGTTCGCACGCGCGCAGCCGCACGATCGTGTCGCCGCTCCGCATCGCCTGCCCGGGTTTCAGCGTCAGTTCGCGCGCCGCGCCGTTGCGCTTGTTGAGCAATCCCAGCACCGCCACCCGCTCCGCCATCGGCGTCGCGCCCAGATTGGGGTCGGTCGCGGTCGCCTCATCGACGGTGATGATGTCGCCGCTCGCCGCGTCCGGATCGCTCGTCGGCAGCGCCAGCCCCGCGGTCGCCTTGGTCGCGGCCTGCCGCTGCTGCCAATATTCATACCCCTGCCACCCGCCGACCCCGACCAGCGCGAGCAGCAGCACCCACGCGATCAGCCGGCCCACGCGGTTCCCCTCAAGACTCGGGCGTCCAGGCTTCGTAGTCGCCGGTCGCGGCCGCGCGCTTGCTGCCCTTCTCCATCGCCCCCGCCGGCCGATACGCCAGTGCGGTCCCGGTCAGATTGGGCACCGCCGGTTTCTGCCACCGCCGCGGCGCGGGCAGCGCGCGGTCGGGCACGTCGTCGATCTGATGATGCAGCCACCCGAACCATTCGGGCGCGACCCGGCTGGCATCGTTGGCGCCGGCATAGATCACCCAGCGTCGCGGGTTGCCCGCGGTATCCTTGCCACCCTGCCAATAGACATTGCCCAGCGCGTCCTCACCCACCCGCGTCTTGCCGATCAGCCCGAACCAGGTCCCCCAGCTCGCGCCGTTCCACCAGGTGAAGGGGTTTGGATTGATGCCCATGGCGGTGCGCCTAGCTCGCCGCGCCGCGCCCCGCAACCGCGCTCAGCCGACGCGTCGCACCGCCACCGCGAGCGGCCCCTTGCGCC
This sequence comes from Pseudomonadota bacterium, assembly GCA_040385975.1. GTDB lineage: Bacteria > Pseudomonadota > Alphaproteobacteria > Sphingomonadales > Sphingomonadaceae > Sphingomonas. The sequence goes on along the minus strand of JAZKGJ010000159.1, from coordinate 13,988 downwards.
CCGCGGTCACCCGCGCCTCGAGCGGATCGTCGGGCTCGACCTCGTCGATGTCGCCGCGCCGCAGCGTCTCCATATGAACGAAGACATCCTCGTCGCCGTCCGCTGCGTCGCGCACCAGGAAGCCATAGCCCTTCAGCCGGTTGAACCACTTTACCCGGACCGGCTCATAGTCTCCCGACCCGTCGACCAGTTCGGCGGGGTCGACCCGGTCGCCGCTCGGGCGCGCGCGCACCGGCGGCTCGACGGCCTGCGACAGGTCGAGCGACAGGATTTCTCGCGCCTGCAAGCCTCGCTCTCGTATCGAAGCCAGGCACGTCACCCGCGCGCCTTCGGGCAAGCTCCGGCGACCCAGCGGCTGAACCACCGAAAAATGGATGAGGATATCGCCGACCCCGGCTTCGTCGGCGACCACGAACCCGAACCCGCGGGTCACGTCGAACCATTTGACGACCCCGCCATAACACCGCTCGCCGTCGTCGTCGGGCGCGTCGAAATGATCTGGATCGCGGCCGGTCGCCGGCGGCTCGTCACGCATACAAAACCCTCGCGCCGCGCCTAGCATGACGGGGCTCCGCGCCCAACCGTTCAACCCAGCTGCGCAAGTGCCGCTTCGGGATCGTCGCCCGGCGCGAGGTCCGCGATGATCCGTGCCAGCGCAAACGGGTGTCCGCCGCGAATCATCGCGCCGATCTGCTTTTCGCGCAGCATGCGATCGGCGGGCACGGCAGCGTACGGACCGATCCGCTTGCGCCGCGCAAAGGCCAGTGCGGCATCGACCTTGCCGGCATCGAGCGCGGGCTCGACGCTGGCCGCATCGTCCTCCTCGACCCCCGCTTGCCGCAGCGCGCCGCGCACCCGCCGCGCCCCCAGCCCGCGCCGGGTCATCACCCCCGCGCGCGCCGCTGCGAAGGCGCGGTCGTCGATATAGCCGAGCGCCGCGAGCTTTTCGGCAAGCGCCGCCGCCTCGGGTGCAGGCCCGTCCGCCCAGCCCCGCGCCCGCACCTTGTCGCCCAGATAGCGCACCAGTTTCGCCCGGGTCGTCGCGAACCGCTCGACATAGCGCAACGCCAGCCGCTCCAGCGCGGCCGGTTCGAGCGGGGGCAAGGGGCGGCGGGGCGGGCGCACGCCATGTTTGTGCCACACTCGGAACCACATTTGAACGCCGCCGCCGCGCATGACGCAATTGGTGAATTTCAGGCCCGGCGTGGGCGATCGGCGAACGAAGGATATGCGAAGCGGCATGGCGACGAATCCGGCAAGCCTGGTCCCGACCCCCAGCGACGATGCGCTGCCGCGCCGCTTTGCCGATTTCGCGACGCTCGGCGATGCGCTGGATTACGCGGCCGGGGGTGAGCGCGGGCTGAACTTCCACGACGCCCGCGGCACGCTGACCCGCGTCTATCCCTTCGCCGAGCTGCAGCGCGACGCGCAGGCGACGGCGCGCCGCCTGATCGCCGCCGGGGTCGCGCCGACCGACCGGATTGCGCTGATTGCGGAGACCTGTCCCGAATTTGCAGCGCTCTTTTTCGGTGTGATCTATGCGGGCGCGTGGCCGGTGCCGCTTCCACTGCCGACCAGTTTCGGCGGGCGCGATTCCTACGTCGATCAGCTCCGCGTCCAACTCGCCAGCTGCGACCCGACGATGCTGATCTATCCGGTCGAGCTGGAAGCGATGGCGGGCGACGCCGCGCGCGCCGCCGGCGTGACCGGCATCGACTGGCAGGACTTCGCGGCTCGCCCCGCACCCGCCGCCGCCCTGCCCGTCGCCGACACCCACGACACCGCCTACCTGCAATATTCCAGCGGCTCGACCCGCTTCCCGCACGGCGTCGCGATCACGCATCATGCACTGCTCAACAACCTCGCGGCGCACAGCCACGGGATGGAGGTCCGCGACGGCGATCGCTGCGTGTCGTGGCTGCCGTGGTATCACGACATGGGGCTGGTCGGCTGTTTCCTGTCGCCGGTCGCGAACCAGGTCTCGACCGATTATTTGAAGACCGAAGATTTCGCGCGGCGGCCGCTCGCTTGGCTCGACCTGATCAGCCGCAATCCGGGCACCACGCTCAGTTATTCGCCGACCTTCGGCTATGACATCTGCGCGCGTCGCATCTCCAGCCAGAGCCACCCTGCCGACCGCTTCGACCTGTCGCGCTGGCGGGTCGCGGGCAACGGCGCCGACATGATCCGCCCCGACGTCATGCAGGGCTTCGTCGACGCCTTTGCCGACGCGGGTTTTCAGGCATCCGCCTTCCTGCCGAGCTACGGCCTGGCCGAGGCGACGCTTGCGGTCAGCATCATGCCCCCGGGCGAAGGAATCGTCGTCGAACTGGTCGAGGAGACCCAGCTTTCGGGCGTCCCCGCCGGCGAGGACCGCCCGCAGCGCTTCCGCGCGATCGTCAATTGCGGCAAGCCGTGCCGCGACATGGCGGTCGAAATCCGCGAAGAGGACGGCGCGCCACTTCCCGAACGCGCGATCGGCAAGGTCTGGTGCTCGGGCCCGAGCCTGATGACCGGCTATTTCCGCGACGATGCCGCGACCGACGCTTGCCTGAGCCCCGATTCCGGCGGAGGCGTCTGGCTGGACACCGGCGACATGGGGTATCTCAGCGACGGGTATCTCTACATCGTCGGTCGCGCCAAGGACATGATCATCGTCAACGGCCGCAACCACTGGCCGCAGGACATCGAATGGGCGGTCGAGCAGATCCCCGGCTTCAAGGCCGGCGACATCGCCGCGTTCGCGATCACGACTCCGGGCGGCGAGGAAACCCCTGCGGTTCTGGTCCAATGCCGCACCAGCGACACGTCGGAACGCACCCGCCTCCACCACGAAATCCGCGAACGCGTGCGCAGCGTCACCGGCATGAACTGCGTGATCGAACTCGTTCCGCCGCGCACCCTGCCGCGCACCAGCAGCGGCAAACTCAGCCGCGCAAAGGCGCGCGCGCAATATCTGTCGGGCGAGATCAAGCCCTACGCGCTGGCGGCCTGATCCCTACCTCAGACGCCGGCCGCCTCGCGGAGCGCCCGATTCATCCGGGTCTGCCAACCCGGCCCGCCGGCCTTGAAATGCGCCAGCACGACTTTGTCGAAGCGGATCGTGACGGCCTCCTTTTCGGAACTCGCCGGTCGTCCCGGCTTGCGCGCGGTCGGCTCACCGGCGACCTTTAGCCGGGCCTTGGAAAACCACGCGGCGTCCAACTCGGGAATTTCGTCGGGATCAACCGACCGATTCGAAATACTCATCGCTCTCACCTTTCGTCGCGTGGCGCATGGTGAACACGTGCTGGTCCTCGCCCCTGGACGCATAGCCGACCACCACGACGTTCGCGTTTAACAGTCCGACCGCAATCATGCGGATTTCGTCGTAATCGAAGCGGTCATCCTCGAATTCCAATACCGTCCCGGCGAGCACGCGTTCCGCATCGGCGAAATCGAGTCCGCGGTTGGCGAGCGTCCAATCGCGTTTCCTAGGGTCGAATGTGATCGCCACGTAATTTACGTAACCACGAAAACTCTTCAGTCAAGATTGGGCGAGGCGATGTTTTTAGCGCGCGCGCTCCCGGCCACCCTCCCTAACCCCCGCTTAACCACCCTCGCTCACCGTCCGGTCAGCCGCGACCGCTAAGCCGCCCGCGTGGACCAGCCCCAGACCTCGCAATTCGCCCGCCCCCGGATCGACGTCCGCGCGCTGCTCGGGCTGTACGACCCCGCCGACGCCACCGACTGGGGTCCGATCCGCGCCGCCCAGGTCAATTCGGGGCGCCGCCTCGCCTTGTTCATGCTGGCCGCCAACCTGGCCGCCGCCGCCGCAGTCGGCATCACGCTGTCGCACGCGGTGCCGACGTGGCAGCTGGCGGCGTGGAACGCCTTGGTCGCCGCCGCCGGCCTGATCGTCACCTTTCGCCGGCTGTCGTCGCGGACCCGCGAATCGGCGACGCTCGGTGATGTCCGCGGGACCGCGATCGACGGCGTGGTATTGGGCGCAATATGGGCGGTCGCGCCGCTGGTGTTCGGGCCGCTGCTCGAATTGCGCGGGGTGCTCGGGCTGTGGATCATCCTGACCATCCTGATGACCGCGGGCGCGGTTGCGCTGGCGGCGCTGCCGCTCGGCACGATCAGCTTCCTCGGACTGGTCGGGGCGGCGACCGCGACGATGCTGTGGCGGCTCGCCAACCCCGCTTTCGCGGGCGCCGCGATATTCTTCACGACGCTGCTGATGATCGGCTGCTTCGCCCGCGCCCGCGCCTTGGTCGTCATCCGCTCCAGTGAAATCTCGCTCGCCGAGCGCGACGAGACGGTCAGCCTGCTTCTGCGCGAGTTCGAGGACAAGGCCGCAGATTGGCTGTGGGAGACCGACGCCGGACGCCGCGTCGTCCGCGCCAGCCCGCGCTTCGCCTGGGCGACCGGGCACGACCCGGTCACCATCAACGGCAAACCGTTTCTCGAAATCCTGGCCGGCGATGCGTGGGAAAGCGGCAAATTCTCGCCCGGTCTCCACCTCCTGTCCGACAAATTGAAAGGGCGCGAGGCGTTCCGCGACCTGCTGATCCAGGTCCACGTCAAGGGCGAGCAGCGCTGGTGGGAAATCGCCGCCAGCCCGCGGCTCGACGAACGCGGCGCTTTCCTCGGTTTTCGCGGGGTCGGCTCCGACGTCACCGATGCGCGCGCCAGCGCCGACCAGATCAACCGGATGGCGCGCTACGATACCCTGACCGGCCTGCCCAACCGCCTGCTGCTCAACGAAACACTCGCCGCGGCGATGGCCGATGCCGACAAATGGGGTTCGCGCTGCGCGTTCATGATGATCGATCTCGACCGGTTCAAGGCGGTCAACGACACGCTCGGCCACCCCGTCGGCGACCGCCTGCTCGGCCGCGTGGCGGAGCGGCTCGGCCAGCTGATGACCGCCAACGAAATGGTCGGGCGGTTGGGCGGCGACGAATTCGCGGTCGTGGTCAAGGACGCGACCGACGGCGTCCGCGTCGATCTGCTTGCGCAGGCGATCATCGAGAGCCTGTCGCGCCCCTACGAAGTCGATCAGCACACGCTTTATATCGGCGCCTCGGTCGGGGTCGCGATCGGCCCGCGCGACGGGCGTTCGACTGACGCGCTGATCCGCTCCGCCGACCTCGCGCTCTATCGCTCGAAGGACGCGGGCGGCGGCATCTTCCACGCCTACGAACCCCAACTCCACACGCTGGCCGAGGAGCGCCGCATCCTCGAAATGGCGCTCCGCAAAGCGCTCGGCAACGGCGAGTTTCATCTGAACTATCAGCCCGTCGTGGCCGCCGACACCGGCTGCCTGACCGGGTTCGAGGCGTTGCTGCGCTGGAACAGTCCCGAATTCGGCAACGTCAGCCCCGCCAAGTTCGTGCCGCTGGCGGAGGATACCCGACTAATCGCCCCGATCGGCGAATGGGTCCTGCGCACCGCCTGCGCCGAAGCTGCGACTTGGGGTTCGCCGGTGCGGGTCGCGGTCAACGTCTCGCCCGAACAGCTCCGCGATCCCGAATTCGTGACCGTCGTCGCCAGCGCGCTGAGCCAGAGCGGCCTCGCCCCCGACCGGCTCGAGATCGAGGTGACCGAGAGCGTGTTCATGCACGAGGGCACCTGCGCCACCACCGTCCTCGAACGCATCCTCGACCTCGGCGTCAAGCTCAGCCTCGACGATTTCGGGACCGGCTATTCCTCGCTCGGCTACCTCAGCCGGACGCGCTTCTCCTCGATCAAGATCGACCGCAGCTTCGTGACCCAGGCCGCGCAGGGCGTGCGCGAAGCGACCGCGATCATCCGCGCGGTCGTCGCGCTCGCGCAGTCGCTCGACATGGCGACGACCGCCGAGGGGGTCGAGACCGAGGAAGAGCATGCGATGGTCCAGCGGCTCGGCTGTACCAAGGTCCAGGGCTATTATTTCGGTCGCCCGCTGCCGGTCGAGGAAGCCCGCGCGATCGCCAATCGCGGGTGGGATGATATGGCGGCGGCGTAGTGCGGCCCTTGCGACCCCGTCCGCCACCCGATACAGGCCCGCACCGCACAGGGGTGTAGCTCAGCTGGTTAGAGCGTCGGTCTCCAAAACCGAAGGCCCTCGGTTCGAATCCGAGCTCCCCTGCCAGCCGCAGCGCACACCGGCGCAGCGGAGCTGCACCTGAGACGCGCCAGGCCGGCCGGCGGAGCGCAGCTACGATCGACGTCACGGGGACTTGCTCCCGTGACGGCACGCTGAGGATCCACCATGTTCCGCGCGCTCTACGACTGGACGCTCCGCCTCGCGCAGCATCGCCATGCCGACCGCTACATGGCCGGGGTCAGCTTCGCCGAAAGCTCGTTCTTCCCGATCCCGCCCGACGTCATGCTCGTGCCGATGATGCTCGCGCGCCGCGAACAGGCGTACCGGATCGCGACGATCTGCACGATCGCCAGCGTGCTCGGCGGGGTGCTCGGCTATGCGATCGGCTATTTTCTGATGGAAAGCGTCGGCGAGTGGCTGGTGCGCGCCTATGGCCTGGGCGAGCGCGTCACCCAGTTCCAGGACCAGTTCGCCGAATATGGCGCCGCGATCATCCTGGTGAAGGGGCTCACCCCGATCCCGTTCAAGCTCGTCACCATCGCCAGCGGGCTCGCCAAGTTCAACTTCGCCATCTTCCTCGTCACCGCCGCAATCACTCGCGCATTCCGCTTCTTCCTCATCGCCTTTCTGATTCGCCGCTACGGCGCGCCGATCCAGGCGTTCATCGAAAAGCGGCTCAACCTGATCGGGATCGCGGTGCTGGTGGCGCTGGTCGGCGGCTTCGTCGCGGTCACGTACCTGTAGGGTTGCACGCGTCCGCAGCCGGGGCTATCTCCCAGCCCATCCGAAAGCTTCATGGGGTGAAGCCGGTCCGCGGGACCGGCAGCTGCCCCATGCCACTTTCCCGAGCAACGGAACCGACACGATGGCGCGCACGTCCCCGATCGAATTCATCCGCCAGGTTCAGGCCGAGACCCGCAAGGTCGTGTGGCCGAGCGGGCGCGAAACGGTGATGACCGGCGTCATGGTCGTCATCATGACCACGCTGCTCGCGATATTCTTTTTCGGGGTCGACAGCTTCTTCGAACTGGTCGTGCGCCAGCTGCTCGCGCTCGCCAAGTAATTCACGAGAGAGATACGCACATGTCGCGCTGGTACATCATCCACGCCTATTCGGGGTTCGAGAACAAGGTCCGCGACCAGATCATGGCCGACGCGACCCGGATGGGGCTCGACCGCTTCGTCGAGCAGGTCGAGGTTCCGACCGAGACCATCACCGAAGCCCGCCGCGGCAAGAAGGTGCAGGTCGAAAGGAAGTTCTTCCCGGGCTACGTGCTCGCGAAGATGGAGATGACCGACCAGGTCTATCACCTCGTCAAGAACACCCCCAAGGTCACCGGCTTCCTCGGCAGCATGGGCAAGCCCCAGCCGATCAGCGAAACCGAAGCCGCGCGCATCCTGAACACCAAGGAAGAAGCCGCCGCCGCGCCCAAGACCCAGATCAAGGTCGATTACGAGATCGGCGACGCGGTCAAGGTCCTCGACGGCCCGTTCGCGACCTTCAACGGCATCGTCGAGGAACTCGATTTCGACAAGGCCAAGGTCAAGGTCAGCGTGTCGATCTTCGGCCGCGCGACGCCGGTGGAACTGGACTTCGAACAGGTCGAGCGCTCAAAATAGCGCAAACGCGCGATTTCGTGACCCGCACGCGGATTAGCGCAAGCTATCCACAAGAACGGCGCTCGACCGGCCGGCGGGTCGGCACGGCTGACCCGTCCGACGTCACGGGATTTACTCCCGTGACGGTCCTTCTATTTCTTGCTCTTGGGTTTTTCACGCTGGCTGAGCGCCGAGCCCGCCGCCGTCTTTGAGTTTTTGGCTGTCCGCCCGTCACTCAGAGTCTTCGATGCAGCTTTAGCTGCTTTGGACGAAGTTTCCTTCCCGCTCACGACCGTCTCCTCTTCCAAGTGGACTGACGAACGCATAACGTCCGACGGCGGGCAGCGTTCCGTGAATGTTCTCTGCGGGGGCGCATGACCAACCGGCTCTACTACGGCGACAATCTGAACGTGCTGCGCGATCAGATCGCGAGCAAGCGCCCCCGCATCCCTAACGTCGACCGGGCTGCAACAAGCGGACCAGACGCGAGGAAACGGGCAAACAAGACAGCATGCTTTGATTTCAATTTAGACACGCAAAATCGATACCCTCATACGACAAGGCGCGGGTCCGATTTCACCCACTCGTCGATCAATCGCAACAGGTCGCCATAATGTAGCGACGCGACGACCAGACCTACTTTTTCGGCGATCGCGGGCAGCGCAACGACGAACTCGTCGTAGCTTTCCAGCAGTCGTGCGGTTGGCGGTACCCGCTTTCGACGCGATACGTCCGACAGCCAGTTGCGAATTTTCTCGACCATGACACGTGGATCGTTGCCGTGATCCTCGATGTCGGTTCCTGCGAGATCGGAAATGAATTTCTGATAGCGATGTGGCTCCACGTCGAACGCCAGACTGCGTTTTGTCTCATGATCATGGCCACCGAAGCGCTTGGCGGCGAGAAACAAGCCAAGTTCGAATGGCATGTTGAAACGCGGCAGGTTGCTGACCGGATCGAGTTCGGTACGCGATAGATCATGAATTCCGTACCGGCTCTGTTCGATCAGCCGGTAGATTTTATCGATGCGCTGCTCACCTGCATCGTTTAGCTCCCGGGCGCATCGCACCTGGAAGCGACAGGCGGCCACAGCAAACACCATCGCCTGAAAATGTGTGATAAAGCCGGCATCGAACGGACAATTAATGAAGACATGACGAGCCCCACTCGCCCGCGGCATTCAGGCGTCGCGTCCGCGGAAATGCTCCTGAACAAGTGAAGCGGCCTTTCGGGGCGTCAATTGCCCACCCTTGACCGACCGTTGCGACAATGTGGAACCGGCCAAGTTCTTGGTGCCATGCCCGCTAACACCGGCCTTCCGCGCTTTCGCCGACGCGGGCGATTTGGACTGGGCTGCCATACCCGATAATATCATACGGCGAGTGAACAAGCGCAAGATGAAATTAGCCTAGCGGGCGCCTAACGCTTCGACCGCTTGGGCTTTTGATCCACCCCAATATCCCCGATCCGCCACCCGCCGAACAGCGCCCGGCTCTCGTCCGCCCCCGCCTTCCCGCTGGCCTTCGACCAGCCCGTCACTTGGCTCAGGTCCGGCAGTTCCCCCGGCCCCCATTCCGCGTGCGTTTCATCGCCGCGCGCCAGCCGCGCGGCCTCCGCGATCCGGAACCGCTCGCGGTCGCGCGCCAGCTTCGCCTCGTGGATCATCTGCAGCATCTCCGACCGCGCCACCCGCGTCTCACCGGGGCGCAGCCTTTCCGGGAACGGCGTCGTCCACAACCGCGCTTCCTTCTGGTGCAGGTACATGAGTTGCAGCGCCTGGTTCGCGGTCATCGGCGGGATCGCCGGCGGTTCGTTGTGGCGCCAATGGTCATCCTCGAACGACGCCGGATCGGCGCTTTCTAGCAGCGCCATTTCGAGCCGGTCATATCCCTCCTGCAACGCCAGCAGAAATTCGCGCGCGAACGCCGGGTTCTGCCGCCGCCGCCGATAGAATGCCGCCTCTGCCGCCCCCGCCGCCGCCGCGCTCAACCGCACGTTCGCGGTCGCCGACAGCGCCGCCAAAAACGCCTGCTCGCACTGCTTGGTCAGCTTGCCCGGCAGGGCACGGCGCATCTGGAGCTTGCCGTCGTTCCGCCGGACGATCACTGGTTCACCACCGGCAGTCCGCCGCGAATTTTTTAGCCCTCCGCCTTCAAGGGAGGGCTTGGGGTGAGGGCTGTCGTCGGAGCGTCCGCGACGCGCAGTGATCATAGAACTCCCGCTCGGCCCCCGCAGCCCACCCGCCTCGAGTCGCGCCCACGCAAACGTCAGCGCCGCATCCCACCGTACCGCGAACCCCGGATGCTTTGCCCGCCGATGCTGGATGGTGCCGTACTTTACCCCGACCTCCCGCGCCGCCAGCCGGACGTTGCCGGTCCGCCGCAGTTCGCGCAGAAACGCGGCATTCTCTAGCTGTTGCTGACGGGTGAGCGGGCGCGGCATGGCGCCAAGCCATCTCTACGGCGAAATCCTACATTGCAACCCCGGTCAGGCGCGTCGCGTCGGCGACGGCCACGGCCCGCCGCTCATTCCGCGGGCAGTTCGTCCGCCTGCTGCGCGAAATGCAGATAGCGCTGGTTGAAGTCGGCGACGCGGCGCAATTTGCCCCAGTCCGGAAAGCTGATGCTTCGCTTGGTGCGCGAAATCAGCCCCTCGCTTTCCAGCACCCGCAACGTGCGGTTGACGTGGACCGGGGTCAGCCCGACCGCATCGCCCAATTGCTCCTGCGTCATCGGCAGGTCGTGGCCGTATTCGGCCGCCAGCCCTTCATGCTCCAGCCGCACCGCCAGTTCGCACAGCAGGTGCGCGACGCGAGACTTGGCGTCGCGGCGCCCGACGTTCAGCACCCATTCGCGAAAGATCGACGCCTCGACCAAGATCTTGACCAGGACCGCGTAGCCGACCCCCGCGTTCGAGCGCACCAGCCGCTGCAACACCGCGCGCGGAATCAACGCGACTTCGCCGCGGGTCAGCATCTGGACATTGTGGTCCGACACATCGAGAAACAAATTCTGGAAATCGAGCGCATCGCCCGGAATATGCAGCGAGACGATCTGCCGCTGGCCGTCGCCGCCCAGCTTCGATCGGAACGCGAACCCCGCGACCAGCACCGCGCAGACGCCCGGCAGATCCGCCTCGCGCACCAGATACGTTCCCGCCTCCACCGTCCGCATCGTCCGCGGCAGCGCCAGCACCGTCGCGCGGTCGGCCTCGCTCAGCTCCGCCCGCAGCGCAAGGTTGCGCACCAACAGCGCGAGCGGATCGGTGGTCGTCTGCATCGTGGCGTTCCGCATGGGAGGGGCGGGAGCGCGACGAATCTCTCAGCCGTCAAAGCCCTAGCAGCGCGATTGACGATACGGCGTCGTAACATTCAAGCGCAGCAGTGTCACAAACAAATGTCTGAAATCGCGAATAAACATGGATTGTGTTTGATAATTTGAATATGCTGTCCGCATCGCCGATCGACTTCAGGGTATCGGCGGCTGAGAGACACATGCGCTCCCCCTGGGCCGGAGCATGTATGCCGCGATATTTCCTGCACTTGCGCGATCACGTCGAGGAAATTCGCGACCCCGACGGCATCGAATTCGCCGACCTCGAAACGCTGAAGAGCGCGGTCGTGCGCGAGGCGCGCGACGTTATGTGCGGCGACCTGCGCAACGGCATCATCGACCTGCGCTACCGCATCGACGCCGAGAATGCGGCCGGCGTGATGGTCTATTCGCTGCCGTTCAGCGCGGCGGTGAGTGTAATCCCGCAAGGTGCCCGGGATTAGCGGGGAGCAAGCCGCGTCCAGCCTGCCGCAGCGAACCACCGCGGCGGATTTGCGGCATTGCAACCGCGCAGGCACTTGGCTATGCGCGCCGGCTTCCAGCGTACAGCGATGGAACGATTGCGGGAGGGTGCCCTGGGTGCCCGCTTGGACCGCTAAACTTGAGAGAGAGTGACACGTGGCAAAGAAGATTACCGGCTATATCAACCTGCAGGTGCCCGCCGGCGCCGCCAATCCGTCGCCGCCGATCGGCCCGGCGCTGGGGCAGCGCGGCGTCAATATCATGGAATTCTGCAAGGCGTTCAACGCGCAGACCGGCGACGTCGAAAAGAGCACGCCGCTGCCGACCAGGATCACCGTCTATGCCGACAAGTCGTTCAGCTTCGAGGTCAAGACCCCGCCGGCGTCGTTCCTGATAAAGAAGGCCGCGAACCTCAAGTCGGGCTCGAAGGAGCCGGGCAAGGTCAGCGCGGGCAAGATCAAGCGCAGCGCGCTGTCGGCGATCGCCGAGCAGAAGATGAAGGATTTGAACGCCAACGATATCGACGCGGCGACCCGCATCATCGAAGGCTCCGCCCGCGCGATGGGCCTCGAAGTGGTGGAGGGCTGAACATGGCACAGACCAAGAAGCAGAAGGCGCTGGCCGCCTTCGACCGCGTGAAGCTCCACAGCGTCGACGAAGCGATCGCCGCCGCCAAGGCCAACGCGACCGCCAAGTTCGACGAAGCGATCGAAGTCGCGCTGAACCTGGGCGTCGACCCCCGCCACGCGGATCAAATGGTCCGCGGCGTCGTGACGCTACCCAAAGGCACCGGCAAGACCGTCCGCGTCGGCGTGTTCGCCAAGGGCGCGAAGGCCGATGAGGCACGCGACGCCGGGGCCGACGTGGTCGGCGCGGAGGATCTGATGGAGATCGTCCAGGGCGGCACGATCGACTTCGACCGCTGCATCGCGACCCCCGACATGATGGGCGTCGTCGGGCGGCTCGGCAAGGTGCTGGGCCCCAAGGGCCTGATGCCCAACCCAAAGCTCGGCACCGTCACGATGGACGTTGCCGGCGCGGTCAAGGCGGCCAAGGGCGGCCAGATCGAATATCGCGTCGAAAAGGCCGGGATCATCCATTCGGGGATCGGCAAGGCGTCGTTCCCGGCGGACGATTTGCGCGCGAACTTCGATGCGTTGCTCGACGCGGTGGTCAAGGCCAAGCCGTCGGGTGCCAAGGGCAAGTACGTCAAGAAGATCGCGGTCTCGAGCACGATGGGCCCGGGGATCAAGATCGACACCGCCGAGGTGGTTGGCGCGTAACGACGTAAGTCATCCCGGCAAAAGCTGGGATCTCAGGCGGCACGAGACCCCGGCTTTCGCTGGGGTGACGGAACTAAGGGCCGGGGTGATTCCCGGCCCTTTTCTTTTGCCTAATCGCTGTGCGTAGCGATCGCCCGTGCCGCACCTTGGCCGCCGGCGCTGCCAGTGCCTTCCCACCAATAGGGCGCGCGCACGCGGGTGCCAGTGACGACCTCGTTCATGGTGGTCGGATCGTACAGCCGCCCGCCGAGCATCACGCGGTTCACCTTGTCGCTGTTGCGGATGTCGACCGTCGGGTCGGCGTCGAGCACGACCAGATCGGCGAGTTTGCCAACCTCTAGCGAGCCGACATCCTTCGCATAGCCGAGCGAGGTCGCGGGCATGATCGTACCCGCGCGCAGCGCCTCGATCGGCGTCCAGCCGCCCTTCACGAAGCTCCACAACTCCCAATGCGGCCCCAGCCCCGCCTGCTGTCCGTGCGCGCCGATCGAGACCTGGACGCCGCGGTCGGCCAGCTTCTTGGCCTCGCGCGCGCTCCAGCCGTCGACGAACGCCTCCTCCGGCGCGGTCGTGCGGCGCGCATTCTGCGCCAGCAATTGCGCGGGCGGGGCGTGCCGCGACAGCAGGGGATGCTTCCACACGTCGGTGCGCGATCGCCAGTACGGGTCGCCCGCCAGCCCGCCGTAGGTCACGACCAGGGTTGGCGTGTAGTTGGTCTTGGTCTGCGTCCACAGGCTGACCAGATCGTCGTAGAAATATTCGACCGGGATATTGTGCTCGACGGTCGAATTGCCGTCCTGGATCAGCGTTACGTCCTGCGTGTAGAGCGACCCGCCCTCAGGCACGACCGACATCCCCTCCGCCTGCGCGGCGGCGACGACCATCTGGCGCTGTTCGCGGCGCGGCTGGTTGTAGTTCTTGACGCTGTACGCACCCTGCGACTTCAGCCGGCGGACGTCGGCCAACGCGTCCTCATAGCTGTTGATCTCAGCATACACATCGGCGGCCTTGGCACCGTAGATGATCTCACCGGTCGAGAAAATCCGCGGCGCGACGATCTTGCCCGCGCGTTGCATTTCGGACGCTACAAAAATCTCCGCCGCGCTTGCCGACGGATCGTGTATCGTGGTGGTGCCGAGCGCCAGATTGGCGAGTGATGACCAATTCTGTTGCGGGACCAGATTATCCTCGCCCTGCGGCCCGTGCGCGTGCGCGTCGACCAGCCCGGGGATGATCGTC
>JAZKGJ010000158.1:0-10061 GCA_040385975.1 Pseudomonadota bacterium | reverse complement strand
CGCCGCCGCGCTGGCGTGGACGCCGGCGTCGACGATGGTCAGATCGCGCGACGCCATGATCCGGTCGAGCCGTGCGATCGGGCGGCGGGCATGGAAGCTGGGGCCGGTGAGCGCGGATGCATAGTCGCGCCCGAAATCGCGCAGGCAGCCCGACGAGGCGCTCCATTCGTTGAGGTCGCCCATCAGCACGGTCGGATGGGCTTCGTCGCAGCCGTCGACACGCGCCAGGATCGCATTGGCCTGCCGCCTGCGCCACAGCCCGCTGAGATCGAGGTGCATTCCGACCACCCGCAACGTCACGCCCTTCACCCTAACCGCGCACATCGCCGCGCCGCGGGGTTCGAGCGCGGGGAGGTGGATCGCCTCGCACCCCGCGATCTCGGCCGATTTGCGGACCAGGATGGCGTTGCCGTGCCACCCGCTGGAGGCGGCGCGGAGCGCGAGCGGCACCATCTTCCAATCGCTGTGGTCCTCCAGCAGGTGCGGGGTCAGCACGGCGGCGCGCGCGCCGAAGCGGCGATCGGCCTCCTGCAACGCGATCACGTCGGCGTCGATTTCGCGCAGTACTTCCAACACGCGTTCGGGATTGCGGCGGCGGTCGGTGCCGATCCCCTTGCGCATGTTGTAGCTGGCGACCTTTATCATCGGGAGCGGAGAACGCCCTTCATCGCCAAGTGGTGCCGGTTGCAGGAATCGAACCCGCGACATCCAGTTTACAAAACTGGCGCTCTACCAACTGAGCTAAACCGGCGTTCGGGTCTCAATGCGTTAGGGCACGCCGAAGGTCCAGCCTTCGGTGCGGGCGACGGTTGCTAAGCCCGATGGATGCCACAGCGAAGCATCGCTCGCCGTCACGCGTAACCACGCGGCGGTCAAAATCGCATCGGTCGCGTGATCGCTGTACCGCGACAGGGCGGTGTGGGGATCGACGTCAAGTTCGCGCAGCGCTTGGTCGAGCGCGGCACCGGTCAGCATTTTGCTGCGCCCTTTCGGAAGGTTGGCAGCCCGGGCGGCGAGGCTGGTGTAGATTTCGACGATTACCGAGCCTTCGGCGGGCACGTCATCGAACGGCCAGATCGGCACAACACCGGCCAAGCGGTGCAGCACACGCATTCCCGTCAGACTTGATTTGCCGACCTGCGCTGCTCCGACGAGGTTGAAACAGCTGCTTGGGCTCAGGCCCATCGGCGAGTTTTTCTGGCGTCGCTCCGTTTCGCGCAACCGGCCGACGCCGGACTGGAACAGGTCGCCGCAATCGCCCTTGCCATGGCGAAAATGCCGTCGTGCGTCAGGATGGGCGACGAAGCTGGATGACGCCAAATGCGGGTCGTCGGCACAGATTTCATCGATCAGCTTCCAAAGTGACTTTGCGTCGGGCGGCGAGTCGGGCCATCCCGGGAAGTATCCTCCACCGCCATCAAACGGCAGGCCGGGCGATAGGTCGATTCCGACCAGCGAATTCGGCGGCAGTTCATCAGTCAGCCAGGCCAGCACATCCGCGCGCGACCAGCGACGGTCGGGACGCACGAGGGTCGGCGCGTCGCGACCGGGCGTGCAGCAAGCGAGCGCGATCCCCTTCTGCCGCTCGCCCTTTGCGCCCGAC
The DNA here is from genome assembly GCA_040385975.1 of Pseudomonadota bacterium. Lineage (GTDB taxonomy): Bacteria > Pseudomonadota > Alphaproteobacteria > Sphingomonadales > Sphingomonadaceae > Sphingomonas. The sequence continues at coordinate 8,458 of JAZKGJ010000158.1, read as the reverse complement.
CAGTCAATCGCAACAAAGTGATCGAAGGTCCTCAAGGCCGCGATCCGAACTTCGCCCGCTGCGCCGGCTTCGCGCGCTCCCACCAGGCGCGTTGCAGGACCAGCTTCACCCGCTCCGCGTCGCTGCCGCCGTAACGCACCAGTACCGCGGGCCAGCCGCGGTAATGGTCGGTTTCCCAGAAGGTCACGGGGTCGGTCTCCAGCAGCACGTCCTTGTCGCCGAGCGCAGTGTACGCGACGAAGCTGTCGGGGGTCGGGCCCGTGGTCGCGGCGAGCATCTTGCCGTTGAGCTTGAGCGCTGGTTTGCCGTAGGCGGTGCCGAGTTCGGCGGCGGGCAGGGTCAGGCCGTACGCGACGATGGCGTCCCAGTCCTCTGGCCATTTCTTCACTTGAGCGCCGCCAGCACCTCGGCGGTGAACTTGGCGATGTCGAACCGGCTGCCGTGCGGATCCTCGCCGCGGCGGACGATCACGACCTGGCGGCTCGGCACGATCACGACATATTGCCCGCGGTTGCCGAACGCCGCGAAGGTGTCGGCGGGGACCCCGGGCGACTTGTTCATCAGCCAAAAGGTCGCGCCATAGCCGAACTCGCCCTCGGGCTGCGGGCCGCTCGGGGTGGTGACGTATTTGACCCAGCCTGCGGGCAGGATGCGCTCGCCGTTCCAGACGCCGTCTTGCAAGTAAAGCTGGCCGAAGCGGGCGAGGTCGCGCGCGGTGGACCAGACTTGCGACGAGAGGATGTAATTGCCGTGCCAGTCCTGCTCAGCGGTAGTTGATCGCATACCGATTCGTGAGAAAAGCAGTTCCGATGCGAAGGTCGAAGACCAAGGCGGATTGGGACTACGCTTTTCGAGAAGATTGCTCAGTGCGCGAACAGCCAATAGGATATCGTTGTTGGCATAACGGAAGCGCGTCCCCGGCTGCGCTTCCAACGGCCATGCGACGGTTTCTTCGCCCACAGCAACGCCGCCGAAATAAACTGCGTCGGTGCGGTTGCCCGCGGTGGCGCTGTGAAGACCGCTGGCCATGCGTAATAAATTATCGACGGTAATTGCTGAGCGTGGATCGCGCTCGTCGTCCCATTCGGTGATCGTTGCCGGCTTGGTGACGTCGACCAGGCCCTGCTGGGCTGCTGCACCAATGATTGTGCCGGACAGGCTTTTCGCTACCGACCAAGTCCGTTGCGGAACCAGCGGGCCGAAGTCGGGCGAATAGTACTCCGCGCGCACTCGGCCTGCCATCTGAACAATGACTGAGGTCGTCTTGGTACGCGGTCCAAATTCCTCACTTGTTGCGCGACGAATTTGCGTGGCGAGGCTACCCCTCGCCTTGATAACTGGCGCATAATCTTCGCCTCCAAGATGTCGGGCCCAGATTGGAATGTCTGATTCTACGTCGGGCGGGGTACCGATGGGCATGATCACGCAACCGGCAGCCCCGCGTTTTATCGCAACGCGGGGCGGCATTGCCGAGTCGTAGGTCACGAATACGCGATTGTCGGCGACCTTGGCCGGCAGGGTCGGTAGCAGCGCGTCATATTCAGGGTAAATGCCCGCGAGATCATTTCGTTCGATGTTTTTGACCGTGCGCTGCGCGTCGCTGTCGAGCGCGTTAAACAGACCACCGCACAAGGTCAGCGCCTTGTACCCCGCCGCGATCGCGCGGTCGTAGGGCGTGGGGGCCTGCGCCGCGGCGGGGGCGGCCAGGGTCAGGGCGAGCAGGGCGGCGCGGATCATGGCGCGAAGCCTAGCGCGGATCGGCCGCGCGATCATAGACTTCGCGCTGCGCATGAATCGCGGCGATGTTGCCGAACGCCCAGTCGCCCAGCGCGCGGACCGGTTCGGCGAGCGAGCGACCGAGGTCGGTCAGCGCATATTCGACCTGCGGCGGGACGGTCGGGCGAACGGTGCGGCTGACCATGCCGTCGCGCTCCAGTGCTTTCAGCGTCCGCGTCAGCATCTGTTGCGACACCCCGCCAATCCGGCGCTTCAGGTCGTTGAAGCGGCGCGGCCGTTCGTGGAGCGACATCACGACCAGCACGGTCCATTTGTCGCCGAGCCGGCCGATAACCTCGGCGGCACCGCTACAGCCGGCGTGCGCGGTGAGGGCGATGGTCTCATCCATATGGCCTGGTCCTGAAAATATGCGTTCTTGGAAGCGTGTCGATGGTCACATAGCTGGTGTTGGTCACAAATCCAGACCGAGGGACGACCATGACCATCCTGCACATCGATTCGAGCATCACCGGCGACAATTCCGCCAGCCGGGCGATCAGCGCCGCGGTGGTGGACCGGCTGCGCGCAGAGCAGCCGGGGGTGGCGGTCGAGTACCGCGACCTCGCCGCCGAGCCGGTAGCGCACCTGACGCTCGCGGCGCTGGGTGGCGAGAATGCCGACCTCGCGCAATTCCTGGCCGCGGACACGATCGTGATCGGTGCGGCGATGTACAATTTCGGGGTGCCGAGCCAGCTCAAGGCGTGGCTCGATCGCATCCTGATCGCGGGGCAGACCTTTCGCTACACCGCGACCGGGCCCGAGGGGCTGGTGGGCGACAAGCGTGTCATCCTCGCGGTCGCGCGCGGCGGACTGTACGGCGCGGACCAGCCGGGCGCGGCGCTGGAGCATGTCGAAACGTATCTGCGCGGGGTGTTCGGCTTTATCGGGGTGAGTGATCCCGAAGTGATCGTCGCGGAGGGGCTGGCGATCGGGCCGGAGCAGCGTGAGGCAGCGGTCAGCGCGGCGCTGGTGGAAGCGCGCGGATTGGCGTTGGCGGCCTAGGTGTCGCGCTTGCCGAGTCGGCGTTCGTCCCACCAGGCGAGCCGCTCGGCCAGCCGCTTTTCGAACCCGCGGTCGGTGGGTTCGTAAAAGCGCTGCGGCGTCATTTCGGCGGGCCAGTAATTCGCGCCGCTGAAGCCGTCCTCGGCGTCGTGATCGTAGGCGTAATCCTTGCCGTAACCAATCTCGCGCATCAGCTTGGTCGGGGCGTTAAGGATGTTGTCGGGGGGCATCAGCGAACCGGTCTCCTTCGCCGATTTCCATGCGGCTTTCTGCGCCTTGTAGACAGCGTTCGATTTGGGCGCGGTCGCGAGATAAAGGCACGCCTGCGCGATCGCGAGTTCGCCTTCGGGTGAGCCCAGGAAGTCGTAGGTGTCCTTGGCGGCGATGCACTGGACCAAAGCCTGCGGGTCGGCGAGACCGACGTCCTCGACCGCGGCGCGGGTCAGGCGGCGGAGCAGGAACAAGGGCTCCTCGCCCGCGGTGAGCATCCGCGCGAGATAGTAGAGCGCGGCCTGCGGATCGGAGCCGCGGATCGATTTGTGGAGCGCACTGATGAGGTTGTAATGGCCCTCACGGTCCTTGTCGTAGACCGCGACGCGGCGTTGCAGGAACGCGGACAGCCCGGCCGGGTCGAGCGGTTTAGGGAGGTCGACCGACCACAGGGTCTCGGCCTGGTTGAGCAGGAAGCGGCCGTCGCCGTCGGCGCTCTGGATCAACGCTTCGCGCGCGGCGGCGGTGACGGGCAGCGGGCGGCCCATGTCGGCCTCCGCGCGTTCGAGCAGTTGCTCGAGCGCGGCGGCGTCGAGCCGGCGCAGGATCAGCACCTGCGCGCGGCTGAGCAATGCGGCGTTGAGTTCGAAACTCGGGTTTTCGGTGGTCGCGCCGACGAGCGTGACGGTGCCGTCCTCGACGAACGGCAGGAAACCGTCCTGCTGCGCGCGGTTGAAGCGGTGGATCTCGTCCACGAACAGGAGCGTGCGCTGGCCCGCGCGCGCGGCGGTGCGGGCTTCGGCGAACGCCTTCTTGAGGTCCGCAACGCCGGAAAACACCGCGCTGATCGCGATTATGCGCAGGCCGACAGCGGCGGCGAGCAGGCGGGCGATCGTGGTTTTTCCCGTGCCGGGCGGCCCCCACAAGATCATCGACGATAGCCGCACCGCTGCGACCATTCGCCCGATCGCGCCCTCGGGGCCGGTGATATGGTCCTGTCCCACGACCTCACCGAGCGTGCGCGGCCGCAGCCGGTCGGCGAGCGGCGCATTCTCCGCGACTTCCTCGGGCGGGTGGACGGGGTCGAGGGTCGCGAACAGGTCGGGCATCGGTCGAGAGATAGGGATTGGCGCGCCAGCCGACCAGCGCCTCACGCCAAACCACGCCGACCCTTGACGCGACATTTCAAAGATATATCTTTGCGCTATCGAGATACACAAGAGGAATGACGAATGTTTGGAATGCACGGGCGGGGCTGCGGTCCCAAATTCGGACCGCGCGGCAGCGGTAGCTGGTCGCGCGGGCCGTTCACGATGCATTGGGAAATGCACGGCACCCCCGGCGGGCGCGGGCGGCGGCGGATGTTCGACGGGGGCGAACTGCGGCTGGTGCTGCTGAAGCTCATCCAGGATGAACCGCGCCACGGCTACGAGCTGATCAAGGCGATCGAGGAGCTGACCGGCGGGGCCTATGCGCCCAGCCCCGGCGTAATCTACCCGACGCTGGCGATGCTGTCGGAGCAGGGCTTCGTCGCGGAGCAGGCGACCGACGACAGCCGCAAACGGTTTGCGATCACCCCCGAAGGCGCGATGCACATCGAGGAGAATCGCGAAGCGGTCGAGGCGCTGATGGCGCGGCTGGAAAGCGTCGGCGAACACCGCGGCCGCACCGACAAGGCACCGATCCGCCGCGCGATGGGCAATCTGCGCGTCGCGCTCCAGGACCGGTTGTCGAAGGGCGATTTCAGCGACGACACGCTGCACGACGTCGCCGCGCTGATCGACGAGGTGGCGCAGAAGATCGAGCGGTTGCGGTGAACGGGGCGCTGGCGGCGGCGGCATTGCTCTGCGCGGGCGGGTGCGCGTTCCACGAAGCGATGTCCGGCAAATTCCTGGCCCCGCTCGCCGCCAGCGACCTGCCGGGCCGGCTCAAATGGCTGCTCGACCTGTGCTGGCATTTCGTCGGGCTGATCTTCGCCGTGCTGGCGGCGGGGTTCGTGGCGGGGGCGTTCGGCTGGCTGCAGGGCGATGCGACGCGGTTTGCCGGCGTGCTGGCGGGCGCGATTGCGATCCTGTGCGGGGTGGGCGCGGTCCGTGCGGGCTTGCCGCCGTGGCGCCACCCGGCGAGCTACGTGCTGGGCGGTGCGGCGGTGCTGGCCTTCGTCGCCTGAGCGTCAAGCACGCGGTGATAGGCCGCGACCACCGCGTCGTTGATCGCGTCCCAGTCATAACCCTGCGCCTTGGCATGGCCGGCCGCGCCGTAGCTGCGGCGTAGCGCCGGATCGCGCGCCAGCCGCTCGATCGCGTCGGCATAGCCGCCGATCGCGCGCGGCCGGACCAGCAGCCCGGTGCTGTCGTCGTCGACCAGCCCGATCGTCCCCGACGCGCGCGCCGCGACGACCGGTACCCCCGCCGCCATCGCCTCTAGCGTGACGTTGCCGAAGCTTTCGGTGACGCTGGGGTTGAAGAAGATGTCGAGCGAGGCGACCGCGCGGCCCAGGTCGTCGCCCGACTGGAACCCTGCGAAGATCGCGTCGGGCACCTGTCGCTGGAACCAGTCGCGCGCGGGGCCATCGCCGATCACGACGATCCGGTGCGGCACCCCGCGCCGTTTCAGCGCCAGCGCGACGCGGGCGAAGACGTCGAGCCCCTTTTCCTTCACCAGCCGCCCGAGGAAGCCGACCGCGACCTCGTCGGCGCCGATGCCGCGCGACGCGCGCCAGTCGTCCGAGCGCCGCGTCGGTGAAAAGCGCGCATGATCGACCCCGCGCGACCAGATGCCGATCGGGGTCGTGACCCCCCATTCGTGAAGCAATTCGGCCATTCCGCGGCCGGGAACGAGCACTTCGTCGAAGCGCTGGTAGAACCGCCGCTGGAGCGCCTCCAGCGCGGGGGCGAGGAACGCCATGCCGTAATATTGCGGATAGGTCTCGAACCGGGTGTGGAGCGACGCGACACTGGCGATGCCGTGCCGCCGTGCCCAGCTGACCGCGCGGTGGCCCGACACGTCGGGGGCGGAGCAATGGACGATATTGGGGGCGAATTCGCTCAGGTCGCGGCGGATGCGGGCGTTCACCCCGCTGGAGAAGCGATATTCGCCGCGGCCGCCCGGAAACTTGACCGAGGGCAGGCTGACGATGTCGCCGACCCCTGCGAACGCGGGCGTCGCGACGGTCGGCGAATAGACCCGGACCGCCGCGCCGTGCGCCAGCAAATGCCCGACGAGCCGGTTGAGCGCTTGGTTCGCGCCATCGCGAACGTAGTTGTAATTCCCGCTGAAGAGCGCGACGCGGAGGTCCGACGGCTGCATGATCGCGCGGGAATAGCCGCGTGTGCCCGCGCTGGCGAGTAGGAGACTGACGATGCCCGACCTGAGCGGCTTTCCGGTGACGCTGAAATGGCCGCCGCAGCACCCCGATCGCATCCAATATTACGGGCTGCCGACCCCGAACGGGGTGAAGGTGTCGATCATGCTGGAGGAGACCGGCCTGCCTTACGAGGCGCACAAGGTCGACTTTTCGAAGGACGAACAGAAGTCGCCCGAGTTCCTGTCGCTCAACCCGAACGGCAAGATCCCCGCGATCCTCGACCCCAACGGCCCCGGCAACAAGCCGATCGGGATGTTCGAGAGCGGCGCGATCCTGCTGTACCTCGCGGGCAAGGCGGGCAAGTTCCTGCCCAACAATCCGGTTGGGCGGCTGGACGCGATCCAGTGGCTGATGTTCCAGATGGGCGGGGTCGGGCCGATGTTCGGGCAGCTCGGCTTCTACGTGAAGTTCGCGGGGAAGGACTGGGGCGAGGACAAGTCGCGCGGCCGGTACGCGGCGGAGACGAAGCGGCTGCTGGGGGTGATGGATGCGCAGCTGGCGGGGAAGACGTGGTTTCTGGGCGACGATTATTCGATCGTGGACATTTCGCTGATCGGGGTGACGCGGAACCTAGTGGAATTCTACGGGGCGGGGGAGCTGGTCGGGTTCGACGAGTTCGGGAATGTGAAAGCGTGGCTGGAGCGCGCGTTGGTGCGGCCGGCGGTGCAGCGGGGGTTGGCGGTGGCGGGTTAGCTGGAATGTCGTAGGATTGCGTCGGCGCTAAGGGTCGTGACCAAGACGAGGAAGTAAACATGATCGGAGTATGGCGAGTGTTGGCACTGGTTGTGCTCGCTCAGGCTGCAGCCTGCGCCGCGGCGTCCGAGACCGACCAAGCGCCAGCCGTCGCAGTTCGTCAAATTGTGACCCTCAGCAATGCATCGCGTCTTGGCAGCCCAGAGGGCAAGGCGCTGCTCGGCGGTGAGTTTGCGAAGTTCAACGGCGCGTCCTTTGGTCCGCTGGGTAAGCCCGGCGAGCCAGTTATGCAGGGCGCGAGTGATGCTGTAGTTCGATTTGCAGCCAATAGCAGCGTGCAGTTCGATGCCTATTTCTTCCTGCATCGCGAAACGCACGGCTGGGTGTTGCGCGCGGCCCGAACTTTGGCGTTGCCGCAATTTGTCTTTTTATTGCGCGACCAACTGCGCGCAAAAGCTGAACGAACATCGAAAGACGCTGCGACGCTCCGCAATCTGGAACTCACCACCCGTAGCGATGCCGAATTGCGCGACTGGTTCGTCAATCATCGCGTGGCCCTGGACCGAATGCGCGGATTGAATGCTGATGCTGCGCGACATGCAGCGGAGGAAATCGACGCGCTTATCGTTGAAACTGACGCTAACGCATATCAGCGTGTCGTGTTGGGCGGAATACTCGACAACAGCGTAGGATTTCTCTTCGTCCCTCATGACAAACCGCCTCCGACAATGAGTGCCAGCGATTATATCTGGATCGAATCGGTCGGGTACGGCTGGCATTTATTCAAGACGACCTGAAGACCTGCCGGTGCGCGTCTGAAGCGATCCATTTCGCTGATCCGGGAGTTGTTCCCGTCTCGTTCCGCTGATATCGTTGCTCCATGGCGAAACCCCAGAAGCGCTACGTCTGCCAGTCATGCGGCTCGGTGTCGCACCGCTGGGCCGGGCAGTGCGGCGATTGCAGCGAATGGAACACGCTGGTCGAGGAGGCCGGGGGCAACGTCACGCCGTTTCAGGCCAAGCATAATCTGCAGGGTGGAGGGCGCGCGATCCAGCTGGTCGGGCTCGACAGCGAAGTCGCGTTGCCGGCGCGGCTGGCGAGCGGGATCGCGGAACTGGACCGGGCGCTCGGCGGCGGGTTCGTCGAGGGGTCGGCGACGCTGATCGGCGGCGATCCGGGGATCGGGAAATCGACCCTGCTGCTACAGGCGGCGGCGCGGATGGCGGTCGCGGGCGCTTCGGTGGCCTATGTGTCGGGCGAGGAGGCGGCGGACCAGATCCGGTTGCGCGCGCGACGGCTGGGCTTGGGCGAAGCGCCGGTGCAGCTGGCGGCGGCGACCAGCGTGCGCGACATCCTGACGACATTGAACGGCAAGGCGCCCGACCTGCTCGTCATCGATTCGATCCAGAC
>JAZKGJ010000157.1:11527-15936 GCA_040385975.1 Pseudomonadota bacterium | reverse complement strand
TGCCGCCGAACGCGCGCTGGTAGATCTTGCCCTCGTCGGTGCGGCTGAACGGCAGGCCGGCATGTTCGAGTTCGTAGACCGCGGCGGGCGCCTCGCGGCACAGATATTCGATCGCGTCCTGGTCGCCCAGCCAGTCCGACCCCTTGACGGTGTCGTACATGTGCCAGGTCCAGTGATCGGGGCCCATGTTGCCGAGCGACGCGGCGATCCCGCCCTGCGCCGCGACGGTGTGCGACCGGGTCGGGAAGACCTTGGTGATGCACGCGGTCTTCAGCCCGTTCTGCGCGGTTTCCATCGTCGCGCGCAGCCCCGACCCGCCCGCGCCGACGATGACCGCATCGTACGTGTGATCGATGATCTTGTAGGCTGCAGGCATCAGGCGGGATTTCCGAACGCGAGTTTAAGGATTGCGAAGAGCGCGATCGCCCCGGCCGCGACGGTGTAGAAATTGAGCAGCACGATCAGCACGATGCGGGTCTCGTCATGCTGGTAATCCTCGATCACGACCTGCAGCCCCAGCCGCATGTGCCAGAACACGCTGAACACCAGCAGCAACAGCGGCACCGCGGTCCACGCCGACGACAGCCACGCCGCGACGGTCGCGTGATCGTACCCGGGCAGCAGCGCGAGCGAGACGATGAACCACGTCATCAGCGCCAGATTGCCGGCCGCGGTCATCCGCTGGTTCCACCAGTGATGCGCGCCTTCCTTGGCGGAGCCGAGGCCGCGCACCCGGCCGAGGTCGGTCCCGCCCCTCACTTCAGCCACCCCGCGACGTGCACCCAGAAGACGGCGGTCAGCACGACCGACCCGGCGATGGTCGCCACCGCCGCGGTCTTGTTGGGCTTCAGTTCGAACAAGGCACCGGCGTCGAGGAAGAAATGGCGCACGCCGCTGAGCAGATGCTGGAAGAACGCGAGGACCAGTCCGATCCCGACAATCCAGCCGAGAATGTTCAGCCCACCCGCCGTCAGCGTGAAGGTATCGACGAAGCCCGCGTAGCTGTCCTGACCGGCCGCGGCGGCGGTCAGCCACCACAGGAACAGCGGGATGCCGACCAGCGCCATCCCCGTGCCGGTGGCGCGGTGGACGATCGAGACCAGCATATGCGGTCCCCATTTCCAGATGCCGAGATGGGGCGAAAGCGGGCGGGCGGGGCGGGCGGCCAACGGCGGCTCCTGAAAAAAGCGGGAAGGGGTGAAACGCGGCGGTCTATGAGACGCGCGCGGGTCCGATGCAAGCCGCAGCCGGCGTGGCGAACGCCGCGTTAACCATTGTCGATTACGCCCCTGCCCAAGACCAATCGCATTTCGTTGGGGCATCCGTCTTGAGCAAAGAAATCACCGCCGCCGTCGCCGCCCAGACCCTGCCGCAGCCGGGCAGCGTCAGCGCGAAGCTCGACCTGCGCGATTGCGCGCGGGTCTTCGACCTGGGCGATGCCGATGTCGCGGCGGGACAGGAATTGTGGGCCGCGTTCGAACCGCAGGCGCGGCGGATTTCGGAAGCCGTGTGGCAGCAATGGAGCCGCTTCTACGGTGAGAACCGCTTCCTCAAGACCGACCTCGAACAGATCATCAACGCCGGTATCGCGTATCAGCGCAACCGCTTTACCGACCCGCTGGGCCGGACTTGGGTCGAATCGGCCGAGCGCACCGTCGCGGGCGCGTTCGTCGCCGGCGTGTCGCTGACCGCGATCCTGTCGATGACGCAGGCCGCGGGGCGGTTGATGCTCGAAATCCTGTCGGCCGAAAACGACGCCGGCAACGCCGAACGCGCCCGGCTGCGCGACCTGCTGTTCCGCTTCCGCTCGTTCGAATGCGACATCTACGCGACGCTCTACAACGCCTATTTCGAGCATGACGCGCGCGCCAAGCGCGACCAGCTGGCGCAGGAATTCCGCGACGGCATCGCCGCGACGGTCGAGGATGCGGCGCGCGAAGGCGGCGATTTGCGCAGCCAGGCGGCGCGGACGTCGCTCAGCGCGCGCGGGATGCTGGGCAAGGCGAGCGAAGTCGCCGCCGCCGCCGAACAGTCCGCGGTCGCGATGCGCGAAGCCGCTCACACCGCCGCCGGGCTCATCCGCGCGATCGAGGACGCCCGTACCGAAGTCGAGGCCGCCGCCGACATCGCCGACCGTGCCAGCGGACAGGCGGGGCTCGCGGTGGGCATGAGCGAGGCGTTGTCCGAACACGCCCAGTCGATCGAATCGATCCTGTCGCTGATCCGCGACATCGCCGGGCAGACCAATTTGCTGGCGCTCAACGCCACGATCGAAGCCGCCCGCGCGGGCGACGCCGGTCGCGGCTTCGCGGTGGTCGCGCAGGAAGTGAAATCGCTCGCCAATCAGACCGCGCGCGCGACCGACGACATCGCCGGCAAGATCGCCGCGATCCAGTCGGCGACCAGATCGACGGTCGAAACCAACGCCGGGATCAAGGCGACCGTCGCCGAGGTCCAGGCCTCCGCCACCCGCATCCGCCACGCGATGGAGACGCAGGCGCAGACCGTCACTGCGATCACCGCCGCGGTCGACGAGACTGCGCTCGCGGCCGATTCGATGTCGAACACGATCGCCGCGATCCGCGAGGATACCGAGACCGTCGCCTCCGAAATCGAGAGCGTCGGACAAGGCTTCGACGGGCTCGACAGCCGGCTCGGCTCGCTCCAGACCAGCGCCAGCGAGTTCGTCGCCAAGGTCGCCGCTTGAACGCCATGACCGCGCTGGACCCTCGCGAGATTGCGGAACGCACCCGCGATTACGATTGGGACGGTGCGATCGCGCCCGGCGCGGCCGAGATCGCGGCGCTGATCGCCGATCGCCGCGACGCGATCGCGCAGGCATTCTGGGACTATTACCTCTCGCTCGCCGACACCGCGCACGTCCGCGGCTTCTTTTCCGCTGAGCAACTGGCGCAGCGGGTCGCGGGCAGCGCCGAATATATCCGACTGCGCTACGCCGACCCGCTCGGCGACGGCTGGGCCCGGCAGGCGCGGACCAATGCGCTCGATTCGCGCAAGGCGCGGGTGCCGCTGCGCGCGCAGATCGCGGCGCTGTCTTTCGCCCATGCCGAGGTGCTCAAGCATATCGAGGCACAGGTCGGCGGCGATGTCGCGCGGCTGCGGCGGCTCGCCGACGTGGTCCAGCGGCTCGCATTGGTCGAAGCCGACATGCTGACCGCATTCATGAGCGAATATGAGGCGGGACGGATCGCGCACGAACGTGAGACCCAATCGGGCGCGTTTCGCGACACCATCGTCGCGACGCTTGCCGAAACCGTGACCTTGGGCGGGCGGATGCGCGGGCAGGCGCACGGTGCGTCGGCCTCGGCGCAGGGGATGCTCGACAAGACCGCCGAAGTCGCCGCCGCCGCCGAACAGTCCGCGGTCGCGATGCGCGAGGCCGCGCACACCGCCGCCGGCCTCATCCGCGCGATCGAGACTGCCCGCGGCGAGGTCGACACCGCCGCGACCATCGTCGACGCCGCATCGGCACAGGCGCAGATCGCGGTGGGTATGAGCGAGGCGCTGAGCGAACACGCTCAGTCGATCGAATCGATCCTGTCGCTGATCCGCGACATCGCGGGTCAGACCAATTTGCTGGCGCTCAACGCCACGATCGAAGCCGCGCGTGCTGGCGACGCCGGCCGCGGCTTCGCGGTGGTCGCGCAGGAAGTGAAATCGCTCGCCAATCAGACCGCACGCGCGACCGACGACATCGCCGGCAAGATCGCCGCGATTCAGTCGGCGACGCGCTCCGCGGTTGAGACCAACGCGTCGATCCAGACCACGATTCGCGAAGTGCTGAACGCCGGCAACCGGATCAGCCAGGCGATGGCAACGCAGGCGCAAACCGTCACGATGATCACCGCCGCAGTCGACGAGACCGCGCTCGCCGCCGATTCGATGGCGCACACCGTCGCCGCGATCCGCGAGGATACCGAAAAGGTCGCGAGCGAGATCGACGCGCTGGCGGACGACAGCGGGGTGATCGACGACCGGCTGGCGCGGCTGCGCGGCGCGGCCGACGATTTTGCGGCCAGCGTCGCGGCCTAGCGCGAGGCCCGCGCGCGGCGCTAAGGCGGCGCGCATGAGCAACATCCTTCTGACCGGCGGCAGCCGCGGGATCGGCGCGGCGATCGCGGCCGCGCTGGCGGGCGAAACGCTGGCGGTCCATGCGACCGGGGGCGATTTCGCCGCCGATTTCGCCGACCCCGCCGCGCCCGGCGACGTGTGGGAGCGCGCGCTCGCCGCGCTCGGCAGCGTCGACGTCCTGATCAACAATGCCGGGGTATTCGAAGCCAATCCGATCGACGCGGGCGACGCCGAGTGGACCGCAAATTGGGACCGCACGCTGCGGATCAACCTGACCGCCAGCGCCGAGCTGTGTCGGCTGGCGATCCTGGACTGGC
>JAZKGJ010000157.1:0-11517 GCA_040385975.1 Pseudomonadota bacterium | reverse complement strand
GCGCGGCGGGGGCCGCATCGTCAACGTCGCGAGCCGCGCCGCCTACCGCGGCGATTCGCCCGCGCACTGGCATTACGCCGCGTCCAAAGCCGGGATGGTCGCGATGACCAAGAGCATCGCGCGCGGCTATGCGGCGCAGGGTATCCTGGCGTTTGCAATCTGCCCCGGCTTCACGATGACCGGCATGGCGGAAGACTATCTGGCAAGCCGCGGCGGTGACAAATTGCTCGCCGACATTCCCCTGGGCCGGGTCGCGATGCCGGCCGAGGTCGGAGAGATGGCGCGCTGGCTGGCGACCGACGCGCCCGCGTCGATGACCGGCGCGGTGCTCGACGTGAACGGGGCGAGCTACGTTCGGTGACCAGCTGGAAGGTTACCTTGCCATGCACCCGCGCCGAGGCGGAAGCGATCGATGCGGCGGATGATCTCGCGATCGACGCGGTGCTGATGACGAGCGAGGAGAACGAGGATGACCGAGAGCATTGGCGGCTGGATGCCTATTTCGAGGCCGAGCCCGATGCCGCCGCACTGACGGCGGTCGCTGCGCTCGCGCCAAGTGCAGTTACCGACCTGATGGTCGAACAGCTGCCCGACGCGGATTGGGTGACGCTGAGCCAGGCGGGGCTGGAGCCGATCCGCGAGGGACGGTTCGTGGTCCACACCGCGGCGCATCCGGTCGACCCGCCGCCGGGCGGCCGCGCGTTCCTGATCGAAGCAGGGCGCGCGTTCGGGACCGGGCACCACGAGACAACCAGCGGCTGCCTGGCGATGCTCGATGCGCTGGCGGAGGGGACATTCGCGAACGTGATCGACATCGGCACCGGCACCGGGCTGCTGGCGTTCGCGGCGGTCGAGCTGTGGCCGAAGGCGCGGGTGACCGCGACCGACATCGACCCCGCCGCGATCGACGTGACGCGCGCGAACGCGGCGCTGAATCGGGTCGCGGACATCGACCTGATCGTCGCTGACGGCGCGCTGGCCGAGGCGATCACCGCGCGGGCACCCTACGATTTGATCGTCGCCAATGTGCTGGCCGGGCCGTTGATCTCGATGGCGCCCGAACTGGCCGCGATCGCCGCACCAAATGCGACGATCGTGCTGGCGGGGCTGCTGGAAACGCAGCGCGACAACGTGACCGCGGCCTATATCGCGTGTCGGTGCGCGCCGGCTGCGGTCGACCGCCGCGGCGATTGGAGCATCATCCGGCTGACCGCGGGGGCGGCGCGCTTTATCCCCGCCGTGCCGCCCGACCCCAAGGGCCGCGACGGCTGGGCGCTCGACCTCTAGCCCGCCTTCTCTCGCGCATAGTCCTGCGTGCCGCGCGTGATGACTTCGTCCGCGGGCAGGATGTCGGCGATCGCGATCGCGTCCTGCGCGGCGATTTCCGCATAGAGCGGCGCGAAATCGGTCTCGACGGTCTGGCGGAGCAGCTCGTCGAAGCTCGGGATCACGAAGTAATTCTGCTGGAAATCGTCGATCCGGTAATCGGTGCGCATCACCCGCTTGAGGTCGAAACCCAAACGGTTGGGACTGTCGCTGTCGAGCGCGAAGCGGCTTTCGGCGGCGCTCGACACGATCCCGCTGCCGTAGATGCGCAAGCCCTCGGGCTCGGCGATCAGCCCGAATTCGACCGTGTACCAGTAGAGCCGCCCGAGATATTTGAGCGCGTCGAGCCCCAATGCGCGCTGCCCGCCCTTGCCATACGCCTCCAGATAGTCGCCGAAGACCGGGTCGGCGAGCATCGGCACGTGGCCGAACACGTCATGAAAGACGTCGGGTTCCTGGATGTAATCGAGCTGATCGGGGCGGCGGATGAAATTGCCCGCGACGAAGCGGCGGTTGGCCATGTGATCGAAGAACACGTCGTCGGGGACGAGGCCGGGGACAGCGATCACCTGCCACCCGGTCAGGTCGGCCAAGCGGTCGTTGAGTTCGCGATAGTCGGGGATGCCGGGCTTCGAGAGCTTCAGCACGTCGAGCCCGCGCAGATACGCGTTCGAGGCGCGCCCCGGCAGCAGCTTCACCTGCCGCGCGAACAGCGTGTCCCAGGTCGCGTGCTCCTCGGGGGTGAAGGTGTCCCAATCCTGCGCGATCGACCAGTCGGCGTTGGCGCCGAGCGGCGGAGAATCGAGCACGTGCGTTTCGTCTGTCATCGATCGCGCCTAGCATGAGCCTGATGCCGATACGAAACGCCGCCGCAACGATCCGGGTTGCACTGGTCCGCGCTGGTCTCGCGCTGGCGGTGCTGGCGACGGGCTATGTCCTGGCCGGGCTGATCTGCGGCGCGGTCCCGGGCAATGCCGGCTGGGCCCCGCCCCAGCGCGGCATCCGCATCTTCGTCGCGTCGAACGGCATCCATACCGACCTGATCCTGCCCAAGGTCGCGGGCGGCATCGACTGGCGACCCTTGCTGCGGCGCGAACACCTGCGCGATCCGCGCTACGCGGGCTATCGCCATGCCGGGTTCGGGTGGGGCGATGCGCGTTTCTATCTGGAGACGCCGACCTGGGCCGATGTCCGGCCCGGCACCGTCGTCGCGGCGGCGCTGGGAAGCGAACGGACCCTGGTCCATGTCGATCATCTGCCGCAGCCGGCGGTCGGTGCCGACGTGCGCGCGGTCATGTTGCGGCCGGCGGAATATCGGCGGCTGGTCGCCTTCATCCGCGCGAGCTTCGCCGAACGGACGGCGCCGCAGTTCGGCTATGGGCCGAACGACGCCTTCTACACCGCACGCGGGCGCTACAGCGCGCTCACGACCTGCAACGCCTGGACCGGCGACGCGCTGCGCCATGCCGGGGTCCGGGTCGGGGCGTGGACCCCGTTTCCCGCCACCGTCATGTGGTGGTTCTAGGGATAGCTCACGGTCTTTGGCGCGTCGGGGATCGGAATGAACTCGGCATCGCCCGGCACGGTGGGAAAGCGGCCGGCACGCCAATCCTCCTTCGCCTGCTGGATGCGGTCGCGGCGCGAACTGACGAAATTCCACCAGACGTGGCGCGGGGTGGCAAAGGCATCGCCCCCGGCCAGCATCGCGCGTCCGCCGCGTTCCGAGCGCAGCGTCGCCGCAACGCTAGGGCGCAGGACATAGAGTCGCTGTGGAATGAGCGGCACGCCGTCCAGCGTCGCGTCGCCGTCCACCACATAGACCGCGCGCTCGTCGGCGGCGGCATCGACCGGGATGCTACCGCCCGCGCTCAGCACGATCTCGGCGTAGATCGTCCCCGCGTGGGTCGCGGTCGGCGCGGCGCTGCCCCACAATTCGCCCATGATGACGCGCGCGCACACCCCGGACGTGGTGATGACGGGGAGCCGGTCGGCGGCGACGTGCTCGAACGCGGGGTCGGTCTCCTCCAGCGCATCGGGCAGCGCCAGCCAGGTCTGGATCCCCGCCAGGCTCGGCCCGCCCGGGCGTACGTCGGCGGGCGAGCGCTCCGAATGCGCGATGCCGCGGCCAGCGGTCATCAGATTGACCGCGCCGGGATGGATCGTCTGCCACGTGCCGAGCGAATCGCGGTGGTCGAATGCGCCGTCGAACAGCCAGGTGACCGTCGCCAGCCCGATATGCGGATGCGGCCGCACATCGACGCCTTCGCCGGGCGGCAGCTGCGCTGGCCCCATCTGGTCGAAGAACAGGAACGGCCCGACCATCGTGCGTTCTCTGGCCGGCAGCGTGCGGTGGACCTTGAACCCGCCCAGATCGTGGGTGACGGGCAGAATGGTCTGTTCGATCAGATCGTCGCGGGTCATGCGGCTTCGCCCGGCGCGACCGCGCGGATCGACAGCGCGTGGATGCGCGTCGCGAGCAGCTCGGCGAGCGCTTGATTGACCAGCCGCTGTCGCTGGACCCGCGACTGGCCGGCGAACGCCGCACTCTCGATCGTCACCGCGAAGTGCGTCTCGCCGGTGCCGTCGTCGCCCATGTGCCCGGCGTGCTTGGCGCTTTCGTTCAGCACGTCGAGCCGGGTCGGGGCGAGCGCTGCGGCGAGCCGGTCGTGGATCGCGGCGACGACCGGGGAGAGGGTGGTGGCAGGGTCTGACATCGCTCCCATATAGCGCGTTTGTTTTGGAGCGTGAGTGGGTTGGCGGACGGTGGCGACAGCAGGCGCGAGCGGCCCAGCGCGCGGTTCCACGGGCGGGTCGGGCCGGGCGACGAACCCTGCGCCGAACCGGGCTGCGCCGAACCCGGCGAGTTCCGCGCGCCCGGTCGCGACGGCGCGCGGGTGCGGGGGGACGGCCCGCCGCGGTTCCGCTGGCTGTGCCTCGACCACGTCCGCGCGTTCAACACCCGCTACAATTATTTCGCCGGGATGAGCGTCGACGAGATCCACGATGCGCAACACCCGCTGTCGGGGTGGGAGCGCGAGACCCGCGCGTTCGCCTCCAACGCCGGCGATCGCCCGCCGCGCTGGGCCGATTTCAGCGATCCCCTGGACGCGATTCAGGGCCGGTTCGGTCGTGCCAAGCCCGCGGGCCGGACCGACGGCAAGCCGGTCGGTGCGGGCGAGCGCAAGGCACTGGAGGTGCTGGGGCTGGGCATCGACGCCGACCGCGCCGCGATCCGCAAACGCTATTCCGAACTGGTCCGCCGCTACCATCCCGACCGCAACGGCGGCGACCGCAGCCACGAGCAAAGGTTGCAGCAGGTGGTCGAGGCGTATCAGCGGCTCAGGGCGTCGGCGACCTTCGCCTAATCGCGCTCGGGTGCGCCACCGGGGAAATAGTGGCGATAGGGGCGCGCGCCATCGACCGCCCGCGCGACCGAAGGCCGCGCCAGCAGGCGCGCGCGATATGCCGCCAGCGCCGCGAAGCGCCCGTCGTTCGGATGAACCCAGTCGGCGTAGAACAGGCTGGGCGCGGCGGCGCAATCGGCCAGCGTGAAATCGCCGCCGCACGCCCATTCGCGCGTCGCCATGCGCGCGTCGAGCCAGCCGTAGATCGTGTCGAGCCTGGTCCGCGCCTCGGCTACGGTCGCCGGATCCTTGCGTTCGGGCGGGCGAATCCGGTCGTTCACGATCTCTTGCATCACCCCCATCACGTAATTGTCGAAGATGCGGTCCAACATCCGCACCTCGCGCGCCGCGGCCGGCTCGGCGGGCAGGAACCGGGTCGCGCCGGGATGCACCGCGTCGAGATATTCGATGATGCTGGTCGCCTCCATCACCTGCGCGTCGCCGCTTCGACTGCCTGCCTCCGGCTGTCGCTCAGGACCGGCTTCGACCAGCAGCGGGAATTTGCCGATCGACCAGCGTCGCATCAGCTCCGTGCCGTTGCCTGGTTCGGCGGGATCGACGTTGCGCAAGGTGAAGGCCAGGTCGTTCTCGTAGAACGCGATCAGCGCCTTCCAGGTGTACGACGAGAACGGGTGGCCGAACAGCTCGATCACCAGCTCCCGTCCTCCATCCGGCGTTGGCGCTCGCGTTCGCGCTCGCTGTCGACGGTGCCGAACGACCCGGTCTCGACCGCGCCGCCCGGCTCGTAGGTCGCGACTATCGTGCCGCCAGGCGACACCGTCTGCTCGGTCATCTTCAGCGTCTTTGGAGGCGTATCGGCGCCGAACACCCGCTTGCCGCTGCCCAGCATGACCGGAAAGGTCAGCACGATCAGCCGGTCGATCAGCCCGGCCGTTAGCAGCGCCGGATAGATCGTGCTCGACCCCTGGATGATCAGATCGGGGCCGTCGCCCGCCTTGACCTTCGCGACATCCTCGACCCCGGCCAGCCGGTGGCTGTTCGCCCAAGGCAGCGGCGGGTCGCCGCGGGTCAGCACGTATTTGCCCGCCGCGTCGAACGCCTTGCCCATCGCCGCATTCTCACCCTCGGCATAGGGCCAATAGGCAGCGAAGATCTCGTAGGTCCGCCGCCCCAGCAACAGGTCGTAGGGCGGCGTGAACAGCCGGTCGATCGCGTCGCCGGCCTGCTGATCGAACAGGCCGGCCAGCCAGCCGCCGTGCGCGAAGCCGCCGGTCGGGTCTTCGGTGGGTCCGCCCGGTGCCTGGACGACGCCGTCGAGCGACTGAAAGAACGCGCCGGTGATTCTACGCATCGGCCGACGCTCCCGCCCGCGCCGCATCGATCTTCGCGACGTCGAGCTTGCGCATCGTCATCATCACTTCAAAGGCGCGCTTGGCCTCGTCGCCGCCGGCGTTCAGCGCGTCCATCAGCGTACGGGGGGTGATCTGCCACGAAAAGCCCCAGCGGTCCTTGCACCAGCCGCACTCGCTCTCCGCCCCGCCGTTACCGACGATCGCGTTCCAATATCGGTCGGTCTCGGCCTGGTCCTCGGTGATGACCATGAAGCTGACCGCTTCGTTGGGCTTGAAATTGGGTCCGCCGTTCAGCCCGGAAAAAGCGCGGCCGAGCACGGTGAAATCGACCGTGATCTCCTCGCCCGCCCGCGTGCTGGGATTGTCGGCCGGCGCGGCGGCGGCGGTGCCGACGCGGCTGTCGGGAAACACGCTGGCGTAGAATTCGGCGGCCTTGCGCGCCTCGCCGTGGTCGAACCACAATACAGTCGTCAGTTTTTCCATCTCTGCTCTCCTTATTTGCCCGGCCCGACCACGCCGAAGCGTACGCCGTGCGGATCGCTTGCGACGATGATCCGGTCGCCGCCGGGAACCTCCATCGGCCCGGCGTGGACGGTGCCGCCGCCGGCCGTAACCTTCTGCGCCGCCGCCTCGATATCGGGGGCGCGGAAATAGAATTGCCAGCCGGCGGGACTGTCGCCGCCCGCGCGCATGGTCGCGCCGATCGTCGTGTCGCCGACCGTGACGAAGGTGTAATCGCCCATGTCGCCGGGCATCGTCATCTTGTCGGGATAGCTCCAGCCGAACACCTCGGCGTAGAACGCGTTGCCGGCGGCGTGGTCGGACGTCGCCAGCTCGTTCCAGTTGCATTTGCCGAGCGCAGTCCGGTCGTAAGCGGTCGAGCTGTCCTCGCTCGCGCCGCGCATGACGTAGAACGGATTGCCCTGCGGATCGTGGACGAATGCCATCCGCCCGACGCCGGGCAGATCGAACGCGGGCATCAGCACCCCGCCGCCCTTCGCCTCGATCGCGCCGACCGCCGCATCGACATCATCGACGCCGAGATAGAACAGCCAGGTCGGCTTCGCGCCGCCCGCCTTCATGTCGTCGGTCAGCTGCATCAACCCGCCGACGAAGGTGTTCTGCCCGGTGTCGATCATCCGGTAATCCATCGCGCCCGCGGTCGGGTCGGCGGCATGGACGGTCCAGCCGATCACATCCTGATAAAATGCCTTCGACGCATCGGCGTCGCTCGACAGCAGTTCGTACCAGATCGGAAAGCCGTGGGGATTGGGCATCGTCGCGCTCCCTCAAGCGTTTTCAGTGTCGAGGATCGGCGTGAATCCGCCGAAGATCATGCGGCTACCATCGAACGGCATCGCCAGCCCCTGCATCGCAGCGTCTTCGCGCATCGCCGCCATCGCGGCGTCGCGGGTCGTCTTGTCGGGCCATTCGAGCCAGCTGAACACGACGGTCTCGCCGTCCTTCGCCTGCACTGCGCGCTTGAAATCGGTGACGCTGCCGTCGGGCACGTCGGCGCCCCAATTCTCCACCGCCCGGGTCGCGCCACCGCGCTGGAAGATGGCGTTGATCGCCTCGGCATGGTCCAGATAGGCCGCTTTGGCGTCGTTCGGCACCGCGGCGACGAAACCGTCGACATAGCCCGGCGTGCCGGCCGAACCGGTGTCGAAGATCGTCTCGAACCCGGCGTAGATCATCCTCTTGCCGTCGAAGGGCATGTCGGCGGGCGGCTTCATCCGCTCGTCGGTCTGCATCGCCGCGGCGGCCGCGTCGCAGGTCGCGCGGTCGGGATATTCGATCCACGAGAAAACGATGGTCTCATCCGCCGCGGCCTGCACCGCGCGCTTGAAATCGGTCTGCTTGCCGTCGGGGACATCGTCGCCCCAGGTCTCGACGATCCGCTGGCCGCCGAATTCGCGAAAGAACGGCGCCGCGTCCTGCGCCATCGCAAGATAGGCGGCCTGTTTGGCGTGCGGCACCGGGATCAGAAACCCTTGGACATAGCTCATGCGTGCTCTCCTGCGTGTTGTAGTTTCTCGGCCGCTTCGGCCATGCCGGGCGGTGGCGAACCGGTGAAGCCCGCCAGTTGCGCGGCCAACGCGCGCTGAAACGCGGGGCGGGCGGTGCCGCGGTCGACATAGGCGATCAGATTGGCATGTTCGGCCAGCAACGGATCGTCGCGAATGATGCGCAGCACTGCGATCATCAGCAGATCGCCCGCCGAAAAGTCGCCGTCGAACCAGTCGTTGGTGCCCAGGCGGTCGGAGACTTCGTTCAGTCGTTCGCGAATGCGCGCCTCGACCGATGGCCGCCGCGGCTTCGACCACGGCTGGTCGGCTTCGAACAGATCGACGAACGCCAGGTCCATGATCGGCGGCTCGACCGTGTTCAGCGCGGCGAACATCCACTCGGTCGCCCGCGCCCGACCGGCGGGGTCGGCGGGCAGCAAGGCGCCGTGCGTCTCGGCGATATGCAGCACGATCGCCCCCGATTCGAACAGCGTGAGATCGCCGTCCTCCAGCGTCGGCACCTGCCCGAACGGGGTACGCGCGCGGTGGTGGGGCTGTTTCTGCTCGCCTTGGCTCAGGTAGCGGACGTCATAATCCTGCCCGACTTCCTCGAGCGCCCAGCGCGCGCGCAGGTCGCGGACCTGACCTTTTGCGAAATCGGGAACCCAGTCGAAGGCGGTGATGACGGGACGCGGCATGGCAATCTCCTCCTGCATAACCAACGTATGTTACGACGACAGGCTCCGCACCCGGGCGTCGCGCAGCCACAGTCCGACCCAGATCAGCACGCCGAGATAGACCCCGAACAAGGTGTGGCTGAACAGCGGACTGCCGACCCGCAGATGCGTGGCGACCGCGCCGCCGAGATAGCCGGTCAGCAAGATTGCGCCGAGCGCGCTGGTCCGCGGCCAGGCGTAAAGCGCGACGCACCCCGCCAGGATCGCGCCGAGCAGGCGGTGAAAGCCGGGGTCGGCGGGCAGGCCGAGCGGTGGGCTTTGGGCGATCATCGCTTCCGGCGCGAACAGCTTCCCCGCGGCGTCGGCGGTCAGCGCCAGTACGGCAAAGCCGCTGAGTATGCGGCCGATCAAGACGCCGCGGTCGGTGGTGATCGCGGGTCGGGCAACACTGGTCATCGGTTGGTCCTTTCAGGCAAACGGCGCGGTACCGGCGGCGGCCGCGCGGGCGAGGATGGTCAGCAGCGTCGTCGCAAAGGCGGCGATGCCGATCAGCGTCTGGCGAACCGCGGACACGGCTCAGGCGTCCTGCGCCGCATTCTGCTCGGCGATGATGGCGGGGCCGGCGGGGTCCATCCACATCGATTCCCAGCCGTGGCCGTCGAGGTCCTCGAACGCGCGGCCATACATGAAGCCATGATCCTGCGGTTCGTGCAGCTCGCGCCCGCCTGCGTTCACCGCGGTCTCGACATGGGCATCGACTGCGGCGCGACTGTCGAACGACAGGCACAACAGCGCGCCACTCTCGGCCTTGGCGTCGACGATCCGTTTGGGCGTGAAGGTGGCGTAGAAATCGTGGGAGAGCAGCATGACCGTAATCGTGTCCGACCAGGCCATCGAGGACGCGACCGCGTTGGAGAAGGCCGCGTTCTGCTCGAACCCCAGCGCCGCGTAGAATGCCGTCGCCTTGGCGACATCGACGACGGGCAGGTTCACGAAAATCATCTTGGGCATCGGCGTCCTTTCGGCGTTGCGAATCGCTGTTTGCGTCTTTTGAACAGTTCAGTTATAAATTACAACCATGAAGTTAGAAAAAATAACCGGCTCGGCGAAGCGACGCTACGATGACGCCTGCGCTGCGACGCACGGCATGGACATCATCGGTGAACGCTGGGCGCTGCCGGTGATGCGCGAACTGATGCTGGGGCCGCGCCGCTTTTCCGATCTCAGGCGCAGTCTGCCGCTGCTCAGCGCCAACGTCCTGACCCAGCGGCTGACCGGGCTGGAAGACGCGGGCATCGTCGTGAAGCAGGCGTTGCCGGCCCCGGCCAATGTCCAGGTCTATGCGCTGACCCGCTGGGGTCAGGAAGCCGGGCCGATCTTTCAGGCGCTCGGCCGGTGGGCGGCGCGCAGCCCGCACCACGACCCGATGCGGCCATTCAGTCCGGTGTCGTTGATGCTGTCGATGCGCACGATGATCGACCCCGCCGCCGCGGCGGGGCTTGCGGCGCGGCTCGGGTTCCGGATTGCGGGCGAGGACTTCTTCCTGACGCTGGGCACCGATGGCGTGGCGATCGGGCGCGGGCTGCCGGCCGATCCCGACCTGATCGTCACCGGCTCGACCCATGCGATCGCCGGCGCGCTCTATGCCGGCGTGCCGCTCGACGCGCTGCTGGCGGCGGGCGAGCTGGAACTGGCGGGCGACCGCACCCTCGCCGAGCGCTACGTCACGCTCTTTCCGATGCCCGATAAGGTCGCGGTTGAATAAGCGCGCCCGCCGCGCCTAAGGCAGGCGCGAGAGAGAGTGCCATGACCGACCTGCCCAACGTCCAGCCCGATAGCCGCGAAACCACGATCATGGATTCGCCCGATCAGATGAAATCGGTGCGTGACCTGTTCGGAATCGATTCGGATATGCAGGTGCCTGCGTTCAGCGAAGCCGACGAACGCGTTCCGGACCTAGACCCCGCCTATGTCTTCGACGCGGATACGACGCTCGCGATCTGCGCGGGGTTCGCCAACAACCGCCGGGTGATGGTGCAGGGGTATCACGGCACCGGCAAATCGACCCACATCGAACAGGTCGCCGCGCGGCTGAACTGGCCGTGCATCCGGATCAACCTCGACGCGCATATCAGCCGGATCGACCTGATCGGGCGCGACGCCATCGTTCTGCGCGACGGGCAGCAGGTGACCGAGTTTCGCGAAGGGCTGCTGCCGTGGGCGCTGCAGACCCCGACCGCTTTGGTGTTCGACGAATATGACGCGGGCCGTCCCGATGTGATGTTCGTCATCCAGCGCGTGCTGGAGACCGAGGGCAAGCTGACGTTGCTCGACCAGAACCGTGTGATCCGGCCCAATCCCTATTTCCGGCTGTTCGCGACCGCCAATACGGTCGGGCTGGGCGACACCAGCGGGCTCTATCACGGCACGCAGGCGATCAATCAGGGGCAGATGGACCGCTGGAACATCGTCGTCACGCTCAACTACCTCCCCGCCGCGGTCGAGGCGCAGATCGTGCTGGCGAAGTCAGGCGAATACGACAAGCCCGAGGGCAAGGCCGCGGTCGAGAACATGGTCCGCGTCGCCGATCTGACCCGCAAGGGCTTCATGGCGGGCGACATCTCGACCGTGATGAGTCCGCGCACCGTCATCACCTGGGCGCAGAACGCGCTGATCTTCGGCGACGTCGGTTTCGCGTTCCGGCTGTCGTTCCTGAACAAATGCGATGAGGCCGAGCGCGCGCTGGTGGCGGAATATTATCAGCGGGTGTTCGGCAAGGACCTGCCTG
>JAZKGJ010000156.1:0-14129 GCA_040385975.1 Pseudomonadota bacterium | reverse complement strand
GGCGAGAACACCGTCCGCACGATCGCGATGGACGCGACCGAAGGGCTGACCCGCGGCCAGACCGTCACCGACACCGGCAGCCAGATCCGGATGCCGGTCGGCCCCAAGACGCTCGGCCGCATCATGAACGTCATCGGTGAGCCGATCGACGAGCGCGGCCCGATCGGCAGCGACCTCAGCATGCCGATCCACGCCGAGGCCCCGCCGTTCGTCGACCAGTCGACCGAAGCCGCGATCCTCGTCACCGGCATCAAGGTCATCGATCTCCTCGCCCCCTACGCCAAGGGCGGCAAGATCGGCCTGTTCGGCGGCGCCGGGGTCGGCAAGACCGTGCTGATCCAGGAGCTGATCAACAACATCGCCAAGGGCCACGGCGGCACGTCGGTGTTCGCGGGCGTCGGCGAGCGCACCCGCGAGGGCAACGACCTCTACCACGAATTCCTCGACGCCGGCGTCATCGCCAAGGATGCCGACGGCAACGCGATCAGCGAAGGGTCGAAGGTCGCGCTGGTCTATGGCCAGATGAACGAGCCCCCGGGTGCCCGCGCGCGCGTCGCACTCTCGGGCCTGACGATCGCCGAATATTTCCGCGACGTCGAAGGGCAGGACGTGTTGTTCTTCGTCGACAACATCTTCCGCTTTACCCAGGCGGGCGCCGAAGTGTCGGCGCTGCTCGGCCGCATCCCGTCGGCGGTGGGCTATCAGCCGACGCTGTCGACCGACATGGGCGCCCTCCAGGAGCGGATCACCTCGACCAACAAGGGGTCGATTACCTCGGTGCAGGCCGTCTACGTACCCGCGGACGATCTGACCGATCCGGCCCCGGCGACCTCGTTCGCCCATTTGGACGCGACGACCGTGCTCAACCGCGCGATTTCGGAGCTCGGCATTTATCCGGCGGTCGATCCGCTCGATTCGACCAGCCGCGTGCTCGAACCCCGCGTCGTCGGGCAGGAGCATTACGATACCGCCCGCGCGGTGCAGGCGACGCTGCAGAAGTACAAGTCGCTGCAGGACATCATCGCGATCCTCGGGATGGACGAGCTGAGCGAAGAAGATAAGCTGACCGTCAGCCGCGCCCGCAAGCTGCAGCGCTTCCTCAGCCAGCCGTTCCACGTCGCCGAAGTCTTCACCGGCATCAGCGGCAAGTTTGTCGCGATCGAGGACACCGTGAAATCGTTCAAGGCGGTCGTCGAAGGCGAATACGATCATTTGCCCGAAAGCGCGTTCTACATGGTCGGCGGCATCGAAGAAGCCGTCGCCAAGGCGCAGAAACTGGCCGAAGAGGCGTAACGCGCGTGCTCCGCTTCGAACTTGTCACGCCCGAACGCCTCGTCCGCAGCGAGGACGTGTACATGGTCGTCGTCCCCGGGACCGAGGGTGACTTCGGCGTGCTCGAACATCACGCGCCGCTGATGTCGACGGTCCGCGACGGGACACTGTCGATCTACAAGACCGAAAAGGGCGAGCCCGAGACGATCGCGATCCAGGGCGGGTTTGCCGAGGTTTCGACCACCGGCCTGACCGTGCTGGCCGAACACGCCGGCTGAGTCCGCGTCCTTTGGTTAGGAAAATCTCAACGCTAGCCGCCTAAGCCTCGACCCCGCACTATTGGCGATGGGGTCTTGTGAGCGCTTTCGGACGACGCAGCGGAATGGGGGGCGGTAGCGGCAACGGCCAGCGCCCGGCGTTCGGTGTCGCGCGCCCGATGCAGGGCGGCTACGCGCGCCCCGCCGACCTCGATGGCGGCGATCAGTTTCCGCCGATTCCGTCGGGTGACGTCCCGCTGCCCGGCGCGGCAACCGGTTCGGCCGAGCATTTCCCGCCCGAGGAGCCCGCCAACCTTCCGGGCAGCGCGCTCGACGCGATGCAGCGACTCGCCGACCGTCAGGCGCAATCGGGAGAGGCGGGCAACAGCCGCGTCGAAGGATTCGAGACCTCGATCCACCGGATTAAGGAACAGGTTCTCCCCCGCCTGCTCGAACGCGTCGATCCCGAAGCCGCCGCGACCCTCGACAAGGACGAACTGGCCGAGGAATTCCGCCCGATCATCGGCGAGGTGCTCGCCGAGCTTAAGCTGACGCTCAACCGCCGCGAACAATTTGCGCTGGAAAAGGTGCTGGTCGACGAACTGCTCGGGCTCGGGCCGCTCGAGGAACTGCTCGCCGACCCGAACATCTCCGACATCATGGTCAACGGTCCCGACCAGACCTTCGTCGAGCGCAAGGGCAAGATCGAACTCGCGCACATCCAGTTCCGCGACGAGGAGCATCTGTTCCAGATCGCGCAGCGGATTGTCAATTCGGTCGGCCGTCGCGTCGACCAGACCACGCCGCTGGCCGACGCGCGTCTGAAAGATGGTTCGCGCGTCAACGTGATCGTCCCGCCGCTGAGCCTGAAGGGCACGGCGATCTCGATCCGTAAGTTCTCCGCTAAGCCGATCACCATCGACATGATGGCCGGGTTCGGTTCGATGAGTCCGAAGATGGCGACCGCGCTGAAGATCGCGGGCGCATCGCGCTTCAACGTCGTGATTTCGGGCGGTACCGGTTCGGGCAAGACGACGATGCTCAACGCCCTGTCGAAGATGATCGACCCGGGCGAGCGCGTGCTGACGATCGAGGACGCCGCCGAACTCCGCCTGCAACAGCCGCACTGGCTGCCGCTCGAAACCCGCCCGCCGAACCTGGAAGGGCAAGGCGAGATCAGCATCCGCGACCTCGTCAAGAATGCGCTGCGCATGCGGCCCGACCGGATCATCCTCGGCGAAATCCGTGGCTCGGAATGTTTCGACATGCTCGCCGCGATGAACACCGGCCACGACGGCTCGATGTGCACTCTCCACGCCAATTCCCCGCGCGAGGCACTGGCCCGCATGGAGAACATGGTGATGATGTCCGACATTAAGGTGCCCAAGGAAGCGATTAGCCGCCAGATCGCCGATTCGGTCGAGCTGATTATCCAGGTGAAACGCCTGCGCGACGGGTCGCGCCGCGTCACCAACATCACCGAGGTGATCGGCATGGAAGGCCCCGTCATCGTGACGCAGGAGCTTTTCAAGTTCGAATATCTCGACGAAAGCGCCGACGGCAAGATCGTCGGCGAATATCGCTCGATGGGCTTGCGACCCTACACGCTGGAAAAGGCGCGGCAGTTCGGGTTCGACCAGGCGTATCTCGAAGCCTGTCTCTAGGCCCATACGCCTGCTAAGCGCGCGGCGATGCGCGCGTTCCTTGCCCTCCTGCTGTTGCTGGCCGGCACCGCTGCGGCGGTCGATACCGCCGGACTGACGCTCGCCGACGACAGCGAGAGCCGCTGGGTCCCTTTCACGCTGACCGCGGGCAACCAGATCCGTTTCGCCGCCATGATCGACGGCAACGCGGTCGAAGCGGTGCTCGACACCGGCGCGAGCCATTCGATGCTGACCGAAAGCTTTGCCGAGCGATCGGGCCGCAGGGTCGCCAGGCGCGGACAGGTCAGTGCGATCGGTGGCACGGTGCCGCTCGGCTGGACGATCGTGAATTCGATCGCGTTCGGCGGGCTGGAACGGCGCAGCGGCGGACTGAACGTCGTGCGGCTGCCCGGGGCGGTGACCGGCAACGGCGTCGCGATCGACCTGCTGGTGGGGCGCGACCTGCTCGAGCGGTTTGCGCTCGACATCGATTATGCCGGTCGCCGCTTTCGCCTGCTTCGCTCGGGCCGCATGCCCTTCACCGGCACCCGCGCGCCGCTCGCCGCGGGCCGCACGCAACTGGCGCTCGTGACCGAACTCAACATCGCCGGACGCCGGGTGCGGCCGATCATCGTCGACACCGGCGACGGCACCGCGCTGACGCTGTCGCGCGAGGTCTGGCGCACCCTGCCGCTCGCGCCCGCGCCGGTGATGACGACGCAACTGGCCTACGGCGTGGGCGGCGCGGTCGAGGCCGAGGTCGCGACTTTGCCCAGCATCGCGATCGGCGAGCGCCGGGTCGCCGACGTCGGCGTGTGGGTGGAGCGCAGCGGCGGCTTCTCCGACCTGTCGCAGAGTGCGGGGCGGATTGGGTCGGGGTTCCTGCAGCGTTACCGCGTGCTGCTCGACCCCAGCGCGGGCCATATGATCCTCGCGGACGCCGCGGGCGCCGTCGCGCCGGGGCGCTCGACCAGCGGGCTGCAGCTCGCGCTGACCGGCGACCGCTTGCGGGTGCTGCACGTCATGCGCGGCAGCCCGGCGGAGGCAGGCGGGTGGCGCGTCGACGAGCGGATCTGTGCGGTTGACGGCGTCACCATCGCCAGCGACCGCGCCGCCGCCGCGCGCGCGACGTGGCCGTTCGGAGTCCCGGGCACGACGCTGCGACTGACATTGTGCGACGGGCTGACCCGGTCGCTGACGCTACGAACGTTCTACTGACGCAGCGCCAACAGCCCGATCGCGGCGAGCGCGATCAGCGCCAGCATCTGCACCGTCGGCCACGCGATCAGCCCGATCGAGTCGAGGTCGGCGCGCTGCTTGCGTCGCCGCTCGCGCCATCCGGCCAGCAATGCGACGCCGACCGCCGCGCCGGCCCCGGCCGACAAGATCGCTTGCGTGTGGCTCATCCGCCCCTCATCCTCCTGCAATGCCCCCGCGCAAGGAGAATCGCGTGTCCACTCGCCTTCCCACCGTCGTCCTGACCGCCATGATCGTCGCCGCCGGCGCGGTCGCCGCCGCTCCGCCCAAGGCTGATCCTGCGATTACCGCGGCGGTCGCCAATCCGGCGCGCTCGCCCGAAAGTCGCGCACGCGATCAATATCGTCATCCGGTTCAGACGCTGGCGTTCTTCGGTGTGAAGCCCACCGACAGCATCGTCGAATTCAGCCCCGGCGGCGGTTGGTACACCGAAATCCTCGCGCGCGCGGTTGCGAACCGGGGTCGATACACCGCGCTGGTCGGGTCGCCCAAGGCAGCCGAGGGCGCGAACAAGCTGCTGACCACCAAGGGGCTGGCTGGGACCGTCGCGACGCTCGATACCGCCGCGGGGACCAGCACCGTCGCGGCGGGCAGCGCGACCGTCGTGCTGACATTTCGCAACATCCACAACCTGACGATGAACCCGAACCCGGCGATCGCCCCCAACGCGTTCAAGGCCTGGTATACGATGCTCAAGCCCGGCGGTACGCTCGGCATCGTCGAACACCGGCTGCCCGCGGCGCGTGATAGCGCCGACGAGGCGAAGAGCGGCTATCTGAAGCGCGCGACCGTCGTCCGGCTGGCCGAAGGCGCCGGGTTCAAGCTGGCCGGAGAAAGCGAGATCAACGCAAATCCGAAAGACACCGCCGACTATCCCGACGGGGTCTGGACGCTGCCGCCGGTCTATCAGCGGAAGGACGTCGACCGCGCCAGATATGCCGCGATCGGCGAGAGCGACCGGATGACGCTGAAGTTCGTGAAGCCGAAGCGTTAACGCCCGAGCTGCTCGACCTTGTCCTGCAGCCGCGCCAGTTCGGCGCGCAGCGCGGCGATCTCTTCGTCCTTGCTGGACGGGGCGGTCGCCGCGCCGGGTTTCGCGCCCGGTTTGAACGCGGCGGTTGCGGCTTCGAACATCGCCATATTGCGCTTGGCGATTTCACCGAACGGCGTGTTGGCGAGTGCCCCTTCGACCGCGGTCTTGAACTGGCTGTGGTTGCGACGGAAGCTTTCCATCGACGCTTCGAGGTAGCCCGGCACCATCGCCTGCATCGAATCGCCGTACATAGCGATCAACTGGCGCAGGAAGTTCGCGGGCAGCATGGTCTGGCCGCCGCGGCTTTCCTCTTCCATGATGATCTGGGTCAGGACGTTGTGGGTGATGTCCTCGTCGGTTCGGGCATCGACGACCTTGAACTCGCGGCCCTCGCGGGTCATCACGGCCAGATGCTCGAGCGTGATGTAGGACGAGGTCTCGGTATTGTAGAGCCGCCGGTTGGCGTATTTCTTGATGACGACGATGCCGTCGGTCGGCTTTTTCATGGACTTAACCCCGGTCGCGTGACGCCAGCCGGCGCTACACCCGATCTTGCCGCACTGCAACAAGGCGTCGGTGCTGCGCAGCGAAGCCGCAGCAATCAGGCCCAGATCCTGTCGTAACGCGCCCCGAGCCCGGTCAGCAATTCGTACTGGCTCATTCCCGACAGTGCGGCGGCCGCCGGCAGTGCGAAGTCGAAGGCCACCCAGTCGCCCTCCCCCAGCCCAGGCGCCGCGCCGACATCGAGCGCGATCAGGTCCATCGACACCCGCCCCAGCACCGGCAGCGCCGAACCGCCCACGCGCGCCGTGCCGCGATCCGAAAACCCGCGAAAATAGCCGTCGGCATAGCCCAGATTGACGATCGCGACGTCGGTGTCGCGCACGGCTCGCCACGTCGCATTGTAGCCCACGGTGTCGCCCGCCGCGACCCGGCGACGCTGCAGCACCTGCGCTTGCGGCGTCACGACTTGCGCGATCCCGGCCAATTCGGCACGCGGAACCCCGCCGTAGAGCGCCAGCCCCGGCCGGGTCAGGTCGAACGCATAGTCACCACCCAGACCGATCCCCGCCGAGTTCGCCAGACTCAGCCGCCGCGCATTCGTCCTGCCCGCCAGCCCCGCCAGCGCGTCGCGCTGCCGCCGGTTCATCGCCTCGTCGCTATCGGCGCAGGCCAGATGGCTCATCAGCGTGTCGATGGTCAGCCCGTCGAGGAGCCCGGCGCACACCTGCTCGACCGACACGCCGAGCCGGTTCATGCCGGTGTCGATCATCACGTCGCACCAACCCCCGCCGGAATCGCGCCAGCGCGCGATCTGCGCCGCGGTGTTCAGGACCGGGCGCGCGAAACCCGCCAGCGCCGCCGCCATATCCTCCGCGCGCACGCCGTGCAGGACCGCGACCGGCAGCGTAAGTGGCGCCAGCGCCGCCGCTTCGGCCCAGGTGGCGACGAAGAAGTCGCGGCACCCCGCCGCCGCCAGCCGTTCGGCCACCGCGGTCGCGCCCAGCCCGTAGCCGTCGGCCTTCACTGCCGCGCCGCACGCCGCGGGGCCGCTCATCGCGTCGAGCAGCCGCCAGTTCGCGACCAGCGCGTTGCCGTCGAGACGCAGGCGATGCGGGCTGGCGAATGGGGTCATCGCCGGTTCCGCTAACCGATCGCGCGCGCGCCGCCTAGCTCCGCGGCTTGCCTTCGCGGAGGCCAAACAGCGTCACCGCCAATGCCAGCGCGGTAATCCCCCACGCGTACCAGAGCCCCGCATAGGGGTCGCCGGTCCGCGCGACGATATACTGGCTGATCAGCGGCAGGAACCCGCCGAAATAGCCCGCGCCGATATGGTACGGGATCGACATCGAACTGTAGCGGATTCGTGGCGGAAACATCTCCGACAAAAGCGCCGCGACCGGGGCGTAGGTAAACGCCGACAGCGCCATCATCACCAGCAGTGCGAGCAGGATCACCGCGATCCGCCCCGGCGACGGCACCACCTTGCCGACCGGATAGCCCGCACCCGCCAGCGCCGCGTCGAGCCCCGCCGCGCTGGTGTCCGCGACCGGTAGCCCGCCGACCGACACCGCCACCGCAGGCGCCACCGCCTTGTCATAGGCGATCCCGCGTTTCGACAGATAGTCGAGCACCACGCCGCACGCGTCGCTCTGTTTGGCGGCGAACACGTCGTAGCGGCACGTCGGCCCGGCGACGACGACGGGGGCGCGCCGCGCCGCGGCGTCGAGCGCGGGATTGGCCGCGCTGCCGATCGTCCAGAAGATCGGGAACACCAGCAGCAACGTCGCGAACTGTCCCCACACGATCGGCCGCTTCCGCCCGACCCGGTCGGAGAGATGCCCGGCGAACAGGTAGATCGCGACCCCCGCCAGGGCCGCGACCCCGACGATCACCTGCGCGGTGGTCTCCTCGACCCGCATGGGACCTTGTAAAAACGAGAGGGTGGTGAACATCGCGGTGTACCAGACCACCGTCAGCCCGGCCGAAATCCCGAACAGCGCGACGAACAGCCGCCGGATGTTGCCGGGATAGGTGAAGCTCTCGAGGAAGGGATTCTTGGCGGTCTCGCCCGCCGCCTTCATCGCGGCGAAGACCGGGCTTTCCGACAGTTTCAGCCGCATCCACAGCGACACCGCCAGCAGCAGGATCGAGAACAGGAACGGCGCGCGCCAGCCCCAGTCGGCCCAGGTCGCGGCCGGCATCAGCGCTTTGGTCGCCAGCACCACGACCAGCGACAGGATGAACCCGCCGACCACGCTCGCCTGGATGAAGCTCGACAGATAGCCCGCGCGCCCCGGCGGCGAATGTTCGACGACATAGATCGCCGCGCCGCCATATTCGCCGCCCAGCGCCATGCCCTGCACCACCCGGAACAGGATGATCAACGTCGGGGCCAGCACGCCGATGCTGGCATAACC
This sequence comes from Pseudomonadota bacterium, assembly GCA_040385975.1. GTDB lineage: Bacteria > Pseudomonadota > Alphaproteobacteria > Sphingomonadales > Sphingomonadaceae > Sphingomonas. The sequence continues at coordinate 5,746 of JAZKGJ010000156.1, read as the reverse complement.
GGGGACCAGCCCGATGCCCGCGGTCGCGACGCCCATCAGCGTGATGGTGATCAGGAACGTGTATTTGCGCCCCAGCACATCGCCGAAATAGCCGAACAGCACCGCGCCGAGCGGCCGGAACGCAAAGCCCACCGCAAAGGTCGCCCACGCCAGCAGCGTCGCGAGCACTTCGTTGCCCGGCGGGAAGAAGCTGCGCTGCAGGATGCCCGACGCGGTCAGGGTCCCCCACAGGAAGAAATCATACCATTCGAACACCGTGCCCAGCGACGACGCGGTGATGACGAGGCGGATGTCCTTGGGGGAAGGTTCGACCGCGACCGCGGATGCATTCGTATCGACGGCTGCTGCGGCCATGCCCAGACTCCCCTGTTACGCTGGGGTTTAGCGGATCGGGTGGTGGGGTCCAGCTTGGGTGAGAACATCGATGTCTGGCCAGCAAGCTATCGTCTGGCAGCTCGGCGCTGGCAGAGCAACGTCTGCTAACGCCCAATTGCGGACATTAGTATGTGCTTGCACTGAGAGGGGTCGATCGCGGCGGGTCTCCCTAAAAGCGTGCTAAGCGTCCGAACGGTTTCACACGGCCCAGCCGCCATGCGGAAGTTTAACGGCTTGTGAACAGCACGGACACCGTGCACACTTGGGATGAAAAGCTCGATTCGACTGATTTTGGGTACGCAATCGGCCTAACGAGTGGTGATCAAGGACCTTAAATGAAGAAGCGCTTACTGAATATTTGGGCCGCTACCTTTGGTGTGATGCTGCTTTCCGCCGGTTCGGCAAATGCGCAAACGGTAGTAAACTTCGAAACCGAGACGGCCGGTGCGAAGCCCAACGGCTATTCGACCGGTGGCATCATTTTCAACGACACGATGGGCGCTAACCTCTCTGTGGGTAATTTCGGCGGTCAGGGCATCGGCACGAGGTCGCTGGCGATCGGCAGTGACGATGCCAGCGGGCTGGAAATGCTATTCGGTGGCACATCGAGCAATCTGTCGTTGATCTTCGGCAATGACGACCCTTGTTGCTCGGCTGCTGGTGACCTTGCACTGCTGCGAATTTTTACGGGCACGACCCAGGTTGGTCAGACATCGGTTTTGCTAAACCGTGACGACCTTGCTAATCAAACTATCGGCATCAGCGGTGTTAATTTCAATCGCGCAACATTCGTCTACACGAATGCCGCGTTCAATCCGATCGGTCTCCTCGAGATCGTCGACAACATCACGTATACCCCGGCCGTTCCCGAGCCCGCCACCTGGGGCTTAATGATTCTCGGCTTCGGCGCGGTCGGGGGGGTATTGCGGCGCAAGCGGGAGACGTCGGTCCGTTTGGCGGCGGTATAAAGCGCGTTAGGGCTATCGAACTAAGTCAACGTCCGCTTCCCACCCAATTGCAGACTTTCGCGCACGCGAGTGAGCTGTTCTCCTTTAAGTTGGCGCCGAGTCGGGCGCGCTTCCGTCACCCCGCTTCTTCCCCGCCTTCATCGCCTCCACCCGCCACCCCCCGAACAGCGCCCGGCTCGCGTCCTTCGTTACCTTCGCCGGGTCGGCCCTGCTCCACCCGGTCACCTGGCTCAGGTCGGGGAGCGTCACGTCTTCCGCTTCCCAATCCACATACGTCGGCTCGCCGCGCGCCAGTCGCTCGGCCTCCGCCAGCTTGAAGCGCTCACGGTCCTGCGCGCGCTTCGCCGCGGCGATCATGCCAAGCATTTCCGACCGCGCTTCCATCGTTTCGCCGGGACGCAGCCGGTCCCACGGGATCGGCGTGTCCCACAACCGCGCTTCCTTTTGGTGCAGATACAGCAGTTGCAACGCCTGGTTCGCGGTCATCGGCGGGATCGCGGGCGGGTCGTTGCGCCGCCAGTCGTCGTCGGCAAACGCGGTGGGTTTCATCGATTCCAGCAGCGCGTGCTCGAGCCGGTCGTAGCCCATCTTGAGCGCCAGCCCCCATTCGCGCGCGAAGGCGGGATTGCGGCGGCGGTGGCGGTACAGCGCGGTCGGGGTGAAGCCGATCGCAGCAGCGGACAGCACCACATTCGCAGTCGCGCTGAGTGCCGCGAGGAAGCGTTGTCGGGCGGCATGACCGATCCGGCTGGGCGGGATCGTGCGAAGTTGCAGCCGGCCGAAATTGCCGCGCAGAATATGTCGGTCACGCGTGGCGGGTGACGCACCTGCGCCGTTTTTCAGCGCCGCTTTCAGCGTCGCGTGCGCCTGAACAATCGCTGCGTCCCAGCGCACCGCAAACGCCGAATGCTTGTTGCGGCGCTTTATGAAGCGTTCGCGGGTGAAGCCGAGCGCGGTCGCCGCTTCGCGCACGTTGCCGGACTTGCGAAGGTGCCTGAGGAAGGCGGCGTTTTCGAGTTGTTGCGCACGAGTCAGGGGCTGCGGCACGGTGTCCTCTCGGCGATGAGTGAGGACCGTCCAATTCTGCCGAATTTTCCAACTTTGCAACCCGGACGACGGCGCGCGGCACGACCGCCCGCCCGCGCACGCACGAGGGCCGGCTCGCGACCGACGTCGTGAACCGGCCCTTCTCACGCGGCCCCCCGGCCGATGCTTACCAGGCGGTCGAGAATCCCGCCTTGGCGCCGACTTCGCCGGTGTTGAAACCGACCCCGACCCCCGCGGTCAGCGCGGTCCAGCGGCCGATCCGCGCGGCGAGCGCGGTCGTCGCCGAGGCGCGCTCGTTATAATAGCCGATACCGCCGGTCAGCCCGAAATTCGCCCCGTTCGGGATCGCGGGCGCATCCATCGCCAGTGCCATCGCGACGCCTTCGTTGGCGCGACCGATCGCTCGCCGGTTGCGGTCGGTCAGGCTGAACAGGGTGTTGGTGTCGGCCTGCAACGCCGCGATCTGGGCATCCTGCACCGCGTTGGCGGCCCCGAGCGTCACGATCTGACCCGCGGTCAGCCCGGCGGTCGCCTGCAACACCCCGATCTGTCCGGCCTGCAGCGTCGACGCGGTCTGCAGATCGCCGATCTGCACGCCTTGCGTCGCCTGCACGGTCTGGACCGCGCCGATCGAGGCATTTAGCCCGGCCAACACCGTCGTGTCGGTGCCGACCACCCCGGTGGCATCGACGGTCAGCAGCGACAGCGCGCCGACCTGAGCCCCGTTACCCGCCGTCGGGTCGCCCAAACGTACGTAATTGAGCGCGCCCCCCAGCACGATTTCGTTGTCGGCGATCGTCGTCGCCCCCGCGCCCAGCGCCGTCGAGTTGGTGAAGGTCGCATTCGCATTGGGACCGACCGCGGTGGCGAGGATTCCGGTCGCGATCGCGCCATCACCGAACGCCGCACCGCCGTTGGAGGCAGTAGCCGCCGCGCCGACCGCGACCGATCCGGTCGCGACTGCGCCGGTACCGATCGCGATCGAATTGACGCCCGTCGAGCTGGTGCTGGCACCGATCGCGATTGCACCGTCATTCGCAGCGTTCGCGAAGGTGCCGACCGCAATGCTGCTGATGCCGCTCGAATTCGATCCGTAACCGGTCGCGACCGACGCCACCCCGGTCGCCTGGTTCGATGTGCCGACCGCGGTCGCAAAGAGATCCGAAGCGGTGTTGCCCGCACCGACCGCGGTGGCGAACTGGCCGCTGGCGGTGTTGAGATAGCCCGCGGCGAGTGCGCCGTTGCTGCCGGCCGTCACCTGACTGCCGGCACCCAGCGCGGTCGATACGTCCGCCGCGGCGATCGTCGGTCCGACGCCGTTGGTCGCCGAGCCGCTGCCGATCGCGGTCGCGCCGCTACCGGCCGAAATCGCCCCGAAGCCCACTGCCAGTGCCTGTTCGTTGCTTGCGCTCGCCTGATAGCCCAGCGCAGTGGCGTTGGTACCGGTCGCGAGCGTGCCCGAACCGATCGCGGTCGCACCATTCGCATTCGCGAACGAAGCGATGCCGCTGAGCGGGTCGTCGCCGCCATAAGCGGTCGCGCCTTCGCCGGCCGCGGTGGCTTCGTTACCGGTCGCGGTTGCACCGGAGCCGATCGCGACCGCGCTCGTCCCGACCGCCGTGGCACCTTCGGTCGCTATGCCGCTGGCGAACGCACCATCGCCAATCGCGGTGGATTGCTCACCGGTGGTCAGCGAACCGGCACCGCATTCCGTCGTGTTGAAATCGGCCCCCGCGACACACGCCGGGGTCGGCCCCGCGTGCGCTTCACTCGCCGAAGCCAGATAGGCGCACGTCGCCCCCGCCGCCGCCAACACTGCCCGCATCCGTGCCGTCATCGCTCGTCCCCCGTTCGCTTCGGCCCCCACGCCGCTCGCTTGCGACATGGGTGGGCCGGAAGCGGCGGGCGGGACAAGCGGCTTGGCGGAGCGGTCGCATGGCACGCAAAACGCGCGGCGAACGCCCGGAATAGGGTTAATATTTGTTTATTTTGAGTGCGATCGACGCGTCACCCGCGACTCGCCTTCTGTCCCGCTTTCGCACACGCGGGACAGTCCTTTACGAATTCGTTGGCGTGTCCAGGGTCCGGATGATGCCCGAAAAGTCGGTGCCGCCGTGTCCCGCATCGGCGAACGCCTCGTACAATTCGCGGGCGCGCGCGCCCATCGGCGTGTCGGCGCCGGCATCCGCCGCCGCCTCCATCGCGAGCCGCAAATCCTTCAGCATCAGCGCCGCCGCGAAGCCGCCCTGATAGTCGTGATCCGCCGGGGTTTCCGGCCCGACGCCGGGGAGCGGCGCATAGCTCGTCATCGACCAGCTTTGTCCCGAACTGACGCTGGCGATGTCGAAGAACTTCTGCGGGTCGAGACCGAGCTTCTGCGCCAACAGGAACGCTTCGCAGGTGCCCACCATCGTCACGCCCAGCAGCATGTTGTTGCAGATCTTCGCGGTCTGCCCGGTTCCGTTGGCGCCGGCGTGAATCACCGCCTTGCCCATGTCCACCAGGAACGGTTCGGCACGCGAGAAGCCTTCATCGGTCCCGCCGACCATGAAGGTCAGCGTGCCCGCGTTGGCCGCCGCGATCCCGCCGCTGACCGGCGCATCGACCGCCATGAACCCCTTCGCCTGCGCCGCAACGGCATTCGCTTTGGCCGTGCCGACGTCGATCGTCGAACAATCGATCAGGATTGCCGAAGGCGGCGCCGCGCCGAAAACGCTTTCGGCGTAGACGCTCGCGACGTGCGCGCCCGCGGGCAGCATCGTCACCACCGCCTCCGCCCCAGCGCAGGCCGCGGCGGCGCTGTCGGCGCGCAGGCACCCCGCCGCCTCGGCACGGATCAGGGCATCGTCCGCCAGATCGAACGCGCGCACGTCATGCCCCGCCTTCGCCAGATTGGCGGCCATCCCGCCACCCATGTTGCCGAGGCCGATGAAAGCGACGCGGGCCATGCTAATTCCCCACCCATAGGCCCGCGCGCTTCTCGACGAAGGCGGCCATGCCTTCTTTCTGATCCTGCGTGCCGAACAGCCCGTGAAACAGCCGGCGCTCGAACTGGATGCCCTGCGCCAGGCCCGTTTCGAACGCGGCACCCACCATCTCCTTGTTCGCCTTGACCGCCAGCGGCGCCATCGCGGCGATTTGCGCGGCGACCTTCAGCGCCTCGGGCAGCAAGTCCGCAGCCGGCAGCACGCGGCTCACCAGCCCGGCACGCTCCGCTTCGTCGGCATCCATGAACCGCCCGGTCAGGCACATTTCCATCGCCTTGGCCTTGCCGACCGCGCGGGTCAGCCGCTGCGATCCGCCCATCCCCGGCGCGACGCCCAGCTTGATCTCGGGCTGGCCGAACTTCGCAGTGT
>JAZKGJ010000155.1:0-2828 GCA_040385975.1 Pseudomonadota bacterium | reverse complement strand
CCGCGACCTCCGGCGTGACAGGCCGGCGCTCTAACCAACTGAGCTACACCCGCTCATTCCGGGCACCCGTCAAAGTGATACTTTGATCGGACCCATCCGCGGAAGCGCGGTCCACTATGCGGCACCGCCCAAGCTGTCAACGCTCGTCGCGCTCGTCGATCAGCGTGCCGTGTTCGAACAGGAACCCGGCAATATCGGGCTTGCCTGCCGCCGCCACCACGGTCTGGATGATGATCAGCAGCGGCACCGCCAGCAGCATCCCCGGCGTCCCCCATACCCAACCCCAGAAGCTCAAGGAGATCAGGATCATGATCGGATTGATCGTCAGCCGGTGGCCCACCACCAGCGGCGTGATGACGTTCGCCTCGAGCAGATGCGCGCCGATCATCACCGCGGCCGGCAACAGTGCCAGCCAGATGTCGGTGTAGGTCATCAGCCCGCCGAGCGCGAGCAGCAACGCGGCGATGATCGGCCCGAAATAGGGGATGTAGTTGAACAGCGCGACGATCCCGCCCCACATCAGCGGATAGGGCATTCCAAGCGCCCACAGCACGCCCGCGACGACCAGCCCCAATGTCACGTTGATCAGCGTGATCGTGCCGAGGTAGCTCGACGTATCGTCGACCACTTCCTGGATGACCCGCGCGGTCGCCATCGCCCCGCCAAAGCTGGCGCGTCGCGTGATCAGGCCGCTGCGTATCCGGGTCCAGCCCGACAGAAAGAAATAGATCACCAGAAGTCCGAAGAACATCTCAATGATCGCGCTCGGAGCGCTCGCGGCGGCGAATTCGACGATTGAGCCCGGTGGCGTCGATGCCGACGCGGTCGGGACTGTCGAGGCCGCGGTCGCGCCGTCCTGCGCGAAATTGCGCAACACGGTCGTCGCATACATGTCGAGGTTCTTGTAGAAATCCAGCAGCGGCGCGATGTTGGTCTGGATCCGCTCGACCCGGTCGGGCAGCAGCCGGAACCACTCGATCGCCGGCACCACGATCGCCGCCAGCGCTACGTTCGCGACGATCAGGAACAGCAGCACGCAAATCAGCGCCGCGAACCCCGCGGGCAGCCCGCGCCGCTCGAACCATTCCAGCACCGGCACCAACGCGATCGCGATGATCAGCGCGGTCGTCAGCGGCAGGAAGAACGCCGCGCCATATTGCAGCGCGAATGGCAGGCCGAGCAGCAGCCCGAGCCCCGCGATCAGCGTCAGCGCGGCGAGCAACCGGTCGCGCCGGAGCGCCTCCGGATGGTTCGCATCCCGCGTATCGACCGCCAGCTTGCCGGGATGCTCGTTCATGGCCGTACCCTATCCACTTTCCCCCGCCCCGCAAGGCGCGCTAGCGTGACCGCATGGCGAAGCGAATCCTGGTGATCGACGAAGGCACCACCTCAACCCGCGCGATGCTGTTCGCGGCGTCCGGCAAGTGCCTTGGCAGCGCGCAGGCGGCACTCAAGCAATCTTATCCAGCTCCCGGGCTGGTCGAACACGACGCCGCCGAAATCTGGACCAAGTCGCTCAAATGCGCGCGCGCGATGGTCAAGCTGGCGGGGGGTGCGGACAAGATCGCCGCGATCGGCATCACCAATCAGCGCGAGACGTTGGTCTTCTGGGACAAGCTCACCGGCGAACCGCTCGGGCCCGCGATCGTGTGGCAGGACCGCCGCACTGCCGACCTCTGCCGCAAACTGAAGGCGAAGGGCCATGAGCCCGCGGTGCAGGCGCAGACCGGCTTGCTGCTCGACCCCTATTTCTCGGCGTCGAAGCTCGGCTGGGCGATGCAGCATTGGCCGCAGCTGAAGGACGCGGGCGACCGGCTGGCGGTCGGCACGATCGAAAGCTGGCTGGTGTGGAAGCTGACCGGCGGCGCACACCTGACCGACGCGACCAACGCCAGCCGCACCGCGCTGATGGCGATTGGCAGCGGCGGATGGGACGACGGGCTGATCGACCTGTTCGGTGCGCCCGCCGCGGCGCTGCCGGAGATCGTCGACAGCGCGGGCAACTTCGGCGTCACGACGCTGCTTGGCACGCCGATTCCGATCTGCGGGCTCGCCGGCGACCAGCAGGCGGCGACGATCGGCCAGGCGTGCCTGACCCCCGGCGACACCAAGGCGACTTTCGGCACGGGCGCGTTCGTCCTGACGCAATATGGTGCCAAGGTGCCGCGGTCGAAGAACCGGCTGCTCGCGACCGTCGCGTGGCAATTGCAGGGCAAGCGCGCGTACGCGCTCGAAGGCTCGGTATTCGTCGCGGGGAGCCTGATCCAGTGGCTGCGCGACAGCGTGAAACTGATCCGCCGGGCCGACGAGAGCGAGGCGCTTGCGCGGTCGGTGGCGGACAATGCCGGGGTCTACCTCGTCCCCGCGCTCAGCGGGCTCGGCGCGCCGTGGTGGGAGGCCGGTGCGCGCGCCGCGATCTCCGGGCTCAGCTTCACCGCAACCCGCGCGCACATCGTTCGCGCCGCGCTGGAGGCGATGGCGCACCAGGCGCACGACCTGAAGACTGCGTTCGCGGCGGACGGCGCCGACTGGAAGACATTGCGGATCGACGGCGGGATGGTCGCCAACGACTGGCTCGCGCAGGACCTCGCCGACATGCTCGACGTGCCGGTCGAGCGCCCAAAGTTCGCGGAAACCACCGCGCTGGGCGCGGCGATGCTGGCGGGGGTCGGTTGCGGGATGTTCGGGGATCTGGCGGAGGCGAGCGCCATGCGCGGGGCGGTGGAGGAGTTTGCGCCGCTGATGCCCGCACCGACCCGGTCGGCCCGACTGGACGGATGGCGACGCGCGGTCGATGCAACTATCGCTTCGGCGAAGGATGGAGATCA
>JAZKGJ010000154.1:18242-30137 GCA_040385975.1 Pseudomonadota bacterium | reverse complement strand
CGCGAGCCACAGCGCCGGAGCCCAGGCAGCACCGGGCGCTAAGATTACCGTGGCGATCGCGCCGCCGATCGCGAGCGCGCCCGACACGCCGAGCAGCAGGCGCGCGCCCCAGCCGAGCAACGCGCGCCATTCGCCCCAGCGCGACTGCCCCGCGCACGCCGCGACTTCGCGCACGAACAGCCGCTCGAGCCCGAGCGTCGCCGGTGCCGCGAGCGGACGCGTCCAGGCGAGCGCGTAGGCGTAAAGGCCGAACCCGCCGACCCCGAGCAGCCGCGCGAGCAGCATCTGGCACAGGAAACTTGCCGCCAGCACGAAACCGCGCAGGAACAATGGCCCCGCCACGGCGCGCGTGAAGGCGATGTCGATCATGCCGCGCATCCGTGACCTCATGCCCCCACCGTCCGACGCTGGCGCTATCGGACGCGGGCGGTTAACCCGCGCGACGCAGCACGGGTCGAACGGGTCGGCTTGTTCATCGGACCGATCGTTATCACACTCTCGTCACCCCGACAGGCAAATCGGCCGGAAACGGCCGCGCACACCGCCGTTCCGACGATTCCGGCGGTCAGCGTCGTGCTGCCGGTGCATAACGGCATGCCTTATGTCGAAGCGGGCATCCGTGCCATTCTGGCACAGAGTTTCGCCGATTTCGAATTGATCGTCGGGGATGATGGATCGACCGACGGGACCACCGCGGTGTTGACCCGCCTGGCCGATACCGACGCACGCATCCGCATCCTGACCCGGTCGGAGAAATCCGGGCTGGCCGCCAGCGAGAATTGGGTGATCGCCGCCGCTCGTGCGCCGCTGATCGCGATCGCCCACGCCGACGATCTGTCCGCACCCGATCGTCTGCAGCGGCAGGTGGCGGTGATGGCCGACCCATCGATCGTCCTGGTCGGCGCGATGGCGGAGGGCATCGATGAACGCGGGCGCGTGGTGCATCCGCCCAATCTGTGGCGGCTGCACCGCCCTTCCGCCTTTGCCGCGTTTGCCCATTCGCTCACGATGGTCCGGCGCGCCGCGTTCGATGCGGTCGGCGGCTATCGCCCCGAGGCGGAATATTGGGAAGATCTGGATCTCAGCTGGCGGCTCAGTGCCGTGGGCCGCGCGGTCGTCATTCCCGCCGTGCTGGGTCAGTATCGCCATTCCGCGGTCAGCGTGCGCCGGCGCGACGACCCCAGCGCATTGGAAAACGCGTTCGAACGCGCCTATCGCGCCGCACCGCTGGCGGCCGCCGGGCAGGATTATGACACCGTCTTCGAACACCCCAACCCCGCGCGGGTCACGGCGCGTATATTCGTTGCGCGAAGCTGGATCTGGGTGTGGGTGGGACGACGGGCGCAGTTGATCGGACGGATGGTTGAGCGCGCGCGCTTCCGCTTCGATCGCGAGACGGCGGTCGCGGTGACCTTCGTGCTGTGGGCATCGATCGCGCCCCGTTCGCTGCGCGCGATTATCCAGGGCGTCACGATATTGCGCAATCGCACGGTCGCGAAGCACTTGATGCAAAGTGATTATATTGAATGGCAGCCCCGCGCGCGTCCGCAGCAAACGCCGACATTGAACGGTCGCACCGGCTCGGCATGATCAAGGCGTTTTTCAAGCGATCGACAATGCCTGCGCCGATGCCGCGCGTGCCCGACGATGTCCGGGTCTACGCGATTGGCGACGTTCACGGGTGCGACGCGGAATTCGCGGCGTTGCTGGCGCAGATTGATGCCGATCACACGCGCCGGACACCGAAGCGGCAAATCATCATATTGCTCGGCGATCTGGTCGATCGCGGACCGGATAGCGCCGCGGTGGTCACGCGCGCGACAGAATTGCTGGCCGATGATCCGCAGGCGCGCGCGGTGGCGGGCAACCACGAGGAAATGCTGTTGGGCGCGTGCGCCGGGGAAGCGCAGGCGCTGCGATTGTTCGCGCGAAACGGCGGAAGAGAGACGGCGCTGAGCTACGGGATCGATCACGAAACCTACGAGGCGGCCGATTTCGACGAATTGCACCGGTTGCTCGACGCGGTCGTGCCCGCGCCGCACCGCGCCTTCATGAGCGCGATGGAGGAAGCGGTCGTGATCGGCGATTATGCTTTCGTGCACGCCGGCATCCGCCCCGGCGTCCCGATCGCCGATCAGCGTGGCGAGGACCTGCGCTGGATCCGCGGTGCATTCCTGAACTCGGGCGAGACGCATGAGAAATTCATCGTCCACGGCCACACAATTACCGAAACGGTCGATGAGCGGCCCAATCGGTTGGGGATCGACACCGGTGCTTACGCCACCGGTCGGCTGACCGCCGTGGCGCTGGAGGCCGAACGCCGCTGGTTCTTGACCACTTAGCGCGGCAACAGATCGGCGGGCGGGCGGACCGGCTGGCCAGCGGCACGCAGCGCGGCGATCCGCGCGAGTTCGGCTTCGATCGACGCGACGCGCTTGCGCCAGCCCGGGTGGGTGCGGTCGGAAAAGATGCCGAAGTCGTGCGCGCGTCCCCAGCGCTGCCAGAAGCCGAGCAGGTCGGCCGATGGATACCCCGCCGCGTCGATCAGATAGGCGCTGAGCCGGTCCGCGGCGACCTCGGTCGCGCGGACTTTCAGCCCTGCTTCGCGTGCTTTCAGCCGCTGCGGGTGGCGCAGGATATTGTGCGCGAGCTCGTGCGCCAGCACCGCCGCCAATTCGCCGTCGCCCCTGACGTCGGCGACCAGGTCGCTGGAAACCTGGACGTACACGCCGTCCGATGACGCCCCCATGCTCCGCCCGGCGCGAACATCGAAGCGCGCCGCGCACGCGGGTGGGGCGGTCAGTTTGACGGCAAAGGAGCGGTCGCCGCGTTGGAAAGTCAGATCGGCGATTCCGTCCGCGAGCGCCGCATCGAGCGCCGTCAGTGCGGCGTCGGTTGCAGCGAAGTTCGCGCGCGCGCTCGTCTTCGCGGCGGGGGGTGCAACGCCCTCGATCCTCATGATCCGGTCGCCGGCCCGGAGCCCAGCCGCGTCCGCGCTCGAACCGGCAACGACGACCGCGACCGTCGGCTCGTTTCCGATGCCAAGCAGGGTTCGCACCGCGTCGCGATATTCGGTGCCGTATTGCGCCAGCCGTTGGAGCGTCAGGCCCGCCGCGCGGCCCGGTGCCGTACAGAGCGGCAACCCGGCGCGAACCAGGCGATGACCGACCCGGAGCACCGCGGCGTCCTGAGCCGCCAAGGCCGCGATCGCCGCCTTGATGCCGTCGTCGGCGGGCACACTCATCGCCGGCGTGGCGATCGTGGCGAGCAAAGCTGCCAGCCAACTGTTCTTCCCGCAGCAGATTTTCATATCGAGGGTCTTCTCGGGGGGAGCCGAAGCCGCGTTGGCGAGTTCTTAACCTGGCACGGCCAGAACGTGCTGTTAACGCAACACGACACGGAAATGCCTGCTTAATTTAACGTCCACCACGTCCGGCCTTGTCAGGCATTACGCCCTGTGACATAGCGGCACCGGCTCAAATGAACATGCGAACCAAGATAAAGGGAGTCTGAAATGCGCTTGAAGAATTTCTTGCTGGCAGCTGCGGCGGTCTCGATGACCGCGTCGCCAGTGCTGGCTGCATCGCCGGCTGCTAAGCTGTCGGTCGCCTCGAAGGCTCGTGCTTCGGCGAAGTCGGACAGCAAGTCGCAGCTCGCTGGCGGTGGCTTCATCGTCGCGATCCTGGCCGCTGCGGCAGTGATCGCCGGCATCGTGATCATCTCGGACGATGATCCCGACAGCCCGTAAGCTGAGTTTCGAATTAGAGAAAAATGGCGGTCCCGCGAGGGGCCGCTATTTTTTTGCCGTCGCGCGCCGATACTCCGTGGGCGCATAGCTTAACCGCGACGTTGCCGAGATCGTGTTGGCTCGCCCGAGATCGACCGTCCGCGTCGCCGGCCCCGCCGAGACTGTCTGCAAGTCGATTCGATTGGCGTACGAATCGCGGCCCAGAAAAATCAGATACCGCGCCGATGGGCTGGCCTCGACGTACCCGCCATCGACCCGGTTCCGCGAACCTTCGATGCGAATCACGTATGTCGGGCTTGGATTACCGGCCTGCGGAACGACATTTTGCAGCACCAGCGAGCGCCAGACGTTCGCATGGGCGTAGGTCGATTCTTGCGAAATCAGACTGTGTCCGGTTTGCAGATCGCTGGTTTCGACGACGGTGTTGTGCGCGGCAGACAAAGGGCTGAGGGCCGGATCGTCGTGGACGATCAGCTTGAACGCGCCCCACACCGCCGAATCGCGCACGGTGTTCACCTCTCCGCCAGCATAAGCGATATCACCGCCCGATCGCGTGCCGAAGACGATCCCATAGCCCTGGCTGAGGTAAACACTGCGCTGGGTGCGCGGCAGCTTCACGCCGATCGGCGGGACATTTCCGACGTGAACGCGCTCGATCAGCGAGCGCGAGATATTGCGCAAATCAAGCCCGATCTGAATCGCGTCGGTCGTCACCGCGTCGGGCGGATGGTTCATGAGGATCGCGACATCGGCGATGCGAACGCGGGTCACATATGCATTGGCCCGGCGCGGATCGAAGGCGCGTCGGATTATGGAGCCCGGCCCGTATTCGCTCAGCTGAGCGATCGTGCCGCCCCCGCGGTCGGCAACGAGCAAGGTTTCGGTCGGACCATCGCCGAGCAACTGCGTGCCATTGCGAACCGATAGGCCGACGCGCGGGTCGATCCGGTACCGTCCTCGCGGCAGGTAGACACGCGGATAGCGGTCGATCGCCGCCTGGATCGCTGCGGTATCGTCCGCAACGCCGTCGCCCTTGGCACCAATCTCTAGCGAGCGCACATTCACCAGCCCGCTCGGCGGCTCGACCGACTGGCTCGCGACCGGCGCGAAGGATACGCCGGACAACGCCACTGCCAGAACGAAAGGCCAGACCCAGCCTATGCGCATTTTCACTGGCCGCGGCGCATCGTCACCCAATCGACCAGATCGGATGTCGTTGCATATTCGGGGACCAGGCGGTGCAACATCGCTTTAGCACCGGCGACATCGGACCGGTCGAGCGCTTCGGCCAACTCGCCGAGCGCTAGTTCGAATTCCGGCCACGTCGGGAACTGCTCGTTCGCCTTCATAATCTTTTGATGCGCGGTCGCTTCGGGATCGTCGCCGATCAGCAATTCTTCATACAGCTTCTCGCCCGGCCGCAGGCCGACAAATTCCAGCGCGATGTCGCCGTCGGGATTGGCGGTATCGCGCACTGTCAGCCCCGACAATTCGACCATGTTGCGCGCGAGATCGACGATCCGGACGGGGTCGCCCATGTGGAGCACGAACACCTCGCCCCCGATCGCCATCGCTCCGGCTTGGATCACCAATTGCGCGGCCTCGGGAATGGTCATGAAATAGCGGGTGATCTCGGGGTCAGTAATCGTGATCGGTCCGTTGGCTGCAATCTGCTGGCGAAACAGCGGCACAACCGAACCGCTCGAGCCGAGCACGTTTCCGAATCGGACCATCGAGACACAGGTTCGCCCCGCGCGACCGCCCGCGGCCATCGACTGGAGCAGCATTTCCGCTAACCGCTTGCTGGTGCCCATGATGTTGGTCGGACGCACCGCCTTGTCTGTGCTGATCAGGACGAAATTCGCGACGCCCAGGTCGAATGCCGCCTGGGCAGCGGTAAGCGTTCCGAAGACGTTGTTCCAAATTCCCTCGATCGGATTGTGTTCGACCAATGGGACGTGCTTGTACGCGGCGGCATGATAGACCGTCTCGGGCCGCCAGGCTTCGATGATGGTACGCACCCTGGCGTCGTCGCGCACCGACCCCAGCAGCGGAATGATACGGATCGCGACGCCTTCCCGGCGCGCCCACCCGTCCAGTTCGTAATGAATTGCGTAAAGCGCGTATTCCGAACTTTCGAGCAGCAGCAGGCTGGTCGGACCGAGCCGCACGATCTGGCGGCACAATTCGCTGCCGATCGAGCCGCCCGCGCCGGTCACCATCACCACTTTTCCGGCGATAGTGCGCGCCAGCAGGGCCGGGTCCGGGGCAACCACGTCGCGGCCCAACAGGTCCTCGATCTCCAACGGCTTCAAATCCGCGATCTGCACCCGTCCATGCGCGAAATCCATCAGCCCGGGCAAAGTCCGGATGCGCACATCGACCGACTGTAGCGACCGGATGATTTCGTTGCGGCGCTGGCGGGCAATCGACGGAAACGCGAGCAGAATTTCGCCGACCTTGAGATCGGTCACCAAGGCGCTCACGGAGGCGGGTGAATAGACCGGCACATTGTCGAGCCGCCGCCCCTGCAGCACGCGGTTGTCGTCGAGAAACCCCACGACGTTCATGTCCACACTTTGCGAGATTGCGCTCACCAATTGACGTCCCGCGGCGCCTGCCCCGTAAACCAGGATATTGGCGCAATCGTCGCGCCGGCGGCCGCGTCTGCGCCCGCCCAGCGCGTAACTGACCGAAGTCCGGGAAAGCCCGACCGCCAGCATGAGGAGAATGGGTTCGATCAGCCCGACCGTGCGGGGCACGCCGGGAATGCCCATGATCGCGAAGATCGACGAGTAAGCGACGCCGAAGATGAAGCAGCCGCGGGCCAAGCGCACCAACGTATCGCTGCCGGTGAACCGGAAGACCGCGCTGTAGAGGCCGACCAGATAGAAAGTCGGCAGCGCGATCACGATCGCGGCGGCAGTCGCGATCCTGACCCCCGGAGTAATGCCGGCGACGACGCCGAGCCGAAGGTAGAACGACAGCCAGACCGTCAGGCCGCAAATGGCGGCGTCGACGATCATCGCCAACGCCAGTTTGCCCGGCCGCGGCAGGCCCAGCAGCCGGTTCGGCAGATTCATTCCGGAACGTCCTTGTTACATGCCGGCCGTGAGCAAGCCCGACTTGCCGGAGACAGTTTGCGCCCGGTCGCTGTCAGACAGCAAGCGCAGAGCGTAGCGCGGAGATAGTCCGGGCCAACTGGTCATCCGTGAGATTCGAGCCCGACGGCAGGCACAGACCCCTATCAAACAGGTCGTCGGAAATCGACTCGTTATTGGCGGTGTAATAAGTGCAGTCGGCGAAAACAGGCTGCAAATGCATCGGTTTCCACACCGGCCTCGCCTCGACGAACTCGTCGGCCAACCGGCGTGCGACTTCTTCGCGCGCCGGCAGGATGCCGGGGTCGAGCGTACAGGTCGTCAGCCACCGGTTCGACCGGCTCCCGTCGGGCTCCGGCATCCAGGCGAGACCCGCGACATCGGCCAGTTCGCGTCGATACGTCTCGAACACTCGGCGCCGTGCCGCGACGCGCTCGTCCAGTACTGCCAATTGGCCGCGACCGACCCCCGCCAGGATGTTGCTCATCCGGTAATTGAAGCCGATTTCGGTGTGCTGATAATGCGGTGCCGGATCGCGCGCCTGGGTCGCGAGAAAACGCGCGCGATCGATCAGCGCGGGGTCGTCCGACACCAGCATTCCGCCGCCTGATGTCGTGATGATCTTGTTGCCGTTGAACGAATAGATGCCGAGCCGACCGAAGGTCCCGCTGGCCCGCCCGCGATAGGTTGCGCCAAGCGACTCCGCCGCGTCCTCGACGATCGGCACACCGTACGTGTCGCAAAGCGGAACGATCGCGTCCATGTCGGCGCTTTGGCCGTAGAGATCGACTACGATCACCGCTTTGGGCAGCTTGCCGAGCCGCCTTGCGGTGGCGAGCCCCCGTTCAAGCGCGGCGGGACACATGTTCCAGCTTTCGCGGTCCGAATCGATGAACACCGGGGTCGCGCCCTGATACACGATCGGATTGGCGCTGGCCGCGAAGGTAAGCGTCGAGCAGAAGACCGTGTCCCCGGCAGTCACGTTCAGCAGATGCAGCGCGAGATGAATCGCTGCCGTCCCCGAAGACACCGCCGCGGCGTGACCGACCCCGACGTAGGCAGCGAGCTCTTGCTCGAACGCATCGACATTGGGACCGAGGGGGGCGATCCAGTTGGTCCGGAAGGCCTCCTCGACAAAATCGCGCTCGGCGTCGCCCATGTGCGGCGTGGAAAGCAGGATTTGATTGTCGATATCCTTGCGGTCGAGGACCGCGGCGACGCCGCCGTCATCATTCAACAACGGCAGATGATTGATCGAATGCCGGTTCATCGCCTCCAGCGCCGCGCGACGCGTCGTCGCGCCCCCGGCTGTGGTCGAGACAATATCGGGCAGGACGGCCAGCGTATCGCCGAGGCTGGCACCGGCCAGCAACGCCCGACGCAAATCGCCGTCGGTGACGGTTCGGCGGAACCGCATCGTGCCGTCTTCGACCATCAGCACCAGTCCGATCGCGCCGCGGTCCATGATCTCCATCGCAGCGCGCAGCGAGGTGGCTGCGCCAACTGAAATTTTCGCGATGTCCACGCCGTCAGTCCTTGTTTGTCGATCGCGCCGCGACGGCGGAGCGGACGGTGTCGCCGGCCGCGACGTTGCGAACCACTACCGCCCCCGCGCCGACGATCGCGCCCGCACCGATCACCAGCCCGGGGAGAATCGTCGCGCCCGCCCCGATCAACGCGTCGGCCCCAATCACGACACCACCGCCCAGCGTCGCTCCGGGGGCGATGTGCGCGAAGTTGCCGACCGCACAGTCGTGGTCCACGATCGCGCCGTGATTGACGATCGCGCCAGTTCCGACCGTGGCATGGGGGGCAACTACAGCGTTTGCCGCTATGAAGGCGGCGGCACCAATCACCGCATGTCGCGCTACGGTCGCGGCGGGATGGATGACCGTGATTGTCGGCCAGCCCGCCAATTCGAAACGCCGGTGCACGCTGCGCCTGATGATGTTGTTCCCGATCGCCGCGTGGAAACGGCAGCTCGGTAAACCCTCATTCGCTCCGCCGACCACCACATGATCGAGCAGGCGGGTCCCGTGCAGGGCGGGATCGTCGTCCAGGACTTCGAACAGATCGGGAGCGATGCCGGATTGCAGCAGCGCGTCCGCAACGACCTTGGCATGGCCGCCGGCACCGATGATGCGCACCCGTTCAATAGTCATTGCGCTTGCTCAGCAGGTCGGCACCAAGCGGGACGCGCGCCAACAGCGTAGCGACCCGGTCCGCAGTTGCGCCGTCGCCGTAGATGTTGCGGAACGGCAGGGGCCCGAGCGCGAGCGCCCGTTCTACGCCCTCGCGGACCGCGTGGAAATCGTCGGCGACATCGACGACGTTGTCGTTGCGCTGACGAAGTGCTTGCCGACTGCCGATGTTGACGACCGGAGTTCCAAACGTGGCAGCTTCGATGATGCCGGCGCTGGAATTGCCGACCATGACGTCGGCCGCCGCCATCCACGCGACGAACGTCGGGCGTGCGAAGTGGGTGTGGACCTGCAGGTCGGCGTCCCGCGCCGATCGCGATAGCAGCACCTCGCGGATCGCCGCCCCGCCGCCATCCGCATTTGGCAGCAGCGCGACGATCTGAAGCTCATTGGCGAGCAATGCGTCAAGGATCGCGCCGATAGCATCGGCACCCGTCTCCGCTTCCTGCAAGACCGGGTGATAGATCAGCAGCGCGATCCTGCGAGCCGCATCGAGTCCGTGGTCGCGGATTAGCGCGGCGCGATCGGTGTCCGGTTCGTCGCGGAGGCCCACCAGACCCGGAGCGCCGACCACGAAGACATGGCCGGCGTGCTCGCCCATTCGGACCAACCGATTTTGCGCTTCCTCGGTCGCGGTCAGATGGAGATGCGACAGCTTGGAAATAGCGTGACGGACGGGTTCATCGACCGTCCCCGAGCGCTCCCCGCCGTGAATGTGAGCGACGGGGATATTCAGGTGGATCGCGGCAATCGCGCCGGCGAGCATCTCTCCCCGGTCTCCCAGGAGCAGGACGAGATCAGGCCGGGCGAGTGCGAATGCGTCGGTGAAGCCGGCGATCATCGTCGCGATGCCATGTGCCATCGCTGCTCCCGTGCCGCCCGCCGCGACCGGCACCCGCGCCGCGATCTCGAAACCGTCGGCCTCGACTTCGCTGACGGTGTCGCCGAACCCCGGATCGAGATGCATTCCGGTCACCACCAGAATCAGTGCAAGGTCGGGATGCCGATCGATCGCGCGCAGGGTATGCCGCATCAATCCGTAATCCGCCCGGGTACCGGTGACGTACATAATCCGCCGACTCATGCCAGATCGGACCACCGCAATGTCGCTCCGGCCGGGAGATCGCGCGCGGCGCGGCGGCCGATGACACGATCAATTTCGGCGGGTGAGATCCCGTCCGCCGGCCGCAGCATGATAAGGCGGTCGAGCGTAAGCATCTCACCCTGCGCCACTGGGCGGTCGATCGCGACGCTTCGGCGGACCAATGCGCGGACGGCCAATTCGGCGTCGGTCGCTCGCTTTTCCACGCCGCCCAGCGCTGCTTCCGTGGCGCGAATCTGCGCGATCAGGTCGGTCAGCTCGGCGACCGTCAACGACGCTTTGTGATCGGGTCCGGCAAGGTCGCGATCGAGCGTGAAATGCTTTTCGATCACCGTCGCGCCCAACGCGACCGCCGCGGTCGATACCGCCAGACCCAGCGTATGATCGGAATAACCGACCGGCAGGCCGGTAACGGCAGCGATCGTCGCCATCGCGCGCAGATTTACGTCGCCAAACGCCGCCGGGTAATTCGATGTGCAATGCAGGATCGTGACGCGGTCGCTCAATTCGGTGGGCGAGACCCCGACCTCCACCGCGATCGTCGCCAACGCCGCTTGGACCTCCGCAAGGTCCGCCATCCCGGTCGATAGGATCAGCGGCAGCCCGGTTCGGGCGAGGTGGCGCAGGAACGGTACGTTGGTGATCTCGCCCGACGGCACCTTCAACCGTCGGACGCCGAGACCCACCAGGAAATCCGCGGCCTCTTCGTCGAACGGCGTCGACATGAATTCGATACCCGCCGACCCGCACGCCGCGAACAAGCGATGGTGGGCGTCGCGCGACAGCTCGAGCGATTTCAGTAGAGTATATTGATCGGCCTCACCCGTTGCCGCCTGTTGATAGGCGGCGGTGGCCGCGCCGCGGCGGACCAGCCGGTCGGCCGAGAAGGTCTGAAACTTGATCGCATCGGCCTTCGCGTCCGCCGCGGCCAAGACCAGCCGATGCGCCAGTTGCTCATCGCCGTTATGATTGACGCCGGCCTCGGCGATCACGAAAGTCATCGATTGTCCCGTCAGACGCGCGCCGGCGCGATTACCACGCGGTCCAGCCACCATCCACGACAATGTTCTGGCCCGTCACCCACCGCGACAGGTCGCTTGCCAGGAAATGGGCCGCACCCTGGAAATCCTCTTCGGTCCCCATCCGCTGCATCGGCGTGCGCGCGAGGTAACGATCGACGAACGCGGCGCTCTGTCCACGGGCGATGCCGCCCGGACTGATCGCGTTGACGCGCACCGCGGGTGCCAGCACGGTCGACAGCCAGCGCGTGAGTTGCAGCAGACCGCCCTTCCCCGCGGCATAAGCAGCCGGATTGCCCATCGACGTTCCTTCGTACAGCGCCAGATCGGGGCCGACCACGCCGTAGATCGAACCGATATTGATGATCGAGCCGTGGCCCGACGCCGTCAACAACGGCGCGAACGCCTGGCTCAAGTGGAACGGCGCGGTCAGATTGACCTCGAGCGCGCGCCGCCAAGTGTCCACGCTTTGTTGTTCGAAGGGCGTCGCCCAGCCGGCCAGACCGCTGTCGCCGACGAATGCGGCGTTGTTGACGAGGATATCCAGTCCACTTGGGCGCTGCCCGATCGCATCGATCAGCGCGGCGCGATCGGTCGCATCCTCCAGATCGGCGACGTGTGTTTCCACGGCTGCGCCGCGCGTGACAAGCGTCTCCGCCGCGGCGTCGAGCGCGTCCTGAGCACGGTCGACCACGATCACGCGACAGCCGTGTTCGAGCAGACC
>JAZKGJ010000154.1:0-18232 GCA_040385975.1 Pseudomonadota bacterium | reverse complement strand
CCCCCCGCCAAGGCCCGGCCGAGATGACCCGCGCCGCCGGTCACCAACGCAGTCCGCCCGGTGAGGTCCGAAAGCTCGGCCAGCGTTCGCATCGTGTTCAAATCCTTCCGGTCGCCAGCCCGCGCTCGGCGATACACTCCGCCAGGGCGAAGTCGAATTCGGTGTCGATGTCGAGCGCGCGTTCCGCCGGCACCTCCACGACCCGAAGGCGACCGTCGAACAATCCTGCGTGCCGCAACACGAAGGCGGGGCGTGCAGCATAAGCGACGGTGGTCATGTCCCACACCGCCGGTGCATCCTGACGTCGGACGACATCGCCGGTCGGCGCGATGACCAGCCGCGCCGCGCCGTCGGCACCGATCGTGACCATGTTGAAATACGGGCTCCGGTCGGCCGCCTTCACCGTCGCGACGACGTCCGCGGCAGGGTCCGCGCGCAGGACCGCGAGACAGGCTTCGACATCGTCGACCGACCGGAACGGCGAGGTCGCTGGCAGGCTGACGAAGGCGTCGAACGGCCCGTCCGTCGCTTCCGACCAGCGGATGGCGTGCTGCCAGGCGCCCCATTCGCCGGCCGTATCGCTGGCCAGTTCGGCGGGGCGCAGAAACGGCACCAGCGCGCCGTGCGCGCGCGCGATCGCGGCGATCTCCGCATCGTCGGTCGAAACCGTGACGGCTCCGAGCGAAGGGCTGGCAAGCGCCACGTCGATCGAGTGCGCGATAAGCGGTGTTCCGGCAAGGACCCGGATGTTCTTGCCTGGCACACCCTTCGACCCGCCCCGCGCGAAAATGAACGCACGCGCGTTCATGAGGCCGGCTCGACGGGCTGCGTCCGACCGGTGTCCATCGATCGCCGCGCCGCGTCGATGATCGTCATGACCTCGATGCCTGCGCGCAAGCCGATCGGTGACGCGCCGCGCCGGTCGGCGACGTCCAGAAAGGCCGTCAGTTCTTCCATATACATGACGTTTCGGTCGGCCGGATCGACCGCGACGCGCTCTGCCGTTTCATCCGGGCGGTGAAGCTCCGTCGTCCCGGCAATCCCGTCCCAGACCAAGATTCCGTCGCTGCCAACGAATTTCCCGATACGCGCCGGGGGTCGTTGCAGGAAATCGAGGTGAATAGTGGCGATGCGGGCCGGATCCTGAAACTCCAGAATCACATCGACTGAGTCTTCGACGTCGATCGCCAGATCGGAATACCGGCCGCCCCGCGCGGTCACATGGGTCGGCAGGCCGAACATCCAGTACAAATAATCGATCTCGTGGCTGAGTTCGAGCAGCGGACCACCACCCAGCCCGGCCTGCGCCGACACTTGATCGCGGTAGTCGCCGCCGCTTCGCCAGTCGGGCAGAAACTGGCCCACCTCGATCCGCGCCAGGCGCACGTCACCGATCGCACCGGCCAGCAAGCGTTCGCGCGCGGCCAGCAAGGACGCGCGGAACCGCAGGTTGTAGCCGACCATGACCGGCACGTCCGCGCGCTCTGCCGCATCGGCCAGCGCGGTCACGCCGGCCAGCGAATGCGACAGCGGCTTTTCGATCAGGGTCGGAATGCCGAGCGCCACCAACGCCTGCGCCGCCGCGAGATGCGTGGTCGCTGGGCCGGCCACGATCGCCGCGTCAGGGGCGAACGCCGCCACTGCGTCGAACGACGTCAGCTCATGTGCGATCGACTCGGGACAGTCGCCCGTTACGCTGCGACGCAGCGCGGCGATTTCGCACTCGGGCCGCAATTGGGCCAGATTGGCGGCGTGACGCCGCCCGATGCTGCCCAGGCCGACGATCAGGTAGCGCGGATGGCGCGAGGCGGCAGCAGCGTTCACCGACCGAGGACATCGCGCAGTTGTTCGATGTCGGCACTGTCCCAACGCGCCAGGTCGAGGCCGTCGCGCAGCAATTCGCCGCGGGCCGTTTGCAGTCCGTCGCCGATGAAATTGAACAGGTTGGCGGTCGCGACGGCATCGATGTCGGGGCGCAACAGCGCGCTGCGCATATGATCGCTCTTCCCGCAACCGCCGCAAATGATCACCGGCGCATTCAACGAAACGCCCAGCGCCGCAACCGTAGCGTGATCGAAACCCTGACCGGTGCCGTCGTTGTCGATCGATTGGACCAGGATCTCACCCGCCCCCGCCGCCAGCATCGCGTCAACGCGCACTGCGGGAGCGACCGTCAAAGGCGTACCGCCTTGTTCGGTGAAGACCTGATAGCCGCCTTCGGCCCCGCGGCGGA
Source organism: Pseudomonadota bacterium (assembly GCA_040385975.1). Classification (GTDB taxonomy): domain Bacteria; phylum Pseudomonadota; class Alphaproteobacteria; order Sphingomonadales; family Sphingomonadaceae; genus Sphingomonas. The sequence goes on along the minus strand of JAZKGJ010000154.1, from coordinate 15,999 downwards.
CATCGATTCCGCCGATGACGGCCTGCGACCCGAAGCTGTCGGCGATCCGCGCGACGACGTCGGGGTCGGTGTCGAAAACGGAGTTTACGACGATCTTGTCTGCACCCGACGCAATCAGCCGCTTTGCCGCATCGAAGCTATCGATTCGCCCACCGAGGGCGACCGGGATGAAGCATGCGTCGATGACTTGTCGAACGTCGCTCAGAAACGCGTCGCTGTCGGTTTCGCCGCGTCCCACATCCAGGATGAGCAATTCGTCGATGCAGGTGGCGACCGAACCAAAATTATAGTTGCGGAGCAGCCACGTGACGCTGCCCGCGCGCTGCAAACGGAAATTGCGCGAAAGCATGAAGCTGCCGTGCGAGTACAGCAGGCTGAAGATGACGCGCTTTCTAGCCATGGTCGGGTCGATCGAAAAAATTCTTCAACACCCGTAGCCCGGTCGACTGGCTCTTTTCTGGATGAAACTGCGCGCCGCAGATCGTGCCGGCATCGAACGCCGCCAACAATTCGACGCCGTAGTTGAACGTGCCCGCGTTCGCGCCAGCCGGTAGTTCGGCGACCGCGTAGGAGTGCGTGAAGTAAAAGTCGGCGCAGCTTGGCAGCGCGGCGAAGACACCGGCATCGGCGTAGCCGGTGACGGTCGAAAAGCCGACGTGGGGAACCTTTCGACCTCCATCCGCCGCAATCCGTCGGGAGCGATAGGGCAGCAGGTTCAAGCCGTCGCAATCCCCCTCCTCGCTATGCGCGCCCAACAATTGCATGCCTAGGCAAATGCCGAAGATCGGTACGGCCCGCGCTGCAGCCAGATCGCGCAGCGGGGCGGTCAGGTCGTGTGCTGCCAACGCCTCCATCCCCGCTCGAAACGCACCGACTCCTGGCAGCAGTACATGGCTTGCATCACGCAAGCCGGCGGCGTCGCTGACCAAGGCGAAATCCAGCCCGAGATACCGTAGCGCGCGACCGATCGAGTCGATGTTGCCGATACCTACATTGATGACGGCCGGACGAAACGCTTCAGCGCGTTTCAAACTTGGGCTCCCACCGCCCCGCGACCTTTTCGAACAGGTCGCGATCGACCCAGCGGTCCAGAACGGCGTCGAATTCATCCTGGGTCATGCCGTAATATTCGAGGTAAAGCGCCAAAAACTCGTCCGGATAATGATTGTCGTAGATCCGGACCAGATTGAGCGCCTGTTCGCGCGCCATCGCGCCGCGCCGCACCTCGATCCCGGCGTCCTGCGTCGCGCGCCCGAAGCCGAACTTCAGGTACATCAGATACGTGTGCAGCGAGTAAAGCGCCTGATCGTTCTGCGAGAAGTTGGTGAAGGTGCCGGTGTTCGACCCTTCGGCTTCGCGCAGGCCGCAAAATTCCTTGGCGGTCAGATAGTTTCGGTACGGGTCCCAGCTTTCGAAATACGACCAATGCGCGATCTCGAGGCGACTGTCGGCCAGCTCCGCGTCGGTCGGGAACTCGAAGAAATTGAGCGACGAGCGGGGCAGGCCGGATTTGCGGAGTACTTCATTGTGCCCGCCTTCCAGATACACCCGCCGCATGTAGTTCACGTCATAGGTCGGCCGCGCGGCGGTTTCGGTCGAGCCGCCATATTCGACTTCGCCATCCTCGCCGTAGAAGATCAGCTCGATCCCGAATTTGACGGTGAATTTGACGACCGCCGCCTGAATTGCGACCAGCCAGCCGTAATAAGGGAATCCCATCTCGATGAAGCCGGTGCGGTTGAGCACGCGCATCGCTTCGGCGTCGGGCGAGATCTGAACGTGGTTGTACCCGGAATCGATGAAGTTGCGCAGGTTGGCATTGCCCAGCTCGAGCGCCAGCGCCGGCGTGACGGTCACCGCGAGCGGGTTCATCCCGTATTTGTGCTTCAAATTGTACGCGACGTACGACCCGTCCTTGCCGCCGCTCACTGGAACGACGCAGTCGAATCCGCCGTCCTGTCGCTTGTGCCGGTCGAGCAGCGCCTGCAATTCGACCTCGCGGGCCGACCAGTCCATCACGCGTTTACGGTCGGTCCACACGCATGCGTTGCAACGTCCGTCCGCGTCGAACTGAATGCGCGGGCGCGTCGACATGTTGAGACAGCTGCTGCACCGAAACACCTGATTGGACTTGGTCATCGCTTATCCGTCATCTTTCACCAGCGCCCTGATCCGCGCAGCCACCTTTGCAGCGGCCTGGAAATCGGGCTTGTCCGTCCCGCCGCCGCCGGAAAGCGCAGGCACGTCGCGCAAACAACGGTCGATCACGGTCGCGGCCTCATAATAATGCGGCACTTCAATAGCGACCCCCAACGCACCCAGCGGCAGATCGGGCGAAAACACCGAGTCCATCAGCTGAACTACGGGCACACCGAGCATCGCCGCCTCAAGCCCGACCGTCGAACTGCACGTCACTACGCAGTCTGCCAAGCATAGCAGATCGTCGAGCGGTTCGGACGCATCGCTGTATCGGATGCGCGCCCCGGCGACCGCGGGGGGGCGGTCCTCGCTCGGGTGCAACCGCATTATGATCCTGACGTCACGGTCGTCGGCGAAGCTGTCCGCCAGGTAGCGTTCGATTCGCTCGGGCAAGGTCGGATCGCCGACCGCGCCGGAAAAGGGATGGATCGCCGGTTCGGGCTGAGAAATCCATAGCAGGACGCGGTCGGCGCTGCGCAAGCCGGCCCGCTCGCGCACGCAGCGACGCCGTTGCTGATAGTCGATCAGCCCCAACCGGTCGAACGCCGGATTGCCGGTCACGACCACCGCATCGGGGTCGGCACCGTGTTCGACAAAGCGGGTGCGCACGGCGTCGTTCAGGACGCAGATCGTGGTCGCGTAACCCGGCGCACCGCACCATTCGATCTCGAAGGGCGCGTAGAGATCGACCAGGCACAATGAAGGAATGCGGAGCGTCCGCGCGGCGTCCAGCGCGGCTCGCTCGGAACGGGGGCTGTTGGTTGCGACGACCGCGGCGGGCCTCACCACTGTGAACAATCGCTCGAAGAAGTCCCGTGGCCGAAACGCCTGACGACCCAGCGCGGCGTATCGCGCTTCCGCTTCGGCACGTCCGAAGGCGCGTTCCAAAGCGAGATACCCGATTCCCAAATAGGCCTCGGTATCCGCGATCGAAACCAATGCATGACGGCCCTGCCCGTCTGCCAGCGACCGCCCGACCGACCGCGCGTCGGCATAGTCCGGAACGAGCGACAGCACGTCGGCAACGCCCAACGTAGGGATTCCGCGCTTTCGAAAATATTCGCGCGCTGTGGTGAAGGCGAGCAGGTCGACCCGTTCGCCGGCGTCGCGTAACCGGGCGATGACCGGCGCAAGCGCGGCGGCGTGACCGCCACCATAACATGTGAAGAGGATGGAGCCGGGTCGCATCGCGGCAAGCGTCAGGCTTTGGCGGCGACGGAAGGGTCCGGCCGCAGCGGCAGTTTCAGGTTGGCCAGGAACAGCAGGAACGGCACGATCAGCGAGACGACACCAAGCCCTTCGAGCAGAAACGATGGCACCGCGCTTAAGAAGATCACCCCATAGCCGCGGTATTTCGGGTCGCGCAGCGAGACCACCAACGTCACGAGCGCCACCATCACGATCAGGCTGTAGACGATCGCCCGCTCGTAATCGCCGTTCAGGAGCGAGACGAAGATCGTGTTCCGTGACAAAATGGCAGTAACGCCGTCCACGCCGTAGACGGTCGCATCGTAACCGGACAGACCTTGGGAGAAACCGCTATATTTGTCCGTGGCGGAAATGTAGAATGATACCAGTAGCAGGCCAATGTAAACGTAGAGCGCTACCGAATTCCGCCGATAGGTCCGGCCGATCGTCAGCGCGATGATGACGCTGTTCAGCACCGCGCCGGAACTCAAATTGGCGAAAAGAAAAGAAACGACCAAAAACGGCCAGCTCCTCCGATCGATCACAAACATCATCAGATAGGCAAGCGACAAGATGACCAGCGAACTGCGATAACTTAGCAGGACCACGGTCAACGGCAGGATCACCGCGACGTTGGGCCATTTGGCATGACGGAACATGCGAATGACCGGAACATACAGCAACAGAATGACGAACGTCGCCAGGCCCGGCCCACCCAATTCCTCGAAATACAGAAAGAATTCCGTGATCACGGTCCGGAGCGAATGAATCCACAGCAATGGTTCCAAGTCGAACAGCTTGCCGCCGCCGCTGAAATAATTGCTGATATAATTGACCTGAAAAGTGAACCCGTCGGTCTGTATGTCTCCCAAAAAGCGCTTATCGTTATAGATATTCAACAATATCGCCGCCAGAAAGACCAAGCAGTATGTTATACGCAACAGGGCGGCGGTAGGTTTTCGAGTGGCGGCAGAGCTGTGCTCTGTCCTGGAAATTGGCGGGGTGGCGGTGGTCGCCATTGTTCAGCTCGCGACCCGGGTGCTTGATGCCATGAGGTCGAGATGATGCGTCAAAGCAATCATCGCGCGTAGCTCGCGCGTATTATTGGCGGTGTCGGCGACGTGATCGGACAGCAACCCACGAACCTTGGCTGGGTCGAACCACTCTCCCAACTGCAGCAGACGTTCGATATGATCGTGGCAATAGCCGCTCAGGCGGTCCCTGAACCAGTCGCCGACCGGAACGGTGAACATTTGCTTGCGGCGATACGCGAGCGGTTCGCCGATCAGCGGCGCAACCGCTTTCTTGTACAGATATTTGGTCACGCCATCCTTCAGCTTCAGCGCGCCCGGCATCCGAAAGGCGTATTCGACCATTCGGTAATCCAGAAACGGCGTTCTGGCCTCGATCGACACCGCCATACCCATCCGGTCCGGCTTGACCAGATTGTTTCCCGACAACAGCAATTGCGTATCGAGGAACAGCACTTGGTTGACGCGATCCTGATGCGGGACCTGCGCGAACCATTGTCGGGCAAGCTCGAACGAGTGGACGTCGCTCAGCCGTTGCCGGGCCGGACCCGCATAGAGCGCAGCCTTGGCGCGGTCGCCGAACAGCGAAATGCTGTCGAAATAGCGTGACTGAAAGGCCGCATCGTCGAGCGCCGCCGTCGCCGGGTCGGTAAAGAAATCGCGGTATTTGTCGTATCCTGCGAACAATTCGTCGCCGCCGTCGCCGGTTAGCACGACCTTGACCGAGCGGGCGGCCAGCTCGGACACGCGATAGGTCGGCAGGAACGACACATCCCCGTGCGGTTGATCGCACTGCCTGGTCGCCATCGGCCACAGATGCAGCATGTCGGGATCGACGCGTTCCATGACGTGACGCGTTCCGAACCGGTCGGCGGCGATCTGGGCAAACGCGGCCTCGTCGTAACGCGGATCGTCGAAGCCGATGCAGAAGGTGTTGATCGGCTCTGGACTGTGACGCGCCATCAGGCCGACGATCGTGCTGGAATCGACGCCCCCCGACAGGAAAGCGCCGAACGGGACGTCGGCGCGCATCCGGATTCGCACCGCATCGTCGAGGATGGTGTTGAATTCTTCGACCCAGTCGGCTTCGGATCGTCCTTCGACCGGCGCGATTTCGGCCAGATTCCACCACCGCCAGCTACGAGCACCACCGCTGGTGATACGCATCGCCGTACCGGGCATGACGTGTTCGACACCGCGGTGGATCGTGAACGGCGGAGGGACGTAATTGAACGTGAGGTAGTGATGCAGCGCGGTCTCGTCGACGGCTGGCGTGGCCTTCAGGGCAGGCAGGATCGCCTTGATCTCCGAGCCGAACACCAGCCGACCACCATCATCGGCGAAATAGAGCGGCTTCACCCCGACCCGGTCGCGGACCAGATATAAAGCCTGCTCCCGGCGATCGAGAATTGCGATCGCGAACATCCCGTTCAGTTTCGAGAGAAAGGCAATCCCGTCGCGTTCGTACAACCGGAGCAGGACTTCGGTGTCGGAGTGCGTGCGGCAGGGATGTCCGCTGGCCGCCAGTTCGCGCGCCAGCTCGACATGATTGAAGATCTCGCCGTTCTGCACGACGACGATATTGCCGTCGTCGGAAATGAACGGCTGGTGCCCGCCCGCGATATCGATGATCGACAGGCGCCGGTTGCCGAGCGCCACGCCCGGCGCGGTGAACAGCCCATCGTCATCGGGACCGCGGTGGACGATCGCGTCGCCCATCGCGGCCAGCACGTCGGGCGCGAGCGAATTCCCGGCGCGGCTGAAATATCCAAAGATCCCGCACATCGCGTCAGTTACCGCCCCGCACGAGAACCTGCCGCACGGTCAGCAAGATGATGCCGAGGTCGCGCCCGACCGATGCGGTCTTCACATAGGCGAGATCGGCCGCAGTGCGCTGTTCGGGGGTCGCCGCCGAACGCAGCGTCGCCTGCGCCAGGCCGGTCAGGCCCGGGCGAACCGAATGACGCAGCGTCCAGTCGGCGGGCGCATAGGACGATTGCTGGGCCGGCACATCGGGACGCGGCCCGACCAGGCTCATGTCGCCGACCAGCACATTCCAGAGCTGCGGCAATTCATCGATGCTGGTGCGACGGATAAAGCGGCCGATCCGCGTGATCCGTGGATCACCGGCCGTGGTCATGTAGCTGCCGATGGTCGCAGCGTTGGTCACCATGCTGCGGAACTTGAGCATTTCGAAGATCCGGCCACGGCGCCCGACCCGCGACTGCCGATGAAGTGCCGGCCCGCCGTCGCCAGCCCGGATACTCAGAGCCACTACGAGCATCGGGACCGCCAGGACGACGAGCGCGGCCGCCGCGACGGCGAAATCGATTGCGCGTTTCACGCCTTGACCCACCGGGTAGCCAGCATCGCGGCCGCGAACGCCACTCCGCTGATCGCCAGCGCGGCGACGGGCGGCGCTGCGACCATTTCGCTCAAGAGCCACGCGGCGCCCGCCAGCACCGCGACCGTGCCGGCCAAGGTCGCAAGGCGCGCATCCACGATCGCTCCTACACCGACCAGGCGGAGGTTCGCAGCGCGCGCCAACAGTGCGGCGATCAGCGCCTGGAACCCGATCACCGCGCCCATCAACACCGGACTGGATGCGAGGACGACGCCCGGGGCGACCAACAAGGGCAACAGCATCACACAACCCATCGTCACCCGCAGCACAACGGTCGTCTGCAAGCGTGCGTTCAAAACCGCGGTCGCCATGCTGGAAATCGCGACGAACGGCAATCCGAACAGCGCGATCCGGGCAAGCGTCGACACTATCGGCAGAGCATCTTCGCTCATTGCGCCGTGCCCGAACAGGACCGCCACCAACGCCGGCGCGAACGCTACTCCAACCGCCATCGCCGAAAATGCGACGAAGAATGCGCGGCGCGTCTGCTCGACGATCGATCGCTCCAGCCTCTCCGCGTCGCCATCCGCGATCGCCGCGCTGAAGCGGGTCAGCGCGACGGTGCTGATCGTGGTGATCAGAATGCCGGTCGGCAGTTCGGTCAGCTTTTGAGCATAATTGAAGCTGGCGATCGTCCCCGGTGCCAGCAACGACGCCGCGGCTCGCACCAATATCGGTGCCAGCAGGGCCAGGCCTGCGCTGCCGATCCCCGCTGCGAACGCGCGAGCCAAGCCCGCATCGCCGCGCCAGTCACCACCACGGCGCCAGGCGTCGCGAGGGAGGATTGCGGTCTGCAGCGTCAGGCGAAGCAACGTCCCGACCGCGATCGCCACGGTAATATTGCCGAGCAGCGCCCGCGCCGAACCGCCGAGGCTAAGCGCAGCGATCACGCTCAGATTGAACACCAGCGTGCCGAGTCCGGCGATGAAGAAGCGGTCGCGGGCGTTCAGATAGGCGCTGACCACACCGCTTGCGGCGGTCAGTGGCAATGCCACCGCCACCCAGACCGGTGCGGTGGCGTCGAGCAAGGCCGAGGGCCGTGCCACGCCGGGTGCCAGCACGCGCAAGACAAGGTCCGGGAACAGCGCGAAGAACAGGCCGATCGCGCCGAAGGTCAGCGTCGCAAGCAAGGTCGCTCGCCGGAAGAGCGCGGTCGCGTCCGTCGCGGGCAACTGGCGCAAGCGGGGGACCAATGCCGCGCTCAACCCGCCCGCCAGCAACAGCCCTACCAGCAGATCGGGAATCGTCAGCAACAGGACGGCGACGTCGGCCGCGTGCGACACGCCCAAGGTATTGGCCAGCTGCAACTCGCGGACCAAGCCCGCCAGACGCCCGGCCAATAACGCGATCGCCAACAGCAGGCTGGCGTCCAGGGCGCGGCCTCGCCACGCTCGCCGACGCGGGTTCATCGCGGCGCCGAACGCGCGGCGATTTGCTCGACCAGCGCGGCGACCGTCTGCCGATTATTGGCGAGCATCACCGGATCGCCTTGCGTATGACGGCGATAGGCGTCGCGCAGGAGCGCCAGTTCGTGGCCGAAATCCATCTCACGCTCGATGTCGGCGATGGTTTCGGCCTGACGGTGAAACGTCCGCGACAGGATCGCCCCGGTCGAGCCCAGCCGGACATGCTCGCCCAGGATCAGTCGTGCGGGCAGCAATCCCTCGTCGATGCGGGCGATGCCGCCGATCGCGAAACGCTTCCCCGCCGCGGCGACCATTTGCGCGACATCCTCCAGCATCCCCGCTGCCAGCGGCTGGAACATGAACGGGAGCCCGAGATCGAGGCTGAGATCGTTGAGCCCAACATGCACCTCCTCCACGCCAGGCGTCGCTATCCAGTCAGTGACGCTGGAAAGCGCGGCGGCAGTCTCCGCCAGCAGCACGATCGGCACCCGCCCCGCCACGAACCCCGCGAACGCTCGCACCTCTTTGCCGTCGCGAAACATCGGCAGCATGACCCGATCCGCGCCAGCGGCGACGACCATGTCGATCTCGGCGGCCGATTTGGCGTGCAGCGGGTTCACCCTGACCAGCAGCGTGCCGGCTGGTAGCGCCGCGCGCACCGCCGCCACATCGGCCAGGGTGTGACGGCTGATGACGGTGTTCAAATGGCCCTGCCGCGCGTCTTTCCCCAGCACTTCCAGGTCGACCATCACCCGGTCCACACCGCGATCGATCACGAACCGCGCCAGCGTCGGATGGCCGGTAATGAACGTCAGGCGAAGCGCAGCGAGGTCAGACGATTGCCGCAAGGGGCGCCTCAGGCGGCGCGAACGATGGCGATGGTCTCGATCGCCGTGTCGGTTGGCTGATCCGACCGCTGCGGTCGCAGGTTGATCGTGAGCCACTGGCCACCGCATCGTGCCGGAACCACGAAATGTCCCGACCACTCGGTCGCGGGCCGCGCTGTTGCTACCAGGTCGAGCGACACCAGGTTTTGCGCACCATCGATGGCACAGCCGATCGCGACGAAAGGGCTTTCCGTTGCGAGCGACGGCATGTGGTGCCCGCGTACGGCAATCCGATAGGGACCCGGGCGCAGCACCACCAGCTGGCGAGCGACTTCGCCGGAATAATCGGCAGTGGTGTGCAGCAGGATGGTGTTCGCGCCGGGGCCCTTGCCGCCCGCCCGCTCGGCACCCCAGCCATAGCCCGTCGCGAGCTTCCATCCGAACGGTCCGACGCTGCCCGTCGTGACCAGCGCAGGGTCGCGAGCGCGGTCCATCAGCTGGGCCGCAGCCGAGAATTGCCGATCCTGAACCAGCCGGTCGGCAAGTTCCACCTTCTGGTCGGCGGTGAGGGGGGCCTTGAACCGGTCGAGCAGGACCGACAGCTGCGCCAGCCGCGCCGGTTCGGGCGACCCCTGAATCGCCGCGCGCAGGAAATCGATACGCCAGACCGGACGCGCCGCCAGCAGCTTCGCTAGCGGACCCACCAGGCCGGGGTCGGCCGAGGCCTGAACCAGGATCGGCATCAGCACCGTGTGCGCCGCCCCGGACGTCTTGAGCGCGATGTCGTAGTGCCGCAACGCGCCCGGCACGTCTTCCGCATCCACCGCGCGCTGGATCAGCGCCAGCTGCGTCGGCAGGTCGCGCCGGCTCAAGACCTGCGCATGATCGAGCATGATCTGTCCGCGGCGCGGCTCGCGTTGCAGGTCCGCGACGAAGCCCAGGGTGCGGATGCCGCTGCTCGACACCGGATTCAGCGCGATCGCGCGCAGCGCCAGGTCCTTGGCGGAATCGGCGCCCGCGCCGGCCCGCTGCTCCAGCTGCTGATAGGCCGCGGCCGCAAGCGCATCGGAATGAAACGGATTGATCCGAATGGCTGTCTGCGGGGATCGACGCGCGGCAAGTTCGGCCAAGCCGACAACCAACGTCAGCGCGATCAGCAGCGCCGCGCCGGCCAGTACCGCCACGACACGCATGGAAGGTCTCGCGCCCGGTGCCGCGCGAGCGCGCCCGGCCTTTCCGCCATCAGGACGTCTGGCCATACCCATAACCATATTCATAGCCGTAGCCGTAGTGCGCGCGTTTGGCTTCGAACTTGGTCAGGACGACCCCCAGCAGATTGACCTTCGCCGCACGCAGCCGCGCAATCGCGGCGCGGATCACGCTGGACCGCGCGCCATTCGCTTCGACGGCGTAGATCATGCCCTCGACGTGCGTGCCGATCAGCGGGGCGTCGGCCAGCCCCAGCACCGGCGGTGAATCGACCACGACGTGATCGTAGGTCTTTAGCAAGTCCGCCACGAGCAACGACATCCGGCCGCCGTTGAGCAATTCGGCGGCGTTGGGCGGCTGAGGCCCCGCGGTCATGCCGTCGAAGCCGCTGTCGGGCAGCTTGCGGACCAGCGTCGCCAGATTGGTTTCGCCCGACAGATAATCGCTGACGCCCGCGGTGTTGGGAATGTCGAGCATATGGTGAACCGACGGCGAGCGCATGTCGCCGTCGACCAAGATGACCGACCGCCCGATCCGCGACAGCGTTTGCGCAAGCGCGAAGGCGGTGGTCGACTTCCCCTCGCCGGGCCTGGTGCTGGTGACGCCGAAGGACTTCGGAACGCCGTGCTGCGTCGAGAACCGCAGGTTGGTCTGTACCGACAGATAGGCCTCGGTCAGCGAGGACTTCCGGTCGCTCAGCACCGCACGCGGGTCTTCCTCGATCGCGGGAGTGGTGCCAAGCTGGGTCAGCCCGACCGCATTCTCGACCTCGGACGGGTCGGCGATCGCTTCGTCGACCTGCTCCAGCGCGAACACCGTTCCGCCAGCCGCCAGAGCACCCAGCACGAGCGCAATCAGCATGTTGAGCGGGAAATTCGGCCGCGACGGCTTTTCCGGGACCGAAGCGCTATCGACCACTAGGACGTTGTTGGTGCCAACCCCGCCCGCGATTCCGATTTCTTTGTAACGCTGCAGCAGCGCATCGTACAATTGGCGGTTGGTGTCGGCTTCGCGCTGGAAGATATTGTACTGAATGCTGCGGCGGCGCAGATCGAGCGCACTGCCCGTCAATCCCGCGACCTTGGCGCGCAGGGCGCGCTCACGGCCGACCGCGTCGCCGTACGTCGCCTGGGTGCCCGACAGAATTCGACTTTCCTCGCGCAGCAGGCTGCGATCGAGCGCCTCGATCTGCGATGCCAGCGCTTTGGCATTGGGATAATTCGGTTCGAACTTCGCGAGCATGTTGGCATATTCGCTGGCGACCTCGGCGCGCTTCTGGCGGAGCGCGGAAATCGCATCGTTGTTCAGCGCTTCCGACGTCAGCCCGCCCGGCGTGCCGAGCCGGCTCTGTGCCTTGATCCGGTCGCCGACCGCATTGGCGAGTTCGGCGTTGAGCCGGGCCAGATCGTCGGCGATCAGCGATCGCTCGCCCAGCCCGCCGGACTCGATCGCCGCCGGGACGCTGACGATGCGCTGCGTCGCCGCATATTGAACGACCCGCCGCTCAGATTCCTCGAGCCGCTGCCGAAGCTGACCCAGTCGGTCTTCGAGGAACTTGCGCGCATAGGCCGATGCCTCGAAGCGCCGGTCAAGGCTGGAGGCGATGAAACCCGAGGTCCAGGCGTTGACGACCCGCTGCGACAGGGCCGGGTCGGCGCTGGTGAAGCTGACGTTGACGAGCGACGAACCGCGCACCGGCGACACCGAAATATTGTCGAGCAGAATGTCGATCGCGGCGCGCAGCCGCGCTTCGCGTTGTGCCGGGGTCAGCCGTCGCGGATCGACCGTTTCGAACAGGCCGCTGTCGTCGGGATCGATTCCGAAGACGTCGAAGAACTGGTTGGTCTCCACCAGCCGCAGGTCGAGCGCGACCCGCCGTGCCAGCGAGCGCGCGCGCAACAGGGAATATTGGGTTTGATAGAATTCGGTATCGACCTGGCTGACCTCGGGCTCGACGCCCTTCACGTTGACGACATTGTCGCGCTGCCGTGAAATCTCGATCGTCGCATCGGCGGTGTAGAGACGCGTCGTCAGCAGCGTCACCAACAAGCCCAGCGACAGCGCGCCGAGCAGGATCCCGCCGATTACCCATTTCCAGCGGACCACAATGCGCCAGTATTTGCGCAATTCGGGGATTTGGCGGCCGGTCGCCGCATCGATCGGCGCACGCGAATTGTCGGCGTCATCGCCGCGCGTCGAATCGCCGAATTGCTCGTTAGCCATAGTGTCCCTGAAATGCCGAAACGATTGAATTTAGCGGAGCAGATAGATCAACGGCGTGGCGATCGCAGGCGTAACCGCCAGCGCGTCGCGGAACAGCCGCCGCGCTTCGGATGTCCCCACCACGACCACGTCGTTCGGATAAACCTCCGGATCGTCATAGACACCGCGACGGATCTGCTTGAGATTGTAAAGCGCGGCGTAACGCTGGCCACCCACCGTCCGGAACAGGACGACGTCGCTCAACTGCGCGAATTCGGTCGTGCCCTCAGCCGTCGCGACCGCACGGACCAACGTCATCCGACCGACCACCGGATAGAGGCCGGGTTTCTTGACTTCGCCATCGACGGTGATGACCTGGCTGACCGTCTCGTCCAGATTGACGGTGACTTGCGGGTCCTTGACGAAGGGCCGCAGCCCGGCCGCGATCGCGCCGGCCAGTTCCGACGGCGTTCGCCCCGCCGCCTCGACCACACCGACCAGAGGGATGGCGATGCGTCCGCTGGCGTCGGCCTGCACCTTCTTGCTGAGGTCTTCGACCCCAAAGACATCGACGATCAGCTTGTCGAACGGCCCGATCAGATAGGGACGATCGCCCGCCACCACGTCCGCGCGGCCCGGCTGCGGCAAGGTGTTCATCTGGGTCACGGTCAGCGAGGCGGTCGATTCCAGCCGTTTCGTCCCGCCGCAACCCGATATCAACAAGGCGGCAACAAGTACCGGAAAGCCAACGAATTTCACTCTGAATCCAAACCTCGGTGCGGACGTGTCGGGCGGTCGCGCGACGGCACGGGGCGAACTAGCCGATCACCGCTGCGCCGTCCAGAATATTGCTGATTACGCTTCGGCAGCCGCCTCGTTGGGATGGTGGGCGCGCCGGTACAGCGCAGCGGCCATAAATCCGCAGGCAAACACGAAAAGCACCTGCCCGAGCGGCGTGCGAAGCGGATAGTCGGACACGCTGGCGAGCATCAGGATGGCGCTCTGAACCGTTCCCAATCGACCGATCAGCACGCCGCTGGAAACCGGCTTGACCCGCCAGAGCATGAATGCGGCGCGGACCCACCACGCCAAGAAAGCGGCGATCAGCAATACGCTGGCCAGGCCGCCCTCGATCAGGACTTCCATCAGATCGTTGTGCGCATGATTGAAGTAGGACGGTCCGAGCCGCCAGTCGGGTTCGAACACCTTGAACACGGTATCGAACGTCCCGAAGCCCGCGCCGAACGGGAAGAAGCTGCCCGCAATCCGCGACATCGGCAAAAACAGCAGGATCCGCGCGTCAGCTTCGACGTCCTGGCTGAACAGCCGTTGCACCGCGAGCCCCTTCGAAAATACGATGGTGAGTGTCACGATACCGATGACGACGATCGCGCCAAGAACAAGCCAGAGCTTTGGCGAGCCGAAACGTGCGGGCCGGCGGCGTGGTGGCGCGGCGGGTTCGGGATGCGCGCGTTGCCATTGCTGGGCCAGCACGATCGCGCCGCCGATTCCAACCAGCGCCAGGACCAGACCGGCGCGCGAGCCCGTCACCAGCAGCAAAGGTAGCAGAAACAGCGCGACCAGACCGATCGTCAGGTGCCGCGCGCCAGCCTTCAATTTCACCGGGGCGACCGCCGCCACGACGGCCAGCGCGGGAATGGTCGCCGCCAGCAAGGCCGCCTGGTGGTTGCGATTGGCAAATATCCCGACTGCGCTGCCGCGATTGGTGATCGAGTAGAAATAGAGCGAGTCGCTCGAAATCTGGATTAGGCCGATGATGCCACTGACGATCGCCATCACCAGGAAAACCGCGATGACCAGCCACCAGTCCCGCGACCGGACGACCGCCAACGCCAGCAACGCAGCAAAGCCCGGCAGCAGTGCCAGCGCGCTGTTCATGGTCGCGTCCGGGATCAGGGTGATCGGATGCCACGGTTGCGCGACGCCGGCGACTGTCGCGGTGCGCGCGAAAATCTCGCGGCCGGGCAAGCTTGTCCAGAGTGTCGGCGGCAACGGGACCAGTTGCAGCACCTGGACGCCTGCAAAGGCGGCCAGCAGCAGCAGGATCGGGCGAACGGGCCGTATCGCGCCCGATGTCATCGTCAGCAACGCCGCGGCGCCGATCACGATCGCGCCGACCCGCATCGGTAGCTGCGACAGCACATCGGCGCGCGATGCGCCGCCGACCGCGAACGACAGGAGGATCAGGACCGCTGCGATCAGCAAACCGGAACGGTCCGACACCCGTGAGATATTTCGAGAGGACGCCGGCACCCCCTGGCGCTTAACTGGGGCGACCGGGTTCCGCAACGTTGGCGGCGGCAGGGTCGGCGTCACGAACCTCGCGTAAGTGGGGAAAGGCATGGCCCAGCCCACTCCGACCCACAGATCAGCAGGTCGGGCACGAACGTCTCGACGCAATTGTACGTAAGCGGCGTGCCGTCCGCGCGGCTGGCGTGGAGTCCGGCGGCCAGCGCCACCGCCACCGGCGCACAATTGTCCCATTCGTGCTGACCGCCGGCGTGGAAGTAGATGTCGGCGTCGCCGCGGACGATCGCCATCGCCTTGGCTCCGGCGGAACCCATCGGGACCAGCGTCCCGCCGAGCGCGGCGGACAGCGCCGTGGCTTCGGCCGGGGCCCGGGTGCGGCTCACGACGATGCGCGGGTCGCGCTGCGTCGCCGGTGGCGGGCGAACGGTCGCCGAGTCGTACAGCTCGGCCAGCGCCGGCAGCGCCACCGCCCCCGCGACCGGCAGACCATCGATCGCCAGCCCGACATGCACCGCCCAGTCGTCGCGTCCGTCGGCATATTCGCGGGTGCCGTCGAGCGGATCGACGATCCACACCCGCCGTGCCGCGCAGCGGGCGCGGTCGTCGTGCGATTCTTCGGACAGGATGAAATCGTCGGGACGCGCGGCGCGCAGCCGGCGCAGAATCAGCGCGTTGGCCTCGGCATCCCCGCGCTCGCCGAGCGCGGCGCAGGGGTTGGCGCGCAATGCGAGCAGGAGCCGGCCCGCTTCGTCGGCGATGTCACGCGCCAGCGCTGCGTCGCTCACGGCCTGAGCCATGCCCGCAGCACCATCGCCACGACGCCCAGCGCGCCAACGCTGGCGGCCCAGAGCCCGGCGAACCAGGCGATCCGACGCCACCACATCAATGATAGCCCTCGGTCCCGACCTTGCCCCGGAACACCCAGTACGACCACGCCGAATAGGCGAGGATGACGGGGATCATCACGAACGCGCCGACCCCGACGAACAGCTGGCTCTTGGCGGGGGCCGCGGCCTGCCAGATGGTCAGCGCGTCGGGGACGATCATCGGATACATGCTGATACCGAGCCCCGCGAAGGTCAGTGCGAACAGGGCGAGCGCGATGAGGAACGGCTGCGCCTCGCGCTTGGCCGCCAGCGCACGGGCGAACCATATTGCCAGCGCTACGAGCGCGATCGGCACCGGCGCGGTCAGCGCGATGCCGGGCCAGGCGAGCCAGCGGCTGTAATAATCGTGGTCGAGGAACGGCGTCGCCAGGCTGA
>JAZKGJ010000153.1:0-8443 GCA_040385975.1 Pseudomonadota bacterium | reverse complement strand
TCGGCTTCCTGCCCGGCGACATGAAGGAGAAGGTCGATCCGTACCTGCGCCCGCTCTACGATGCGCTGAACGATTGTATGCCCCCCGAGCAGGTCGAGCGCCGCATCGCGAGCGGCGAGATCGAGATCGCGCCGATCGCGTTCATGCGCGGGCGCACCCTGGCCGATGCGTTCATCATTCTCGACGAAGCGCAGAACACCACGCCGATGCAGATGAAGATGTTCCTGACCCGCTTCGGTCAGAACAGCCGGATGGTGGTGTGTGGCGACCCCAAGCAGACCGACCTGCCCGGCGGGATGATCGCGAGCGGGCTGAACGACGCGGTCACGCGGCTCGAGGGGATCGAGGGCATTGCCGTCAGCCGCTTCGGCGCGGGCGACGTGGTGCGCCACCCGATCGTCGGGCGAATCGTCGAGGCGTATGAGGGCAAGGATGCTTGACGGTCGGGATATCCTTCATTAGCTTTCAGTATATCCAAGGAGGCTGCGATGGCTTCGCTTTACATCAAGGATGAGCGTACCGCGGCAAAGGTTGCCCGAGTGGCCGCGCGTATCGGAGTTACGAAAACCGAAGCCGTCAGTCGCGCTATGGACAGGCTGGAAGAGACCCTTCCTCCCGTAAATCAGAAACGCGATTTTGCGACGTGGCTCGCGGCGTGGCGTCTTGAGAATCCGCTTCCACCGCCGACCGGGTTGAAAGCTGACAAGGCGTTCTTTGATGAAATGTGGGGCGAGGACCCCGTTTGACGCTGTTTGTCGATGCATCCGCGCTGGTGGCCATGATCGCGGGCGAGGACGAGGGGCCGGGATTTGCGGACGTCCTGACCGCCGGTTCCGACATCGTGTGGTCGGCAATGGTTTGTTGGGAGACGATTTCAGCGCTTCGACGATCACACGGCTTCGATCACGCTCATGCGCGACGTGCGGTAGAAACGGTGGCCGAGCACGCCGAATTCCGCTTGGTCGAGATCGGGCAAAACGAGCTGCCGGTCGCATTGCAAGCCTATCAGACGTTCGGTCGCGGGTCAGGTCATCCCGCGAAATTGAACATGGGCGATTGTTTCGCTTATGCATGCGCGAAAACCAATGGTGCCGCCTTGTTGTACAAGGGCGGTGACTTTGCGCTCACCGACCTGAAATGATCGAGGTCGCCGTCATCGCCGAAGCGCCCTGGCCCGGCGATTGGGACATCCTGGCCGAGCGCGCGTGCCGGGCGGCGCTGGCGCGCAGTGCGCAGCTGGAGTGGGCGACCTCGCCCGCCGTTATCGAAGTGTCGGTGCGGCTGACGTCCAACGACGAAGTCCGGACGCTCAACCGCGACTATCGGCAGAAGGACAAGCTGACCAACGTGCTGTCCTTCCCGATGATCCAGCCCGACCTGTTGGCCAGCGTCGCAAGCAACTCGGACGACGGCGAGGTTCTGCTGGGCGATATCGTCCTCGCGCACGGGGTGTGCGCGGCGGAGGCGGGCGAGCGGGGCGTCACCGTGGAGGCGCACGCCCAGCATCTGATCGTCCACGGGATGTTGCATCTGCTGGGCCATGACCACATGAACGATGCCGAGGCCGCGGCGATGGAGGCGATCGAACGCGACGCCTTGGCTGCACTCGGGCTGCACGACCCCTATCCAGTGCGCGAGGATTGAGTTGGAAGACCGAAGTACCACCGCCGAGCCCGCCGATTCCGGCCAAGGCAGTGTCTGGCGCAACCTGCGCGCGATGCTGTTCGGGGAGAGCGACGATTCGCTCCGGGCGCAGCTCGAAGGCGCGATCGACCAGCATGAGGACGACCCCGCCCCCGACGCCAAGGGCGACCTGTCGCCGCTCGAGCGGCAGATGGTGCGCAACCTGCTCCACTTCGGCGAGCGTGACGCGGGCGACGTCGGCGTGCCGCGCGCGGACATCATCGCGGTCGAAGAGGAAGCCGCCTTCGCCGACGTTGTGAAACTGTTCGCGGAAGCCGGGCACAGCCGCCTGCCGGTCTATCGCGGCGCGCTCGATACGATCGTCGGGATGGTTCACATCAAGGACGTTTTCGCGATCCTGGCCGATGAGACCCGACCGCGACCGCCCGGGATCAAGGGGCTGATCCGCGAGCCGGTGTTCGTGCCCGAATCACGCGGGCTGCTCGACCTGCTCGCCGACATGCGCGGCAGCCGGCGGCATCTGGCGATCGTACTCGACGAATATTCGGGGACCGAGGGGCTGGTGACGATCGAGGATCTGATCGAGGAAATCGTCGGCGATATCGAGGACGAGCATGACGACGCGCCGACCGCACTGCTGATCCCGCTCGACGGCGGCGGCTGGGATGCCGATGCCCGCGCCGAGCTGGAGGATGTCGCCGAGACGGTCGATGCGCGGCTGGGCGAAACCGAAAGCGACGTCGACACCCTCGGCGGGCTGGCGGCGACGATCGCGGGGCATGTGCCGCAGGTCGGCGAAGTGCTGACGCACCCGAGCGGCTGGCGGCTCGAGGTGACCGAGGCCGACGCGCGCCGGGTCAACCGGCTAAGGCTGCACCCGCCCGTCGCGGTTCCCGACCCCGACGATCAGTAACTCCGTCCGATCAGCACGCGTTCGACTGCGGTTCCGCCAGTGAAGATGCAGGGTGCGTCGGGGTGCCCGGTCTGGCCGAGCGGCGCATTGCGCAGCGTCAGCTTCAACGCCTTCAGACGCTCGACCACCTTGTCGAGCGCGGCACCGGTCGGCTTCGACCAGGCGACATCGGCCCAGCCGGGGTTTTTCTCCTGCCCGCCGAACATCGCCTCGACCGCCGCCCAGTCGCCGAGCGGAGTGATGCTGGCGCGCAGGCGCTCGGTCGCCTGATCATGCAGATTAAGTTGGATGTGATGCAATAAGGCGCCAATTACCTCGGTCATGTCCTTCGAGGCTATGATTGAGTTGAGTTTGCCATCGTCACGGTAAAGCTCGTCGCGCCGAATATAACTGACATTGCCGCTTGCGAGGTCCCGAGGACCCACCTCAATGATCACCGGGGCACCTTTTTTGATCCAGCCCCAGCGCTTGGTCGCAGCCTTGGCCGGCTTTAAGTCGAGCAGTGCGCGCACCGGCTCGACGAACGCATAAGCTTGGCTCATCGTCCGCTGAAGATCGCGACAATATTCTATGACAGTCGCGTCTTCATCATTGTCGCGCAACATTGGCACGATCACCACCTGCCACGGCGCGATCCGGGGCGGCACGCGCAAGCCATCGTCGTCGCCGTGGACCATGATGACCCCGCCGATCATCCGCGTGCTGACCCCCCAGCTGGTGGTGTTGGCGTATTCCAGCTCGCCCGCCGCATTCTGGAACCGGATGTTCTGCGCATGCGCAAAATTGGTGCCGAGGAAGTGCGAGGTACCCGCCTGCAGCGCCTTGCCGTCCTGCATCATCGCCTCGATCGAATAGGTTGCGACCGCGCCGGGGAAGCGTTCGTTCTCGGGCTTTTCGCCCGCCACGACCGGCAGCGCGAGGCAGGTTTCGGCGAAGTCGCGATAGACCTCGAGCATCTTCAGCGTCTCTTCGCGCGCTTCGTCGGCGGTCGCGTGCGCGGTATGGCCTTCCTGCCAGAGGAACTCGCTGGTGCGCAGGAACATCCGCGTCCGCATTTCCCAGCGGACGACATTGGCCCATTGATTGATGAGCACCGGCAAATCGCGCCACGACTGCACCCACCGCGCGAACGCGGTTCCGATCACCGTCTCGCTGGTCGGCCGCACCACCAGCGGCTCCTCAAGCTTCGCGGCCGGATCGGGGGTCAGCCCGCCCTTCCCGTCCGCGATCAAACGATGGTGGGTGACGACCGCCATTTCCTTGGCGAAACCCTCGACGTGCTCGGCCTCCTTGGCGAAATACGACAGCGGGATGAACAGCGGGAAATAGCAATTCTCGTGCCCCGTCGCCTTGATCCGGTCGTCGAGCAGCCGCTGGATGCGTTCCCAGATGCCGTAGCCCCACGGCCGGATGACCATGCAGCCGCGCACACCGCTTTCCTCGGCCAGATCGGCTTCGGCGATGACGGCCTGGTACCAGGCGGCGAAATCCTGTTCGCGGGTGACGGATAGGGCGTGCTTCATGGGCGTGCGCCTAGCCAATCGCGCGACGCGTGGCTACCGCGCGACCGTGGCAGGCGACCGCATCTGGACCGCGATCGCACTGCGCCTGATGTGCGGGATGATGTTCGCGGTGATGAACGCCGCCGCCAAGCTGGCCGAAGCGGCGGGCGCGACGTTGGGCGAGATCGTGTTCTGGCGACAGGCGGGCGCAGCATTGCTGGTGACGCTGGTGCTCTCCGCCGGGCCGGGGCTGGCGTCGGTGCGGACCGAGCGGTTCGGCTCGCACGTCCTGCGCGCGGTCGTCGGGCTGACCGCGATGGGATTCACCTTCTACGCGATCCTCGCGCTGCCGCTCGCCGAGGTTACCGCGATCGGTTTTTCGATCCCCGTGTTCGCAACCATCCTGGGGGCGCTGGTGCTCCGCGAACCGACCGGCTGGCACCGCTGGGCGGCGGTATTGCTGGGCTTCGCCGGCGTGCTGATCGTGACCGGTTTGGGCGACGGGCACCTCCCGTTGTGGGGAGCGCTGGCCGGGCTGGCGGGGGCATTCGGAACCGCCAACATATCGATCCTGCTCCGCAACATGAGCCGGTCGGAACGCCCGCTGACGATCGTCTTCTGGTTTTCCGTCCTGTCGCTGCTGCCGCTCGGAATCGTCTACGCATTCGTCGCGCAGCCGCATCCGCCGCTGACCTGGCTCGTCATGATCGGGGTCGGCGTGCTTGGCGGGATTGCGCAGCTGGCGATGACCGGCTCGCTACGGTTCGGTCCGGTGTCGGTGGTGGTGCCGATGGATTATGTCAGCCTGGTGTGGGCGACCCTGCTCGGCTGGTGGCTGTTCGAAACCTTGCCCAGCGCGACGACGTGGCTCGGCGCACCGATCATCGTCGCGAGTGGGCTCTACATCATCTGGCGCGAACACCTCCGCCGTCAGCTGGAAACGGTTCAGGCGGTACCCGACCCCTGAGCGTCCCAGTCCCAGCGCGCCGCAAACAGTCCGATCGTGAACGGCAGGGTGGCATAGGCCCATGGCGCCAATACCGTCGTTTCCGGAATCAGCGACAGCACGACCGACACCGCTCCGGTCCCCGCCAGGATCGACCAGATCCACAATTCGCCGGTGATGGTCGCGCGTTCGGCGCGGTCGAGCGCGCCGTTGCGCAGCGCATCGCGGAACAGCGCCGCAACCAGCGCCGACATCGTCACGAAGCCGAGCCCGTAGACCGCGAACAGCTCCCCAAGATCGCCATGAAACCCACCCGCCGCGCCCAGATAGGCGGCGAGCGCAGACGCCATCGCCCGCAGCGGCAGGACGTAGAGCAGCACCGCAAAGACCAGCGCCAGCGTCAGGACGAGCGAGCGCCAGTCACCGCGACCCCGAAACCGCCGCCAGCGGACGTGCGCCAGCCAGAACATCGCGATCAGCGCAAAGCCGATCGCGAAGGCCGGAATCGACGCGACCACCCGGCGTAGCGCCAGCGCGTCCACCTCCGCACCGACCCCGACCACGAGCAATGTCACCGCGAAGGCGAATGCGGCATCGGTGAAAGCGTCGAGCCGGGCAGTGACGACGTCAGCCAACGTCGCCACCCGAATGTGCGGCCAGCATCCGCCTGGCGCGCAGATACATCTCGAGCCGCGTCGCACTGAACAGCCCAAGCGCGAGCGCGATCAGCACATCGGTGACCGCGAGCGGGTCGAGGTGAAAGCCACTGCGCGTTGCCAGCTCGCGTCCGCCGGTGCGCGCGACGACCAGCGCCACGATCAGCAACATGGCCGCAGGCGACCCGCGCTGATTGAGCGCGTGAGTTTCGGGGTCGATTTCGATCGTCATCAGCTTGCCGCGCTGCCAACCGAGCGCCCCGCCCAGCGCCAGCGCGGCGGTCGCGAACAGCCAGCCGATCGGCGACGGTGGATGCGCGTAGAACGCGCCGATCGCGACGACCAGATAGCCGGCCGGCACCAGCCACAGCCGTTCGAGCTTCAGCGGCTGCGCGCGGCTCATCCGCCGCCAGCGCAGCGCGATGACGATCGCGATCACCGCGAAGCTGATCAGATAGGTGGTGAGCGACTGGTCCGGCATAGCCCGACCGTGCCGCGGCCCGACCGATTCGTCCAGCTTGCACGCGTGGTCGCGCCCTGTCAGCGTGGCGCGATGTTACGCCCCTTCCTGATCGTCGCGCTGGCCTTGACCGCGCTTCCCGCCGCCGCCCAGCTCGCCACGCCGAACGTGGCCGCGGCCAATCCCGCCGACGCCGCGTTTCGCGCGCTTGCCGATGCCGAATGGAAATGGCGGCAGGCGCAATTTCGCGACGAGGGCGAGAGCGGCGTCGCGGCGCGCTTGCCCGACATCGGCCCGGCGGCGCAGGCGCGGCGCGCGGCCTATTGGAGCGATGTCGCGAAGCGGCTCGACGCGCTCGATCAGGGCAAATTGTCGGCCGAGGCGCGGGTCGATTTCCAGGTGTATCGTGCGCAGATCGCGCGCCAGCTCGACGACCAGAAATTCCGCGAATTCGAACTGCCGCTCAACAGCGACAGCGCGTTCTGGAGCGACATCCAATATACCGCGCGCAACGATTTCCGGCGCGGCGAACCGGATTATCGCGCATATCTGAAGCAGCTCGCCGATCTGCCGCGCTATTTCGACCAGCAAACCGCCAACATGGCCGCGGGACTGGCGCGCGGATTTACCCCGCCCAAGGCGATCATGGCGGGCCGCGACGCGTCGATCGCGGCGATTGCGGAAGCGAGCGACCCGGCGAAGATCGTGTTCTTCGAACCGTTCACCAAGCTGCCCGCGTCGATGCCGATCGCGACCAGGGAGACGCTGAAGCGCGAGGCCCGGCTGGTAATCGCGCAAAAGGTGATCCCGGCCTACGCCAAGCTGCTCAAATACTACCGGGAGACCTATTATCCCGGAATGCGCGCCGACCTGGCGGCGGAGAACTACCGGGACGGCAAGGCCTATTACGCGTCGCGGATCCGGGTCTACACGACCACCGACCTGAGCGCCGACGCAATTCACCGGATCGGGCTAAGCGAGGTCGCCAAGATCAAGGCGCGGATGGGCGACACGATGCGCGCGACCGGGTTCAAGGGGACGCTGCCCGAGTTCCTGGTGTTCCTGAAGACCGACCCGCAATTCTACGTGACCACCCCACAGGCGCTGCTCGACCGCGCGGCGTGGACCGCCAAGGAATTCGACCGCGTCGCCGCCCGCTGGTTCGGACGCCTGCCACGCGGGCGCTTCGGGATCGTCGAGGTGCCGCCCGACATCGCGCCATATTACACCGCGGGCCGCGGCGGCGCGGGCGGGTATTTGCTCAACACCTACGATCTGCCGTCGCGGCCGCTCTATTCGCTTCCCGCGCTCACGCTCCACGAATCGGCGCCGGGCCATTCGTGGCAGATCAGCCTGTCGAACGAGAACATCGCGCTGCCGGCGTGGCGGCGTTACGATTATATCTCTGCCTACGGCGAGGGCTGGGCGCTCTACACCGAGCTGCTCGGCGAAGAGATGGGGATGTACAAGAGCCCGTACGAGCTGTTTGGGATGCTGAGTTATCAGATGTGGCGCGCGTGCCGCCTGGTGATCGACACCGGCATCCACGCAAAGGGCTGGACCCGCGAACAGGGGCTGGCCTTCATGCGCGATAATACCGCACTGTCCGAGCGCGAGGTGACGACCGAGGTCGACCGCTACATCGGCTGGCCCGGACAGGCGCTGAGCTATTATCTGGGCGAGCTGGAAATCGTGAAGGCGCGAAAGAAGGCGGAAGCCGCGCTCGGCGCGAAGTTCGATATCCGCGCCTTTCACGACACCGTGCTGAGCCTGGGCTCGGTGCCGCTGCCCGTACTCAGCAGCCGGGTCGATCGCTTCATCGCCGAAGGCGGCAAGGGGCCGTATGCGGACGAGCGGCGGCGCTGATCACTCGGCCGCCTGCGTCACCTCCACCGGCTCCTTCCATACCAACACCGGCTTCCTTGCCGCCAGCGTCTCGTCGAGCCGGCTGCGCGGGGCGAAGTGCGGGGCGGTTTTCAGCGTCGGGTCGCCGGCCTTCGCACGTTCCGCCACCGAGCGCAGTGCGCCGATGAACTGGTCGAGCGCGGCCTTGCTCTCGGTCTCGGTCGGCTCGACCAGCATCGCGCCGTGGACGACCAGCGGAAAATAGACCGTCATCGGGTGGAAGCCCTCATCGATCAGTCCCTTGGCGAGATCGAGCGTCGAGAGTCCGCCGCCGAATCCGTCGTCGCTGAACAGCGCCTCGTGCATGCACGGGCCGCTCGCCGCGAACGGCGCGACCAGCACGTCGTCGAGGCTGCGCAGGACGTAGTTGGCGTTTAGCACCGCGTCCTCGGCGACTTGGCGCAGGCCGTCGGCCCC
>JAZKGJ010000152.1:0-2680 GCA_040385975.1 Pseudomonadota bacterium | reverse complement strand
AACGATCTCGACAATGTCGGCTATACCGCGCGCCATCACACGTTCTTCGAAATGCTGGGGAATTTCAGCTTCGGCGAATATTTCAAGGAACAGGCGATCCTCCACGCCTGGACCCTGCTGACCCGCGAATGGGGCCTGTCGCCCGACCGGCTGACGGCCACCGTCTATCACACCGACGATCAGGCGTTCGACCTTTGGCGCAAGATCGCGGGTCTGCCCGACCACCGCATCATCCGCATCCCGACCAAAGACAATTTCTGGGCGATGGGCAGCGACGGCCCGTGCGGACCGTGCAGCGAAATCTTCTACGACCACGGCGACCATATCCCCGGCGGCCCGCCCGGTTCGCCCGACGAGGACGGCGACCGCTTCGTCGAGATCTGGAACTTGGTCTTCATGCAGTTTTTGCAGGAGGCCGACGTCCAGGTCGGTGAATTGCCCAAGCCGCAGATCGACACCGGCATGGGCCTCGAACGCATCGCCGCGGTGATGCAGGGGGTGACCGACAATTACGACACCGACACTTTCAAGGCGCTGATCGCGGCGTCGGGCGCGCTGACCCACACCGCCACCACCGGCGACAATCAGGCGTCGCACCGCGTCATCGCCGATCACCTGCGGACCAGTGGCTTCCTGGTCGCCGACGGCGTGCTGCCGGCGAACGAAGGTCGCGGCTACGTCCTGCGCCGGATCATGCGCCGCGCGATGCGCCACGCCCATCTGCTCGGCGCGGCGGAGCCGTTGATGCACCGGCTCGTTCCCGCATTGACCGCCGAAATGGGCGCGGCCTACCCTGAACTGGTCCGCGCCCAGCCGCTGATCGAGGCGACGCTGCGGCAGGAGGAGACGCAGTTTCGCAAGACGCTGGAACGCGGCCTGAAACTGCTCGACGAGGAGACTGCCGGGATGAGCGAGGGTGCCACGCTGCCCGGCGCGACCGCCTTCAAGCTCTACGACACCTTCGGCTTCCCGTACGACCTGACCGAGGACGCGCTGCGCACCCAAGGCCTCGCGGTCGACCGCGCCGGTTTCGACGCGGCGATGGCCGAGCAGAAAGCGGCCGCGCGCGCCGCCTGGAAGGGCTCCGGCGACAAGGGTTCCGAAGAATTGTGGTTCGACCTCGCCGAAGAATTGGGGAGCACCGAATTCACCGGTTACGCGCGTGAGGAGGGTGAGGGGCAGGTGCTCGCCATCGTCCGCGACGGCGCGCGGATCGATCACGCCGCGACCGGCGACCGCGTTCAGCTGATCGTCAACCAGACGCCGTTCTACGGCGAAAGCGGCGGGCAGGTCGGCGACGCCGGGGCCGCGAGCAATGACAAGGGGCTGAAGGCCGAGATTACCGACACGCGCAAGCACCTTGGCCGGGTCTGGGCGCATGAGACGGTCGTCACCGCCGGCGAAGTCGCGGTCGGCGACGCGGTCCACCTGACCGTCGATCGTAACCGCCGCGCCGCAATTCGCGCCAACCACTCGGCTACCCATTTGCTGCATGAGGCGCTGCGCCAGCGGCTCGGCACCCATGTCGCGCAAAAGGGTTCGCTGGTCGCCCCCGACCGCCTCCGCTTCGATTTCAGCCAGCCGGTCGCGGTTCCCGCCGAGGATCTCGCGCGCGTCGAAGCCGACGTGAACGCCCACATCCGCGGCAACGGCGCGGTCGCAACCCGGCTGATGACCCCCGACGAAGCGATTGCCGAAGGTGCGATGGCGCTGTTCGGCGAAAAATACGGCGACGAAGTCCGCGTCGTGTCGATGGGCTCAGATGCGGCCGGCACGACCTACAGCCTCGAGCTGTGCGGTGGCACCCACGTCGGCGCGCTGGGCGAAATCGGCCTGTTCAAGGTAATCGGCGAAGGCGCGGTGTCGTCCGGCATCCGCCGGGTTGAAGCGCTGACCGGCGAGGCCGCGCGCGGCTGGTTCGAAAACCGCGACGCGAAGCTGCGCGAGGCCGCCGCGGCGCTAAGGGCTTCTCCCGATGATGTTCCGGCCCGCGTCGCGGCGCTGGTCGAGGACCGCAAGCGGCTCGAGCGCGAGTTGGCCGAGGCGAAGAAGGCGCTGGCGCTGGGCGGCGGCGGCAGCGCCGCACCAGCCGCGGCCGAGGAGATCGGCGGCGTTAAATTCGAAGGCCGCGTCCTCGACGGCTTCGACGGCAAGGGGCTGCGCGGGGCGGTCGACGAAGCCAAGCAGCGGCTCGGCTCGGGCGTCGCCGTGCTCGTCGCAGTCAACGACGGCCGCGCCACCGTCGCGGTCGGCGTCACCGACGACCTCGTCGCCCGCTTCAGCGCAGTCGATCTGGTCAAGGCCGGCGTCGCGGCGGTCGGCGGGCAGGGCGGCGGCGGTCGCCCCGACATGGCGCAGGGCGGCGGGCCGGACGGCACGAAGGGCGAGAACGCGCTGGCAGCGGTGCGCGCGCTGCTGACTCGGTAGTTTCGTCACCCCGGGCTTGACCCGGGGTCCGGCTACCCGAAGACAGGACGGAGCGGCACCCCGGCGCAAGGCCGGGGTGGCAATGATTTCTAGGCTTATCGCCTTTTCATCTTCGGTGCCTGCACCTGCCCGGTCGGTCGCGCCACGCCATCCAATCGCACCGCGCGCACTATCCGGATCGGGCGCGCGAGCATCGTGCCGTTCATCCGGAAACTGGTCGGTTGCGCCAGGATGCGGCGGAGCAGCGGCATCC
>JAZKGJ010000151.1:267-20824 GCA_040385975.1 Pseudomonadota bacterium | reverse complement strand
CCTGGTTGACGAAGGTCACGTGCTGATCGACGCGCTCGGCGGTGGTCGCGGCGGGCTTCACCGACACCGTCTGCGGCTTGACGAGGAACTGGTCGGCGAGCTCGCGGATCGCATTCGGCATGGTGGCCGAGAAGAAGAGCGTCTGGCGCTGCTTCGGCAGCAGCCGGACGATCTTGCGCAAGGCATGGATGAAGCCAAGGTCGAGCATCTGGTCGGCTTCGTCGAGCACCAGGATCTCGAGCATCGACAGGTCGACCGCGCGCTGTTCGATCAGGTCGATCAGCCGACCGGGAGTCGCGACGAGGATGTCGACACCGCGGCTCATGTCCTGCTTGTTCTTGTGGATCGACGTGCCGCCAAAGACCGTCGCGACCGCCATCCGGCTGAACTGGCCGTAGCCCCGCGCGCTCTCGGCGATCTGGCTGGCGAGCTCGCGGGTCGGGGCGAGGACGAGCATCCGGCAATGATAGGGGAGCACGCGCTTGCCGGCGGCGACGAGCCGCTGGATCGAGGGGAGCACGAACGCCGCGGTCTTGCCGGTGCCGGTCTGCGCGATGCCGAGCAGGTCGCCGCCTTCGAGACAGATCGGGATCGCGTCGCGCTGGATCGGGGTGGGTTCGGTATAGCCCTTCGCGCTGAGCGCACGGACGAGCGGCTCGGCGAGGCCGAGGTGGGAAAACGACATTGGAAATCTTTCGAGTACGGGCCAAGCCGCGCGACCAAAAGCGGACGCACGGGTGGCGGGGAATGAACCCCCGCGTGATTTGGGAAGCCCTGTGACAATGACCGATGCGGAGCCGGGACGGTTGCCCGTCCGATCACGCTGCATGACGCATCGATTTGCCGTAGCTACTTGCTGCGGTGCAAAATGTCAAGGTCGGGCGGGCTTACGTTTCCTTACGTTTACGGCAAAACCGTTTCTGCGCGCTCGATGTCGACCGGCCCGACCGGGTCCGACCTAACGATTTATAGCGCGGCGCGGCGGTGTAGGACAGCGCTCAGGCGAGCCACTCTTCCGCGAGCGCCAGCGCCTTGGCATCGTCGACATCGAGCCAGCCGAGGTCGCTGCAATCGACCACGCCCGCGTCCCCGGTCGCGGCGAGCGCGGTGACCGCGGCGCTGATCGAGGGCGACGGCAAGCCGGCGAGTGCGGCGAAGAAGCCGCCGCCCACCGCAAAAACGCCGGTGTCGTAACAATCGTGCGGCTCAAGCTCCTTGCCAATCGCGACGATCCGGTCGCCTTCGGTGCGCACACATGTCACATCGAGCGGATCGACCCACGGATGGCCGAGCCGCCGGTCGATTCCGAGCAGGAGGCCGTCGCCGGGGTCACTCGCCGCCATCCTGGCGTAGAGCGCGGGCTCGACGAGGTGGTCGCTCATCAGCAGCAGGCTCGGCCCATCCACCAGCGGCGCGGCGGCGAGCGCGGACACGCCGTTGGGCTCGCGCCAGTCGCGGGTCCGAACGGTCGTCACGTCGAGCGGTTGCGGCCCGGCGAGGTGTGCCTCGATTTGCTCGGCTTCGTAACCGGTGACGACGATCGCGCGGGTCAGCCCCGCGGCGGCGAGGCGGACGAGCGCGTGGTCGATCAGCGCGATGCCGGCGACCGGGCAGAGCGGTTTGGAGGGTGCATGGCTGCGCAGGCGGGTGCCCATGCCGGCGGCGAGGATGATGGCGGTATGGATCATCGCTTCGACTTTTCCCCTCGTCACCCTGAACTCGTTTCAGGGTCCAGCTTTCCATCGATACCGCCAATCCGGTCGCACGATGGATGCTGAAACGAGTTCAGCATGACGAATTGAAGGGGACGGCGGTTCAGCCCGCGATGAACGCCTCGACCGCGTCATACGCCTGGTCATCGGTCGTCTGCTCACGCGGGTGCTTGCAGAAATAGGCGCTCGCCGAATCGACCGGACCGCCCAGGCCCCGGTCGCTGGCGATCTTGGCGCAGCGGATCATGTCGATCGCGACCCCCGCCGAATTGGGCGAATCCTCGACCGAAAGGCGCATCTCGAGGTTGACCGGCACGTCGCCGAACATGCGGCCTTCCATGCGGATGAAGGCGACCTTGTTGTCGTTCTGCCACGGCACGTAGTCCGACGGGCCGATATGGACGTTGTCGTCCTCCAGCCGCTCGCTCGCGACCGCCTGAACCGCTTCGGTCTTAGAAATCTTCTTCGACGCGAGCCGCTTGCGGTTGCTCATGTTGAGGAAGTCGGTGTTGCCGCCGGTGTTGAGCTGATACGTCCGGTCGAGCTTGACGCCGCGCTTGGCGAACAGGTCGGTCAGCACGCGGTGGACGATGGTCGCGCCCAGCTGCGCCTTGATGTCGTCGCCGACGATCGGCACCCCCGCGTCGGCGAACTTCTTGGCCCAGACCGGGTCGCTGGCGATGAAGACCGGGATATTGTTGACGAACGCGACGCCCGCCTCGATCGCGCATTCGGCGTAGAATTCGGTCGCTTCCTGGCTGCCGACCGGGAGGTAGTTCATCAGCACGTCGGCGCCCGAGCGCTTCAGTTCGGCGACCACGTCGGCCTTGGTCGGCTGAGTGTCGTTGGCGACCACGAAGGTGCGGTCGTCGGCGTAGTTCGCCATGTGGTCGGCAACGCCGTCGAGGATCCGGCCCATCTTGACCTTCACCCCGCTGGTCGGGACGTCGGCGCAAAAGACGGTGGTGCAATTGGGCTTGGCGAAAATCGCTTCGGCGACGTCCTTGCCGACCTTGCGCTTGTCGACGTCCCACGCCGCGACGACATGGACGTCGCTGGGTTTGTAGCCGCCCAGGTCCCAGTGCATCAGCCCGACATGATCGTTGGCGCCCTGTCGATAGAATGCGAGCCCCTGCACGAGCGAGCTGGCGCAATTGCCCATGCCGATCACGGCGACGTTAATGGCGGTCATGCGAGTTCCTGGTCGATAGCAGCCGCTTCGGCGCGGCGATGGAGGAGAATGCCGGTCACGGCGATGAGGGTCAGCGGGCCGAGCTCGGCCCAGAAGAACAGGGTCGGCGCGCCGCCCATGCACGCGAGCCACAGCAGCATGATCCGCGCATTGGCGGTTTCCAGCGCCAGCAGCCGCATCGCCGGGATGGCGGCTTCGGCATAGCGCCGCCCCGCGGCAAGCCGGTCGGGGCTGGCGGCGAGCGCGCGGTCGAAGCGCGCGGCGCTGCGATCGGACAGCGCGGTCACGAAATCGTAGAGCCGTTCGAGCGGCAGCCGGGTGCGGTCGGGCGCGACCTCTCCCGGATCGCCGCGCAGTCGGCGGTGGAAGCGCGTGCGTTCGGCTTCGTACAGGTTCGACTGGACCGCATGCGCGCACCCCGCGGCGACCGCGAGCACCCAGCCCATCGGCGTGCTGATCGCGAGCGCGACCGACACGTAGATGATGAAGAAGACGCCGTGGTCGCACAGCCCGTCGAGCGCACGACCAAGCGGGCTGGCGGTGCCGGTCGCACGCGCGATCATTCCGTCGAGCCCGTCGGCGACCAGCCAGAGCGCCGCGAAGAGCAGTCCGAGCGTCGCGAAACCGGGGACGTGGAAGCGCGCGAAACACAGCGCCGCAATGAGGCCGAGGCCGAGCCCGATGATCGACACCGCATTGGCCGAAACCCCGCTGCGGATCGCCCACGGCAGCAACGCGTGCGCGAGCGGATGGACGAGCCAGCGGTTCGTCGGGTCCTCGATCCGCCGGTCACGGGTCTGGTCGCGGGGGATCACTGTCATCGGAAGTTCACATAGTCGCGCCCACGCCGCGCTGGCAAGCAAGGCCTTGGCGCGGTGGGAGACAGTGTGGCGCGATTGCTACAGGTTAAGCAGCGCGATCACAGACTGCGGCCGATCAATTCCTTCATGATCTCGTTGGTGCCGCCGAAGATGCGCGTCACCCGCGCCGCGCGCCACGCGCGCGCGATCGGATATTCGTTCATATAGCCCGCCCCGCCGTGCAGCTGCAGGCATTTGTCCATCACTTCCCATTGCAGGTCGGTATGCCACAGCTTCGCCGCGGCGCCCTCCTCGTTGGTCAGCTCGCCTTTCAGGTGCCGCGCGATCGCCCAGTCGAGGTGCGCCCAGCCGACCTGGAGCTTGGATTTCAGGTCGGCGAGGACGAAGCGGGTGTTCTGGAAATCGAACACCATCCCCGCGAACGCCTTGCGCGTCTTGGTAAATCCGACGGTTTCGTCGAACGCCTTTTGCGAGGATGCCATCACCGATACCGCGATGCTGAGCCGCTCCTGCGGCAGCTGGCTCATCAGGTAGATGAAGCCCTTGCCCTCCTCGCCCAAGCAATTGGTGATCGGCACGCGGACGTCGTCGAAGAACAGCTCGGACGTGTCGGCGGCATCCTGGCCGATCTTGTCGAGCTTGCGACCCTTCCTGAACCCCTCGCGGTCCGATTCGACGAGGATGATCGACATCCCCTTCCACGCCGGAACCGCGTCGGGATCGGTCTTCGCCACGACCAACGTCAGGTCGGTGTTCTGGCCATTGGTGATGTAGGTCTTCGACCCGTTGATGACATAGTGGTTGCCGTCCTTCTTGGCCGAAGTGCGGATCGCCTGGAGGTCGCTGCCCGTGCCGGGCTCGGTCATCGCGATCGCGGTGATGACTTCGCCCGAGACCATCTTGGGGAGCCATTCGGCCTTTTGCTCCTCGCTCCCATAATGCTCGATGTAGCCCGCGACGATGTCCGACTGGAGCGAAAAGCCGGCGGGCACGCCGTTGTAGCTCATCTCTTCGTCGACGATCGCGTTGTAACCGAAGTCGAGGCCGAGCCCGCCGTAGGCTTCGGGCACGGTCGGACACAGCATCCCGATCTCGCCCGCCTTCAGCCAGAAATCCTTGGGAACCAGCCGCGCTTCCTCCCAGGCGTTGACGTTGGGCACGCCCTCCTTTGCCAGGAAGCTGCGGACGGTCTGGCGAAACGCCTCATGGTCCTCGGTATAGGCGGTCCGGCCGGGGACGGTGTCGAGGGTCATGCTTTCAGTCCTCTCGGGAAACTCTTGCCGCACCCCTAACCGTTCGCCCCGAGCGAAGTCGAGGGGCGGTTCGAAACAGTGCCTCGACTTCGCTCGGCACGAACGGTTAGGAGTGGCAGGAACAGGAGAGCGTATGAAACTGGCGAGCCTCAAGCATGGCCGCGACGGCAGACTGATCGTCGTGTCGGACGACCTCGCCTGGTACGCCGACGCCGGGCATATCGCGGCGACGCTGCAGGCCGCGCTCGACGACTGGCACCGGCTCGCGCCCGCGCTGGAGAACCTCGCGATCGACCTGCGCAACGACGCGATTCCGAAGGAGCGCTTTCACGAACACGACGCCGCGTCGCCGCTGCCGCGCGCCTATCAATGGGCCGACGGCTCGGCGTACGTGAACCACGTCGCCTTGGTCCGTCAGGCGCGGAGCGCGGAGATGCCCGACAGTTTCTGGCATGACCCGCTAATGTATCAAGGCGGCAGCGACGGCTTCCTGGGACCGCGCGACCCGATCCCGCTGGCCGACGAAAGCTGGGGCTGCGACCTCGAGGCCGAAGTGGTGGTGGTGACCGGCGACGTGCCGCTTGGCGCCAGCCGGGAGCAGGCATTGGCGAGCGTGCGGCTGGTCGGGCTGACCAACGACGTGTCCTTGCGCAATTTGATCCCGGCCGAGTTGGCGAAGAACTTCGGCTTCTTCCAGTCGAAACCCGCCAGCGCCTTTTCGCCGGTGTTCGTGACCCCGCAAGCGCTCGGCGACTGGTGGCGGGGCGGCAAATTGCACCGCAAGCTGATGGTCGACCTGAACGGCGAACCGTTCGGCCGCGCCGAAGCGGGCGAGGACATGACCTTCGACTTCGGCACCCTGATCGCGCACGCCGCCAGGACGCGCAAGCTGGGGGCGGGCACCATCGTCGGCTCGGGCACGGTCAGCAACCGCGATGCCGATGGCGGGCCGGGCCAGCCGATCGGCGCGGGCGGGGTCGGCTATTCATGCCTGGCCGAAGTCCGCACCGTCGAGACGATCGCGAGCGGCAAGCCGGTCACCCCGTTCCTGAAAGCCGGCGACACGGTGCGGATCTGGGCGGAAGACGACCGACACCACCCGATTTTCGGGGTGATCGAACAGACGGTCGGCGGCTAACCCGCCAGCCTAACCGTAATCCAGTAGGTCGCGGCCGCGATCAGCCCCGCGGCGGGGAGCGTCACGACCCAGGCGACCACGATGCTGCTGGCGACGTTCCAGCGCACGGCCGACAAGCGCCGCGACGCGCCGACCCCGACGATCGCGCCGGTGATGGTGTGGGTCGAACTGACCGGGATGCCGAATGCGGTCGCGCCGTACAGCATCATCGCCGCACCGGTCTCCGCGCTGAACCCCTGCGCCGGGGTCAGCCGGGTGATCTTCGATCCCATCGTCTTCACGATCCGCCAGCCGCCCGACATCGTGCCGGCGGCAATCGCGACGTAACAGCTGATGATGACCCACCACGGCACGTAGAACGTGTCGCCCAGCATCCCTTGCGAATACAGCAGCACCGCGATGATCCCCATCGTCTTTTGCGCATCGTTGCCGCCGTGGCCGAGCGAGTAGAGCGCCGAGGAAACGAGCTGCAGTCGGCGGTAGCGCTTGTCGACCCCGAGCGGAGTCAGCCGGATGCTGGTCCAGGCGACGACCAGCACGATCAGCAATGCGAGCAACATCCCGATGGTGGGCGACAGCGCGATGAACACGACGGTCTTGAGCACTCCCGACCAGACGATCGCCGACACCCCGACCTTGGCGACGCCCGCCCCGACCAGCCCGCCGATCAGCGCATGGCTGGACGACGACGGGATTCCGCCGAGCCAGGTGATGACGTTCCAGACGATCGCGCCCATCAGCGCCGCGAAGATGACCGCGGGATCGACGATCTCCGCGCTGATGATGCCCTTGCCGACGGTTTCGGCGACGTGCAGCCCGACCACGAAGATCGCGAGGAAGTTGAAGGTCGCCGCGAACAGCACCGCCCAATGCGGCTGGAGCACCCGCGTGGCGACGATCGTCGCGATCGAATTGGCGGCGTCGTGCAACCCGTTCAGGAAATCGAACGCCAGCGCGACGATGACCAGAAACACCAAGACTTCGAACGAGACCTGCATCAGGCGTGATCGATCACAAGGCCCTGGATCGCGTCGGCGACATCCTCGAACCGGTCGACGACGCGCTCCAGGTGGCTGTAGATTTCGCGGCCGACCACGAAGTCCATCGGCGCGGTCTTGCCGTGCGCCTTGTACAGCGCCTTGAGCCCGGTCGCGTGGATGTCGTCGGCATGACCCTCCAGCTCGACCAGCCGCGCGGTCAGCTCGGTCAGCCGCCCGGCGTTCTTCGCCAAATTGCGCAGCAACGGGATCGCTTCGGCGGTGACCCGCGCCGCCTCGACCACGATCGCGCTGATGTCGCGCATTCCCGGCTCGAAGGTCTCGACCTCGTACAGCTCGGCCGACTTGGCGGTCGCGTTCATCTCGTCGATCGAATCGTCCATCGCGCCGATCAGCTGGGTGATCGCGCTGCGATCGAACGGGGTCACGAACACCCGGCGCAGGTCGGTCAGCACGTCGCGGATGACATCGTCGGCGAGGTGCTCCTGGCGCTGAATCTCGTTCACCGCGCCCTCGCGGTCGGCATCGCCGTGGAGCAGCTTCGACAGCGCGTCGGCACCGCCGACCAGGGTCGCGGCGTGGGTTTCGAACTGGTCGAAAAAACGTCCCTGGCTGGGTAGCAGCTTCTGGAACCAGCTGGACATCGTGCGTCTCCCTGTCGTCTCGGTTGCCGCCGCGCCGGGCGCGGGCGGGACGGATTGAAATTGGCGTAGCAGCGTCTTCAGACTTCCCTCGGCGACCGCATCGGCGGCTTCGTCGAGGCTGAACCAGCGGGTGCGGCGCTGGCTGCGTTCGGGCCAGTCGCCCAATTGTTCGCGCACCACCAGCGGAAAGACCGAAACGGTCGCGGTCACGTCGCCGCGCGGGCGCCGCTTCAAATACTGATATTCGCCGAGCGCCGCCGGGCTGATCTCGCCGACCGCACCAGCCTCTTCATAGGCTTCCTGTGCGGCGGCTTCGTGCGCGGTGCGCCCGCGCATCGGATTGCCCTTGGGGATGACCCAGCGCCCGGTGTCGCGCGAGGTGATCAACAGCACCTCGACCGCGCCGGTCGCGGTGTAGCGATAGGGCAGGGCACCGACCTGGCGAATGGCGAACGCTGTCCCACGATGTTGCTCTCGTCCCCCGGCGCCTAGCGTCCCGCCCCGGGCCTTGTCACCCGTTCGTTACAGCTTAGAGACTCCCCGCCGTCGCCGATCCCTGGAGAGTTCGATGTCCCCGATGCTGCGCCGCGTTCTGTTCGCGACCACCCTGCTCACCGCTTTGCCCGGAGCCGCCATGCCGCAAGCCGCTACTGTCCCTACCGCCACGACTGCGGCGATCGACCCGTCGGTCATTACCAAGCCATGGCCGGGTCCGTTCGACGGGGTGCCGCAGTGGGACAAGGCGACGCCGGCGCTGTTCCCGGCGGCGTTCGAGGCCGGGATGGCCGAAGTCCGCGCCGATTACGCAAAAGTGCGCGACAATCCGGCGCCCGCGACCTTTGCCAACGTGATCGTGCCGTTGCAGGACGCCGGCGAAAGCATGGACCGGGTGCAGGCGATGTGGGGAGTCTTCACCTCCAACCTCGCGAACAAGGAAGTCCAGGCGATCGACCGCGCATGGTCGCCGCGTTTGAGCAAATTCTACGACGAAGTGACGCTCGACCCCAAGCTCTTCGCGCGCATCAAGGCGGCGTACGAGACGCGCGGTGCGCAAAAGCTTGATGCGCAGCAGCTCCGGCTGCTCGAGCGGAGCTATCGCAGCTACGTCCGGCGCGGGGCGTTGTTGAGCGATGCCCAGCGGGCCGAGGTCAGCAAGCTCAACCAGCAGCTGTCGGTCGCGTTCAACAGCTTCGGTGAAAAACTGCTGGCGGACGAGGAGACCTGGACCGTCGTCGCCGATAAGGCGAAGCTCGCCGGGTTGCCCGATGCGTTCGTCGCGAGCCTCGCGGCGGCGGCGGCCGAGCGCAAATTGCCCGCGGGCAGCTATGCGATCGTCAACACCCGGTCGTCGGTGCAGCCGGTGCTGATGTACGCGACCGACCGCGCGCTCAGGCAGCAGGTCTGGCAGAAGTTCGTCGATCGCGGCGACAATGGCGATGCCAACGACACCAATGCGACGATCGCGACCATCCTGAAGCTCCGCCAGGAGCGCGCCAGGCTGCTCGGGTTCAAGAACCACGCCTATTTCCGGATGGACGACACCATGGCCGAGACCCCGGCCAATGCGATGGCGTTGATGATGAAGGTGTGGCCCGCCGCGGTCGCGCGGGTGCATCAGGAAGTCGCTGACATGCAGAAGGTGGCGGATGCGGAAGGCGCGAAGCTGACGATCGCGCCCTGGGACTATCGCTTCTATGCCGAGAAGGTCCGCAAGGCGAAATACGACTTGGATGAGAGCGAGGTGAAGCCATATCTTCAGCTCGACAACATCATCCAGGGCGCGTTCTACGCCGCCGGGCGGCTCTACGATCTGGGGTTCAAGGAAAATACGGGCACGATTCCGGTGTTCGATCCCGCGGTGCGGACCTACGAAGTCACCAACCTGAAGACCGGCAAGAACGTCGGGGTGTTCTACTTCGACGGCTATGCGCGCAGCGGGAAGCGTTCGGGGGCGTGGGCGACGCGCTACCGCGGACAGCAGGAGCTAGGCGGGCACCGCAACGTGCTGGCGTCGAACAACAACAACTTCCTCAAAGGTGCCGACGGGCAGCCGGTGCTGATCAGCCTCGACGATGCGAGCACGCTGTTCCACGAATTCGGCCACGCGATTCACAGCTTCCTGCAGAACGTGACCTATCCGGGGCTGTCGGGCACGCCGCGCGATTTCGTCGAATATCCGAGCCAGGTGAACGAAAACTGGCTGCTGACCCGCGACGTCATCGACCGCTATCTGAAACATTATCAGACCGGCCAGCCGATGCCCGCTGCGCTGGTCGACAAGATCGAGAAATCGGCGACCTTCAACCAGGGGTTCGACACGGTCGAATATCTGTCGAGCGCGATCGTCGACATGAAATACCACGACCGCGACACCGCGGTGACCGACGCCGATGCGTTCGAAAGGGCAACGCTCGCCGAGCTCGGGATGCCCAAGGAAATGGTGATGCGGCACCGCTCACCGCAGTTCCAGCACATCTTCGGCAGCGACGGTTATTCGGCGGGCTATTACAGCTATCTGTGGTCCGAAGTGATGGACGCCGACACCTGGGCCCTGTTCGAGGAAAAGGGCGTGTGGGACAAGGCGACCGCCGACGCGTTTCGCGCGACGCTGCTGTCGACCGGCAACGAGACCGACCGCAAGCTGGCCTACCGCGCGTTCCGCGGCCGCGATCCCGATGTCAGGCCGTTATTTGAGCGGCGCGGTTTTCCGGTCGAATAATTACTTTCCGCAGACCCGAACCGGCAGCGTCGCCGCCGCGCCGACCAGCGAGAGGACCGCGAAGCTTTCGTCGGCGTAGCGCACCGTCAGCGTGTCGCCGCTCCTGAGCGCGGCCCACAATTGCCGGAACTGCGGCGAACGGGCGGCACGCGGGACGGCGATCGTGCCGTCCGGACCGGCGCGGAAATCGAACGCCCGCGACGCCCGGCGGGTCGTCGGGATCAAGCGGAGGCGCTGACCCGCGGCGGGGGCGACGCCCTTGATCTGCACCGCGATCGTCGCGCTGCCGTTCGGCAGGCACGCGATCCGCACCCCTGCGTCGATCGCCTGGTCGAAGGTGCCGGTCGAATATTCGGCAATCCCCTGATTGAACCCACCGGTCCAGAACGTCCGGGGACGGGGTCCGGGTTGCGCGGTTGCGCCGACGGCGAAGAGCATGGTCGCAAGGGCGGCAGTACGAAGCAGCATGGGGCAAGTCTCCACGGCAGGTCTCGATGGGCAGGTCGCGAGCACCGTGGCATGGAACCGCGGTCTCGCCAATGCGTCGATTGCGGGTTAGGAGCGCGCGGATGCCGTCCGCTGGGGAGAGCCGAGTGACCGAAGAGCGCCTTCGCTCGAACCTGCCGCCATTGTCGCTCCACGTGCCCGAGCCGAAGTTCCGGCCCGGCGACGCGGTCGATTTCGTGGGGGTCGAGGTGCCGCCGGTCGATGCCGCACGGCGGCCCGATTCGGCCGAGCCCGCGGCGCAGTTCACCGAATTGGCGTATGGTCTGATCCGCGTGCTCGACGACGACGGCACCGCCGGCGGGCACTGGAATCCGCGGCTGTCGCCCGATATGCTGCGCGAAATGCTGCGCAGCATGGCGCTGACCCGCGCGTTCGACGAACGCATGTTCCGCGCGCAGCGGCAGGGCAAGACCAGTTTCTACATGAAATCGACCGGCGAGGAGGCGGTGGCGGTCGCGCAGGCGTTCGCGCTCGACCGCGACGACATGTGCTTCCCCTCCTACCGCCAGCAGGGGCTGCTGATCGCGCGCGGCTGTCCGTTGGTCGATATGATGAACCAGATCTATTCGAACGCCGGCGACAAGTTGCAGGGCCGCCAATTGCCGATCATGTATTCGGAAAAGCGCTTCGGCTTTTTCTCGATCAGCGGCAATCTGGCGACGCAATACCCGCAGGCGGTCGGCTGGGCGATGGCGTCGGCGGCAAAGGGCGACACGAGGATCGCCGCGACCTGGTGCGGCGACGGCTCGACCGCGGAGGGCGATTTTCATTCGGCGTGCACCTTCGCCAGCGTGTACCGCGTGCCGGTGATCCTCAACGTCGTGAACAACCAATGGGCGATCAGCAGCTATTCGGGCTTCGCCGGCGCCGACGAGACGACCTTTGCGGCACGCGCGGTTGGGTATGGGATTGCGGGCCTCCGGATCGACGGCAATGACGCGCTCGCGGTCTATGCTGCGACCGCGTGGGCGGCGGAACGCGCGCGGACCAATCAGGGGCCGACGCTGATCGAACATTTCACCTACCGCGCCGAAGGCCATTCGACCTCCGACGATCCGACCCAGTATCGCAGCGCGGGCGAGCCCAACGCGTGGCCGCTGGGCGATCCGATCCGCCGGCTGAAGGACCATCTCATCGTACTCGGCGAATGGGACGAGGAGCGTCACGCCGCGCAGGACAAGGACCTCGCCGAACAGGTGAAAGCCGCGCAGAAGGACGCCGAGCGCAACGGCGTGCTCGGCCACGGGCTGCACCAGAAATTCGATACGATGTTCGAAGGGGTGTTCGAGGAACTGCCGTGGCATCTGCAAGAACAGCAGGCGCAGATGCTGGCCGAGGAAACCGCCAGCGGCCGGCCGTGGGCGAAGCACGCATGAATTCGGCCTTCACCCTCGTCACCCCGGGCTCGACCCGGGCTCCCGCTTCTTCCAATTGCTCGCGACCAAGAGCGGGACCCCGGCTCAAGGCCGGGGCGACGGATCACTGAAATGGCTGATGCAATCGAATCTGAAACGGGAACCGCCGCCGCCGACGGCACCACCACCCGGATGAACATGATCCAGGCGATCAATTCGGCGCTCGACGTGATGATGGAGCGCGATCCCGACGTGATCGTGATGGGCGAGGACGTCGGCTATTTCGGGGGTGTGTTCCGCGCGACCGCGGGGTTGCAGGCCAAGCACGGCAAGACCCGGGTGTTCGACACCCCGATCAACGAATGCGGCATCGTCGGAGTGGCGGTGGGCATGGGGGCGTACGGCCTACGGCCCGTCCCCGAAATCCAGTTCGCCGATTATATCTATCCGGGGCTCGATCAGCTGGTCAGCGAAGCCGCGCGGCTGCGCTACCGCTCGGCGGGCGAATTCACCTCGCCGATCACGATCCGCACGCCCTATGGCGGCGGCATCTTCGGCGGGCAGACGCACAGCCAGTCGCCCGAGGCGCTGTTCACGCACATGTCGGGGATCAAGACGGTCATCCCGGCGACGCCCTACGACGCGAAGGGGCTGCTGATCGCGGCGATCGAGGACAACGATCCGGTCGTCTTCTTCGAGCCCAAACGCATCTACAACGGCCCATTCGATGGCTATTGGGACCGGCCGGCCAGGAACTGGTCGCAGCATCCCGCCGCCGAGGTCCCGACCGGGTATTTCAAGGTCGAGCTGGGTCAGGCGAACATCGTCCGGGCGGGCGCAGCGCTGACCGTGCTGGCCTATGGCACGATGGTCCATGTCGCCGAGGCGGTGGTGGCGGAGGCCGGGATCGACGCGGAGATCATCGATCTGCGCACGCTGGTCCCGCTCGACATCGCCACGATCGAAACGTCGGTGAAGAAGACCGGGCGCTGCATGGTGATCCACGAAGCGACCCGGACCGGCGGCTTCGGTGCCGAGCTGTCGGCGCTGGTACAGGAGCGCTGCTTCTATCATCTCGAGGCACCGGTCGAACGCGTGACCGGGTTCGACACGCCCTATCCGCACAGCCTGGAATGGGCGTATTTCCCGGGACCGGTGCGGATCACCGAGGCGCTCAAGAAGATCATGCGCGAATAACTTCGCGGCCCCACCCCGTTCGTCCCGAGCGAAGTCGAGGGACGGGGTTCAGGGGACACCGGCCAAGGTGTCTCGACTTCGCTCGACACGAACGGATCAGGTCAGATGGCTAAGTTTATCTTCAAGCTTCCCGATATCGGCGAAGGCATTGCCGAGGCCGAGATCGTCGCCTGGCATGTCGCGGTCGGCGACCGGATCGAGGAAGACCAGAACATCGCCGACATGATGACCGACAAGGCGACGGTCGAGATGGAATCGCCGGTATCGGGAACGGTGGTCGAGCTGGCCGGCGAAGTCGGCGACCAGATCGCGATCGGCGGAATGCTGGTGGTGATCGAGACCGAGGGCGCGGGCGCGGGTGAGATGACGCAAGCGGAGACCGCGGACGCGGTCGCCGAGCAGCTCGGTGCCAGCGACGACGACTTCGAGGAGCAGGTCGAGGCGGAGACGCCGGGAGTGGAGGAGGAAGCGCCCTTTCCCCTTCAGGGGAGAGGGTTGGGAGAGGGGGCTGTCGATCAAACGCCGCCGCTCACCGATCGCCCCCGCTCCCCGACCCTCTCCCCTGATGGTGAGAGGGAGAAGACGCTCGCTTCCCCCGCGGTGCGTGCGCGCGCCAAGGATCTCGGCGTCGATCTCGGCCAGGTGAAGCACGACGGCGCTCACGTCCGCCACGCCGATTTGGACGCGTTCCTGCGCTACGGCTCGGGGCAGGGCTATCACGCCCCCCACGCCAGCCGCGTCCGCGCCGACGAGGTCGTCAAGGTCATCGGGATGCGCCGCAAGATCGCCGAGAACATGGCTGCGGCGAAGCGCAACATTCCGCATTTCACCTATGTCGACGAAATCGACGTTACCGCGCTGGAGGATGTCCGTGCGGATTTGAACGCGAACCGCGGCGCGCGCCCCAAGCTGACCTTGCTGCCGCTCTTGATCGTTGCAATCTGTCGCTCGCTGCCCGACTTCCCGATGCTGAACGCGCGCTACGACGATGAGGGTGGCGTGGTGACGCGGCACGGGGCGGTGCATCTGGGGATGGCGACGCAGACCGACGCGGGGCTGACCGTTCCGGTCATCCGCGACGCGCAGGATAGGAACGTCTGGCAGCTCGCGACCGAGATCGGCCGGCTGGCGGAGGCAGCGCGCGCCGGCAAGCTGAAGCCCGACGAGATGGGCGGCGGTACGATCACCGTCACGTCGCTCGGGCCGCTCGGCGGGATCGCCACCACCCCGGTCATCAACCGCCCCGAAGTCGC
The DNA here is from genome assembly GCA_040385975.1 of Pseudomonadota bacterium. Taxonomy (GTDB): domain Bacteria; phylum Pseudomonadota; class Alphaproteobacteria; order Sphingomonadales; family Sphingomonadaceae; genus Sphingomonas. The sequence goes on along the minus strand of JAZKGJ010000151.1, from coordinate 6,035 downwards.
GATCATCGGCCCCAACAAGATCGTCGAGCGTCCGGTGTTCAGGTCTGATGGGAGGGGGGGCGACGACATCGTCCGCGCGAAGCTCATGAACCTGTCGATCAGCTGCGACCACCGTGTGGTCGATGGCTGGGACGCGGCGAGTTACGTCCAGCTGCTCAAGAAATATCTGGAAACCCCGGTCCTGCTGTTCGCGGAGTGAGCGGCGCACTGCCGCCGCTGCCCGACAAGGCGCGGCTGCTGGACCATGCCCACCGTGCTCGGCTCCATTGGGGCCACAGCCCGCGCCCGGCGGAGATCGAGGTCGCAGGGCCAGGCGAGGAATCGGTGTGGGACTTTCCGCGCCCGCCGTTGGTGCGCCCGGCTGGCGCGATCCTGCGCGTCGAGGCGGGTGGGCTGGTGATTGCCGAGACCTCGCGCGGAATTACGGTATGCGAGACCGCCGGCGCACCGGTTCATTACTTCGCGCCCGACGACGTCCGCACCGACCTGATGACCCCAACCGATTACGTCACGATCTGCGAATGGAAGGGCGCCGCGGTCCATTACGATCTGGCTGTCGGCAACCGGACGGTGGCGCGCGCCGCCTATAGCTATCCCGACCCACTCGACGATCTGCACCGTGGTTTCGCCACAATTGCGGGCTGGTTCGCATTCTACCCGGCGCTGGTCGCGTGTTTCGCCGATGACGAGCGCGCAACCCCGCAGCCGGGCGGCTATTATGGCGGCTGGGTAAGGCGCTGCCTACGCGGGCCGATCAAGGGCGGCGCGGGCAGCGAGGGTTGGTGAGCCGCTAAACCCGCCGCCCGGTAAAGAGCTGGACCAGCACCACCACGACCGCGACGACGAGCAGCAGGTGGATGAGCCCAGCGCCGACGTTCAGACTGAACCCGAGCAGCCAGAGCACGACGAGAATGACGGCGATCGTCCAGAGCATGGTCTTCTCCCTGTTGTAGGACGGTAACGCGGTGGCAGGTGCGGCGTTCCCGGTTGGAGGTGGGGGGTCAGGCGCTGACCCACCCTAGTCCGTTCGCTCGGGACGAACGGGTGCCAGGTTCGGAAATGCTATGACTCAGACTATCTCGAACAACCCCGCCGCGCCCATCCCGCCCGCGGTGCACATCGACACCACGACATAGCGAACGCCGCGTTTGCGGCCTTCGATCAGCGCGTGGCCGACCAGGCGGCTGCCGGTCATCCCGAACGGATGCCCGACCGCGATCGCGCCGCCGTTGACGTTGTACTTGGCGGGATCGATGCCGAGGTGGTCGCGGCAATAGAGGCATTGCGACGCGAACGCCTCGTTCAGCTCCCACAGCCCGATGTCGGCGACCGACAGCCCGGCACGTTCGAGCAATTTGGGGATCGCGAAGACCGGTCCAATGCCCATCTCGTCGGGCTCGCACCCCGCCGCCTGAAACCCGCGATAGATGCCGAGCACGTCCTTGCCCTCGGCGACCGCCAGTTCGCGGTCCATCAGGATCTGCGCCGATGCGCCGTCGCTCAGCTGGCTGGCATTGCCCGCGGTCACGTTGCTGCCCGGACCGGTGAAGGCGCCGCCGCCCCAGACGGTCTTGAGGCCCTGCAACCCCTCCAGCGTGGTGCCGGGGCGGATCCCCTCGTCCTGCGTCACGGTGACGGTCTCGGTCCCGGTCCGGTTGCCGCCCTTGTCGAACAGCGCCTTGTCGACGGTAATCGGCGCGATCTCCTCCGCAAAGGCACCGCTCGCGAGACCCGCGGCGGCGCGCTGCTGGCTCATCGCGCCATATTCGTCCTGCGCGGCGCGGGTGATGCCATAGCGCTCGGCGACGATCTCGGCGGTTTCGATCATGGGGATGTAGGCGGCGGGGACGGCGTCGGTGACGCTGGTGTTGACGAAGCGCGGCGCGTCCTGGTTCACCGTATAGCTGACCGATTCCATCCCCCCGGCGAGCGCGACGTCGGCCTCACCGCACATGATCGTCCGCGCCGCCAGCGCCACCGCGGTCAGCCCCGAGCCGCATTTGCGGTCGAGCGTGAAGGCGGGGACGCTGTGCGGCAACCGGCCGGCAAAGATCGCCATCCGTCCGGCATTCCCGCCTTGCGTACCCCATTGATTGCCGACCCCCCAGAACACCTCGTCGATCCGCGCGGGGTCGATCCCGGCGCGTTCGACCGCGGCGTTCATGACGTGCCCGGCCAGCACCGGCGCTTCGGTCGCGTTGAACGCGCCGCGATAGGCCTTGCCGATCGGGGTGCGGGCGGTGGCGACGATCGCGGCTTCACGCATCACTTGGTGCTCCCATCATCAGCGCGTTGCGGACGGTCCGGCAGATTACCTCGTCACGCTGATTGAGGCCGGTGTGGGTGAAGGTGACGATCCCCTGGCCGGGGCGCGAATTGCTGGCGCGCAGCGCGGTCACTTCGGTTTCGACCCGGATCGTGTCGCCCGCGAACACCGGCTTCGGGAAGGTCGTTTCCGCGAACCCCAGATTGCCGACCGTCGTGCCGAGCGTGGTGTCCTGCACGCTCAATCCCACCACCAGCCCGAGCGTGAAGAGCGAATTGACCAGCGGGCGGCCGAATTCGGTGGTCGCGGCATAAGCGTGATCGATGTGAATCGGCGCCGGGTTATACGTCATCGCACTGAACAGCATGTTGTCTGCGTCGGTGACCGTTCGGCGGATTTCGTGGGAAAACCGTTGCCCGAGCGCGAACTGATCGAACCACAACCCCGCCATCCGGTCCGCCTCCTCACCCATGTTCGCTGCGCAACGACGGTAGGCGCGCCGCCCCGCCGCCGCAACCGCGCAGGCGTGCGCAGCCAGTGGCAGCCAAGGCGTTGACAACTGGCATGGATCGGTTCAGCGTCGCTGGTAAAGAAAAGGGAGAGGATTGGTATGCACATCGCGCATATCAAGCGGCCGCGACCAGCGGCGCTGACGAGCGGCGGCGGCGGATTGTCCGAAAATCGCGCTTTGCCTGCGGCCACTTAATCGCCCGAGGGTCTGCGGCCGGACCGACCGAGCAAGGCCGTAACGCCGATCGCATCCTGACCCGAATCGGTCCTACCAATTCAGAATAGCCAGCTGTTTCAAGGGGTATTTCCATGACGACCATCGACCGGCGCCGTTTCGCCAGCCTTCGCACCAGCCTGCTGCTCTCGGCCTGTGCCCTCGCCGCGCCGGGCGTGGCGGTCGCGCAGACGACCAACTGCACCGGGACGGGGACGAGCTGCGTTCTGGGCACGGCCGGCGCGACGGGTCAGAGCGGCACGACCACCGGCAACGAAACGCGCGAAGTCCGGATGGACTTGAGCGACAGCCTGACCGTCAACGCCGGCGCAACGAATATCACCGCGACTGGCCAGGCGGTCAGCATTGTCGCACCGAGCACGGGCAGCGGCATATCCATTGCCAACGACGGAGCGATCCGCGGCAATGTCGGCACCGCCGGCAACAATGGGCGTGGCATCAGCAGCAACATCACGACCGGCGGCGACCGCACGACGACGATCACCAACCGCGGGACCATCAGCGCAGCCAACGATGCGATTCGCTTCGAAGGCGTTAGTGCTGCTACCCCCCCCGTCCCGAACACCGGCACTATCAGGATCGACAATTTCGGCGCCATATTGAGCGATGGCAGCAATATCGCCGGCGGTGCGATCCAGGCAGCGCAAGGCATCCAGGTTTCCCTTGCCGACGTCACGTTCAACCTGACCAATGCCGCGAATGCCAGCATCAGCGGGGCGCAGGGCGTGCTGGCCACCGCCAACACCACGATCGTCAACGCTGGGACGATTACGGGCAGCGGGATCGGCACGACACCGAACCAGAGCGAGGCGATCCGCATCGACGGGACCGGCACGCTCAACCTGACCAATGCCGCGACTGGAAACATCACCGGCGCGTTCGGGGTGATCGCCAACGGCGGCACCGTGACGATCGTCAACAACGGTACGATCAGCGGCAGCGGAGTCGCGGCTCGCGATCTCGGTCGCGAGGGCATCCGGGTTCAAGTCACGCAACAGAATGTCGCTAATACGATCCGACTGAATGCGGGTAGCACCGTCACTGCCGGCGTGGGGCAGGGCGCTAGCGGTAATGCGATAGCGTTCACGACCGGGACCGGCGCGTCCAACGCAACCGTGTCGGGAACCAACACGCTGACGATCGAGACCGGCACCACGATCAACGGCGATATTCAGGGCACCTCGTCGGCAACGATCACCACGATCACCGACATCCTGAATCTTGCGGGAACCGGCTCGCAAGTCTTGGGCACTGCCACCAATTTCGAAACGCTGAACGTGCAGAGTGGCACGTGGGGCATCACCAACACTCAGACGCTGGTCAACGGCGCAACGATCGCCGCCAACGCAACCCTACGATACGACGATGCAGGGACGAGCGGCGGGTCGGTCGTCGGCGCGATCGTCAACAACGGTACGCTGAGCTACAATCGCACCGGCACAGTCACCAACAGCGCGACCACCGGGATCACCGGCACCGGCGCACTCAGCGTCGTCAACACCGGGACGCTGACGCTATCGGCGACCGCCGCCAACACCTACTCGGGCGCGACCACGATCAGTAGCGGGCGACTGCGCACCGGCCAGCGCGACAACAGTTTTTCTGCCAATTCGGCAGTGACGGTTACCGGGACCGGTGTTCTCGACCTCAACGACAACACGGTCGATGCGGCGGACCTGAGCATTCCGGTAGCCCGCAATCAAACCATCGCCAGCATCGCCGGCGACGGCACCGTCCGGCTCGGCCAGCTCAACGCCGCGACGCTGACCGCGGGCGGCGACAACAGCAGCACGACGTTCTCGGGGCTGTTCACGCAGACCGGCAATTTGACCAAGGTCGGGGCCGGCATCCTGACGCTGTCGGGGCAGAATACCGCGACCGGCACGCTGGCGGTCAACGGCGGCGGGATCGCGCTGCCGGGGCGCTGGGCGGGGGCGGTGACGCTCGCCAACGGGACCAGCCTCAGCGGCGCGGGCAGCGTCACCGGGGTGCTGAGCGCGGGCGACGCGGCGATCGCGCCGGGCAATGGCGGCGTCGGCACGCTCACCACCGGCGGGCTGGTGCTGGGTGCGGGGACTGTGCTCAATTACGATTTCGGCGCGCCGGGGACGAGCGACCTGATCCAGGTCAACGGCAATCTGACGCTCGACGGCACGCTCAACGTCAACGACATCGGTGGGTTTGGCGAGGGCGTCTATCGGCTGCTCAACTACACCGGAACGCTGACCGACAATGGCTTGGTGGTTGGCACGACCCCGGTGGGCGCCAACGCGCCGTTCGCGATCCAGACCTCGGTCGCGACCCAGATCAACCTGATCTACGGCGTGCCCGCGCCGACCACGATCCAGTTCTGGGACGGTGCCGATTTCACCGGCAACGGCGTGGTCGACGGCGGGACGGGAAGCTGGACCAACAACCAGCCCAACTGGACCGACGCCAACGGCGTGTCGAACACCGCCTGGGGCGGCGCGTTCGCGGTGTTCCAGGGCGCGGCCGGGACCGTGACGGTCAACGACGCGATCAGCTTCACCGGCGCGCAGTTCATCACCGACGGCTATGTGATCGCGGCGGGCACCGGGGCGCTGTCGGCGCGGGTGGCGGCGACCAACCTGCGGGTCGATCCGGGCGTGACCGCGACGATCAACGCGGCGATCGGCGGGACCGGCGGGTTGCTGAAGAACGATGCCGGCACGCTCGTGCTGGGCGGGGCCAACACCTATGCCGGATCAACCACCATCACGGCCGGCACCCTCGCCC
>JAZKGJ010000151.1:0-257 GCA_040385975.1 Pseudomonadota bacterium | reverse complement strand
GCGACCGCGATCGCGGGCGGCACGCTGGCAGTAACCGGCGGCGCGGCAATCCCGGTCGGCAGCAATGTGAGCGTGGCGGCGGGCGGCACGCTCGACGTGCGCGCGAACCAGGAAATCGGCAATCTGAACGGGGCGGGCGCGGTAGTGCTCAGCGGCGGCACATTGACCACCGGCGGACTTGGCGGCGCGGCGACGTTCTCGGGCGTCGCAAGCGGCGCGGGCGGGCTGACCAAGGTCGGTGCGGGCAGCACGACGCT
>JAZKGJ010000150.1:0-10139 GCA_040385975.1 Pseudomonadota bacterium | reverse complement strand
TCGCACGCCATGCCGAGGCGGTCGGGTTCGGGCGCTATTGGTGCGCCGAGCATCACGGGATGCGGGGGATCGCGAGCGCGGCGACGGCGGTCGTGATCGGCCATGTCGCCGCGGCCACCAACACCATCCGCGTCGGCGCGGGCGGGATCATGCTGCCCAATCACGCCCCGCTGACGATCGCCGAGCAGTTCGGGACCTTGGACGCATTGTTCCCGGGGCGGATCGACTTGGGGCTGGGGCGCGCGCCGGGGAGCGACCAGCGGGTGGCGGCGGCGCTGCGGCGGACGCTCGACAGCGACCCGAACGGCTTCCCGCGCGATGTGGTCGAGCTGCAGAGCTACTTCGCCGACGACGGGCGCACCGGGATCGTCGCGACCCCGGGCGCAGGGGCGCGACCCGATCTGTGGATCCTGGGATCAAGCACCTTCGGCGCGCAGCTCGCGGCGATGCTCGGGCTGCCCTATGCATTCGCGTCGCACTTCGCGCCCGATGCCTTGGACGCGGCGCTTGCGATCTACCGCCGCGAGTTCAAGCCCTCGGCGCAGCTCGCGCGGCCTTATGCGATGGCCGGCTTCAACGTGTTCGCCGCCGACACCGATGCCGAAGCCGAATTGCTCGCGTCGAGCCAGCAGCAGACGTTCGTCGCGCTGCGCACCGGCAACCCGCGCCAGCTGCCGCCCCCGGTCGCGCATTACCGCGCGAGCCTGGGGCCGCAGGGCGCCGCGATCCTCGACCATGTCCTGCAATGCTCGGCGGTCGGCAGCGCCGCGACGGTACGGCGCGGACTGGCCGACTTCGTGGCGCGAACCGGGGTGGACGAGATAATGGTCGCGAGCGCGATCTACGATCACGGCGCGCGCAAGCGGAGCCTGACGATCACGGCTGAGGCGATGCGCGACTTGAGGGTCGCGGAGGCGGCTTAGTCGTAGGGCGGGTCGTCGAACCAAGCGGCGAATTCGTCCCACTTTTCGGTCACGCGGTCGGGGTAGCTCGGCGCACGTTTTTCCAAGAAACTCGCGACGCCTTCCTTCGCATCGCCCGCCGCGCCGCGCGCCCAGATCGCGCGGCTGTCGCGGCGGTGCGCGTCCATCGGGTGCGCCGATGCAAGACCCGCCCACAGCAATTTGCGCGTCATCGCGACCGACACCGGGGCGCTGCCTCCGGTCAGCCGTTCCGCTAATGTATAGGCGGCGGGGAGCAGGTCGGCGGGAGCGTGGACGCTCTTCACCAGTCCGCCGCGCAGGGCCTCGGCCGCGTCGAATACGTCGCCGGCATAGCACCATTCGAGCGCCTGCCCGATCCCGACGATCCGCGGCAGGAACCAGCTCGACGCGGCTTCCGGCACGATCCCGCGCCGCGCGAACACGAAGCCGAACCGTGCGGTCTCGCTGGCGAGCCGGAAGTCCATCGGCAGCGTCATCGTCGCGCCGATCCCGACCGCCGCGCCATTGATTGCGCCGATCACGGGTTTGCGGCTGGCAAAGATCCGCAGCGCCACCTTGCCGCCGCCGTCGCGCGCGCCGGGGTGGCTATAATCGATGCGGCCGTCCGCGCGGAACGGCGAACCGTCGTCCCAGCCGCCGCGCTCGGCGTAGTCGAAGGTCGCCGCCCCCGCCGACAGGTCCGCGCCCGCGCAGAACGCGCGCTCGCCCGCGCCGGTCACCACCACCGCGCGGACCGCATCGTCGGCGTCGGTGGCGTCGAACGCGGCGATCAGGTCGTCCATCATCGCGCGGTTGAACGCGTTCATCGCATCGGGCCGATCGAGCGTGATCGTCGCGATGCCGTCCGCGACGGCGTACGTGAGGGTGGTCGGAGTCATCCCCTGTCCGTCGCCCCGGCGGAGGCCGGGGCCGCCAGGCCGCGGCAGACCCACCTTGGCAGGCCCGGGGCCCCGGCCTCCGCCGGGGCGACGATTACGCCGGACATTTCGCTCCCGCCGCGATCCACGCCTTGGTCAGGTCGCCGAAGCGCGCTTGCGTGCCCGGCGCGGGCTGGCGGCCCTTGCCGGGATTCCAGCCCCAGCCGACCAGATGATCGTGCGCATTGTGCTCGGCGATCTGCGCGAGCGTCTTGCCGCCATTGCGGGTGCGATCCTTCAGCTGGCGACAGATGTCGCCGACGCTCTTGCCTTCCCACGCCATCGACGCGGGGGCGAGGTGCCATTTGGGGTCGCCCGGAATGCTGCCGGTGCCGTTGGCGAACGCGACGTTGGCGGGGCCGTGGCAGGTCGCACATTCGAGACCGGGAACCCCTGCCCCATCCTTGCCGCGGAATACGACCGGCTCGTGGCGCTGGCCGGTATCACCCTGGAGCGGGGTGTCGGTGCGCGGGTGGCAGTTCACGCAGCGGGGATGCGTCAGCACCTTGCCCATTTCGTTGAACAACGCGACCGAGCGCTCGTCGCGGTTGGCGATCTGCGCGAAGCCAGCCGCGTCGGCCAGCCCGGCGTTCGGCTGCGCGCCGACGAATGCGGTGCCGGCGAAGACCAGCCCCGCGGCGGCGAGCACGCCGAGCCCGAACCGCGCGCTCATGCCGAAGCTCCCACGCGATTGGAGATATGCGCGAACGGCAAGCGCGTCACGCTCTGCCCGGTCAGTGCGCGCCAGGCGTTGGCGACCGCGGGCGCGGCGGGGGGCACGCCGGGCTCGCCCACCCCGGTCGGTTTCTCCGCCGACTTGATGATAGCGACCTCGATATCTGGCATTTCCGCCATGCGAAGCGAGCGGTAGCGGTCGAAATTGCTCTGCTCGACCTGCCCGCCCTCGCCCAGCGTCACCTCGGCATAGAGCGCGTGACCGAGCGCGAAACCGATCCCGCCCTCCATCTGCGCACGGATGACGTTGGGGTTCACCGCGATCCCGCAATCGACCGCGCACCAAACCTTGTGTACGCGCGGTAGACCATCGCTGCCGCGCGAGACCTCGGCGACCTGCGCAACATAGGTGTTGAAGCTCTTGTGCACCGCGACGCCGCGCGCACGGCCTGCGGGGACCGACTTGCCCCAGCCCGTGAGTTCGGCGACGCGGGTCAGCACGCCCTTCGCGCGCGGATCCTTCAATTGCGCGAGCCGCCCCGCGACCGGATCGACCCCGCCGAGCGCCAGCAGCCGGTCGTAGAAGGTTTCGCTCGCATAAGCGGTGTGGGTGTGCCCGACCGAGCGCCACCACAGCGTCGGCACACCATTGGGCATGACGTGATATCCGACCCGGCCATTGGCGATCGCATAATCGTCGAGCCCGTTGCCTTCGAACATCGTCTCATCGACACCGCTCGGTGCGGCCATTTTCTCCATCGGGGTGCCGAGCACGAACGACTGGAACGCCAGCACCTGATCCCAGGCGACGATCTTGCCCGCGGCATCGATCCCGCCCTTCAAGCGGTGGATGCCGAGCGGGCGGTAACGGCCGCCCTGCAGGTCGTTCTCGCGGCTCCAGACGTGCTTGACCGGACCCTTCCCCCACGCCTTGTGTGCGCACGCCGCCTCGACCGCGAATTCCATCGCCGGGGTCGCGCGGCGCCCGAACGAGCCGCCGGCATATTGTTCGTGGAGCCGGACCTGATCGGGCTTCACTCCGAGCGTTGCGGCGATCGCGCTCATCTCACCGACCTGGAACTGGCTGCCCATCCAGACGTCGACCCGGTCTCCCGAACGTTCGATGACCGCGTCCATCGGCTCCATCGGCGCGTGCGCCAGGAACGGGAAGACGTATTCGGCCTCGAGCGTCTTGGTCGCACCGGCCAGCCCGGCGGCGACATCGCCCGCCTTGTGCGCCTGCGCGCCGGGGGTCGCAGCGGCGGTGCGATAGTCGGCGATCATCGCCTCGCTCGAGCGCTTTTCCGCCTTGCTCAGATCCCAGTCGGTCACGAGCGCGTTGCGGCCGCGCATCGCGCTCCAGGTGTCGCTCGCGAACACGATCACGCCCTGCGGCACGCGTTCGACCGCGAGCACGCCCGGCACCGCGAGCGCGGCGGTAGGGTCGAAGCTCGTGACCGTGCCGCCGAACGCGGGGGCGTGCGCGATCGCGGTGTGGACCATGCCGGGTCGCGCGACGTCCATCGTGAATTGCGCGGTGCCGTCGCTCTTGGTGCGGCTGTCGACCTTGGTCAGGTCGGTGCCGATCAGCGTGAATTGCTCTGGCGTCTTGAGCTTGGGGTCGGTCGGTGCGGGCAGCGTCGCCGCTTCCGCCGCCAGCTCGCCGAAGCTCGCGCGGTTGCGGCCGTGGCGGACCACACCCTTGGCGACCGTCACCTCGGCGGCGGGAACGCCCCAGCGCTTCGCCGCGGCGGCGACCAGCATCGCGCGCGCCGACGCGCCGGCGATGCGCGCCTGCATCCAGCTCGCGGCGATCGCGGTCGAGCCGCCGGTGCCCATCGTCCCGAACGCGAGGTTCTTGTACAACGGGTCGTTGGCGGGGGCGAATTCGATCCGCACCTGGCTCCAGTCGGCGTCGAGTTCGTCGGCGATGATCGTCGAGATGCCGGTCGCCGGACCCTGTCCGAATTCGATATGCTTGATGATGATTGTAACAGTGTCGTCGGGCGCAATCCGCACGAAGGCGTTGGCCTGAAATGGCGTCGCTGCGGCGGCGGCAGCGACTCCGCGTGCGGGCAACGCAAGGCCTAGCACCAGACCACTTGCGGCGAGGAACTGGCGGCGATCCGGAGTAAGCGCGTTCATGCCCGCACCTCCTTCGCCGCGTCCTTGATCGCCTGACGGATCCGGACGTAGGTCGCGCAGCGGCAAATGTTGCCCGCCATCCCGCGGTCGATGTCAGTGTCGTCGGGGTTGGGCTTGGCGCTGAGCAGCCCGATCGCGGACATCACCTGCCCCGACTGGCAGAAGCCGCATTGCGGGACGTCGAGCTTCACCCAGGCGTCCTTGACCGCGCTCGCCAGCTTGCCGGTCGCGCCCTCGATCGTGGTGATCTTGCGGCCCGCAACCGTGCCGACCGGGGTGACGCAGCTCCGGCGGTTCTTGCCGTCGAGATGGACGGTGCACGCCCCGCATTGCGCGACGCCGCAGCCGTATTTGGTGCCGGTGAGACCCAGATGATCGCGCAGCACCCAGAGCAGCGGCGTTTCGGGATCGCCACCGAAACGCGCAGCGCGTCCGTTGAGGATGAATTCGGTCGCCATCGGCTGTCTCCCTGTCGCTCGCGATCATAGACCTCGATCAAGCCATCGCCAAGCGCGCTAACCCGACCTTAGGAGGTGCCGGGATAGCGCGGCACGATGACACGCTTGCCGCTGATCGCGCCGAACCCGCCGCGGGTATCGGATCATCTCGCCGGTTTCGCCCGGATCGAGGCAAGCGGGATTTATTCGAACAACGGTCCCGAACTGCGCAGGTTCGAAGCCGCCTGTACCGCGCGGCTGTTCGGGCAGCATGGCCGCAGCCTGGGGGTCGCCAATGCGACGCTGGGGCTGATGGTAGCGATCGCCGAAGCGGCGGGGATGGCCGGCCCCGACGCGCCACGCCGCTATGCGATCGTCCCGGCGATGACCTTTGCGGCCACGGGTCAGGCGGCGTGGTGGGCGGGACTGACCCCGCTGATCTGCGACGTCGATCCGGCGACCTGGTGCCTCGATCACGCCGCGGTCGAGCGCTTGCTCGATCGGTTCGGCAGCGAGATCGCGGTCGTGGTGCCCTATGCCGCGTTCGGAACGCCGGTCGATCTCGATTTCTATGCCGGGCTGCAGGCGCGGCACGGCGTCGGGGTGGTGATCGACGCCGCCGCATCGCTCGGCTCGCGCGACGAATTCGGCTTGGGGTTCGGGGCGGCGGCGCCGTTCGCGGTGGTATATTCGATGCACGCGACCAAGACCTTTTCGGTCGGCGAAGGCGGGCTGATCCATTCGGGCGACCGCGCGCTGATCGAGCGGATGCGCGCGATGGCGGGGTTTGGGTTCGAGGGCAATCGCTCGGCGAGCATCGCCGGCACCAACGCCAAGCTGTCCGAAGCGACCGCGCTGCTGGCCTTTGCCAAGCTCGAGGAGATCGACGCGGTCGTCGCGCACCGCGCCGCGATCGAAGATGCGTACCGCGCGACGCTCAGCGGCTTCGAGTTGCAAGCCGTCCCCGAAGCGGGGGTCCGCGCGAGCCAGTTCCTGCCCGTCCTCCTCCCCGTCGGTCACGACCGCGCGACCGTCGCCGACCGGCTGGCCGCCGACGGAATCGGCAGCGGCGCGTATTTCAGCCCGCATCTGGGCGAACAGCCGTGGTTCCGACAGGTCTCGCGGATAGAACCGACCCCGGTTGCGGACGAATTGTCGGCCCGGCTCATCTCGCTCCCCATCACCGATGCGATGAGCGCAGCCGACGCCGCCCACGTCGCGGCGCGTTTCGTCGCAGCGTGCGCGGTGCGAAAGCGGCGTGCCGCTGCCCCGCCGATCGCCCGGACATTGATCGTCGGCGGCGGACCCGCCGGGACCGCCTTGCTGACCGCAGCGTCGAAGAGCGGCGCGCTGGAGCGACTGTGCAACGACGGGCTGATCATGGTCGAACGCGACGCCGCGATCGGCAACGGGCGGCTCGGGCGTTATGCGATCAATTCGGATTCGACCGCGCAGACCTTCCTGACCGCGGTGAAGGACAATCCGCACCCCGAACTCGCCGCGATCGAACACCGTGCCGAGGGGCGCGCGGTCGCGGATTATGTGGACGCGCTCGGCGTGCCGCTGGTGACCGCCGGGCCGCTGATCCGCGCAACCGGCGATGTGCTGGGCGGGCTGGTGGTGCGTCACGGCGGGCAGATCCTGGCGCAGCACGAGGCGCTGGGCAGCCACCGGACCCGCGCCGGGCACTGGGTGACGCGGCTCAGGCGGCTGACCGACGGGGTCGAGGTCGAGCGCCAATCGCACAGCATCGTCGTCGCGACCGGCGGCTATCAGCCGATCGACCGGCTGGCGACGCAGCAGGTCGCGGGCGCCCCGCTCGCGCGGCTGGCGGACGGGCGGCTGCTGCAATCCGACAGCGTGCTGGCGCTTGGCGGCATGACCGCGGTCGCCGATTTGCTGGCCGGCAAGCGTGCGCCGCGGATCGCGGTGATCGGCGGCTCGACCAGCGCGCTGACCACGGTCGCATTGCTGCTAAAACAGAAATTGCCGCTCGGCGCGGGCGCGGTGACGCTGCTTCATCGCCGGCCGCTGCGGCCGTTCTATCATTCCACCGAAGCTGCGGCAGCGGAGGGGTTCGACGATTTCAATCCCGACGACATCTGCCCGGTGTCGGGGTTCGTCTACCGGCTGGCGGGGTTTCGGCTCGAAGCGCGCGAGCTGGTGCTCAGGATGCTCGAAGTCGACGGCCGGGTGCCCGACCCCCGGGTCGTTACGCATCAAATCGCAGGCGACGACGAGGCCGCGCGCGACATCGTCCGCAACGCCGATCTGGTGGTCGCCGCGCTCGGCTATCGCCCGCACGCGCATCCGCTGTTCGACCACGCCGGAAACGCAATCGCCCTCGCCGCCGACAGCGGCGCGCCGATGGTCGATCCGCATTGTCGCGTGCTGGGCAGCGACGGCGCGCCGGTGCCGGGGGTCTACGGAATCGGGCTGGCGGCAGGGTTCGTGCCGTGGGGCGCATTAGGCGGCGAAAAGAGCTTCCGGGGACAGGCCAACGGTCTGTGGCTGTGGCAGAATGCGATCGGGCAGATGATCGTCGATCAGTTGCTCGGCCATGCCGAACGCGAGCGCGCGGCGGCGTGAGCAACGCCCCGACCGTCAGCGTCATCATGGCGGCGTACAACGGTGCGGCGCTGATCGGCGAAACGATCGCCAGCCTGCGCGCGCAAAACTTCACCGACTGGGAGCTGGTCGTGGTCGACGATTGCTCGACCGACGCCACCCGCGAAGTCATCGCCGCGATCGACGACCCGCGCATCCGGGCGAGCGTAAATGCCGCCAACGCCGGCCCGGTGCGGACCCGCAACCAAGCTTTTTCGCTCACGCGCGGGCGCTATGTCGCGGGGCTCGATCAGGACGATCTGTGCCACCCGGACCGGCTGGCCGCGCAGGTCGCGTACCTGGATACGCAACCCGATGTCGCCCTGGTCGCGACCGCGGCGCAGGAGTTGCGCGGCACCGAAGTGGTCGCATCGCAATTGTCCCCCGTCACGACGCCGGCGCTGATCGGCTGGCTGCTCCACCTCCAGAACCCGCTCGTCTGGTCGAGCACGATGTTCCGCGCCGACACCGTGCGGCGGCTCGACGTGATGACCCGCCCCGAGCTGCTCTACGCCGAGGATTTCGATCTCTACCACCGGCTGTCGAAGCTGGGGCGGATCGCGCGGCTCGATCGTGAGCTGGTCACGTATCGCAGCCACCCCGGTGGCGCGTCGCAGAAGTTCGAGACGACGATGTACGCCAGCGCCGAACGCGTGCTGACCGAAGTCTACACGCCGATCTTCGGTGAGGGTGCGGCGCGCGCCGCCGATCTGGTGCTGCATCACGTCATGGGACGCAGACCCGTCCCCGACGGCGACACGCTGCGCGCGGTCGGCGACACGATCGCCGCGCTCCAGCAGCATTACCTGACGCAGGCGCGGCCCGACCGCGAGAGCCAGTGGCTGATCCGCTGGGAAACCGCGCGGCTGTGGGCGCGAATCGGGCGCGCGGCGCTGCGCTCGGGCAAGGTCAGCTTCGGCGATCGGCTGGGTGCGCGGCCCGACCATCTTGGGCTCGGCCATGCCGGCTTCGAGGAACTGGTGGCATCGGGCATCGTCGGCGCGGCGCGGAACGTGCGGGCACGGTCGCGCGCTTGATGCGCATGGACCAACCGACATGAGCGTGGCGTTCCGGCGTGAGAGCGACGAGGAACATCTCGAACCCAAATTCGACATTCCGCTGCCGCCCGGCCCCAATCTGGTGACCGCGCGCGGGTTGGCGCTGATTCAGGCAAAGGTCGCGGAATTCGATGCGGCGCTGGCGGCGGCAGGCGACGACGAGGCGCGCAAGGTCGTCAAGCGCGACCTGAAATACTGGACGACGCGCGCCGCGACCGCCCAGCTGGCGCCGATACCGAGCGGCGAAGAGGCGGCGTTCGGGTGCGACATCCGCTACCGGCTCGACGGCACCGAGGCGCGCGTTGCGATCGTCGGCGCCGACGAAGCCGATCCCACCGCGGGGCGAATCGCCTTTACCGCGCCGCTGGCGCGCGCGCTGATCGGCGCCGCGCCGGGCGAGATGGTGAATTTCAACGGCCGCGCCGACGCGATCGAGATCGTCGCGGTCGATCCGATCGGCTAGGCCCAGATCGCCGCTTCGCGGGCGCACACGACGCGCCGCCGCCAGCCGATCAGCGCCAGCCCGCCGCCGATCAGCATCAGTAGCGCCCCAACCCAGACAAAATGCGCCAGCGGCCGCCACGACAGCCGCACCCGCCAGCGTCCGCCGGGCTGCCGCTCGCCCATCTCGGCGTGAAACTCGCCGTCGAGATGCGTGGCGATCGCGGGTGCGCCAACCTCGGCCGGCGGGTTCGAATAGTAGCGCGCCTGCGGGCGCAGCACATACGGTGTGCCATCTCCGCGCCGAACCGTCACATGTCCCTCCGGTGCCGACCACCCATTCCCCACCACCGGGCGGACCCCATCGAGCGTGACGGTGAAGGGGCCGACCTGCTGCGGCTGGCCGATCGCGATCGCGACGCTGCGCTCGGTCGTGAATGCGGTCGGCACCACGACCCCGCCCAGCATGACCGCCGCCCCCAGTGACGCGATTGCGAACGGCCAGACCGGCGCTGCCGCCTCGCTCTCCGCTGCGCGCTCATCGAGTGCGCGCGCCAGCACGACCGCCAGCCATATCGCGAAGCCGATCACGAGCGGCAGAAACGCCGCAACCGGATGGTGCAGCGTCAGCCCGTGCCCGTCCGTCGGGCCGCTCAGGGTCCGCGCGAAGGGTTGCAGCCCGAGGAGCAGCGCGGCGTAACAGCAGCAATCGATCGCCCCCGAAGCAAGCAACGCGGCGGCGCGGGTCCGCGGCGCCTGAGCTGCCGCCGCTCCAACGAAGCCAGCGAGCGCCGCTAACGACAGGACGCCCGCGCTGCCGCTCGTCCAGACGTCAGCAAGCCGGTCGAGCCACGGCTTCGACGCATGGCTGTGCGCGGCAACCAGCGCGACACTCGTGTCCGCGCGCAGGAACAG
>JAZKGJ010000149.1:0-2384 GCA_040385975.1 Pseudomonadota bacterium | reverse complement strand
AAGGGAATCGAACCCTTGACCTCTGCAGTGCGATTGCAGCGCTCTCCCATCTGAGCTATGGCCCCGCGCGTCCGCGCCGGCCTGTAAAAGGCCGCGGTGAGCGTGCTTTAGCGGGCTGGACGGCCCATCTCAACCCCGTTGTGGGCGTCAGAACACCGCTTCTACCAATTGCCGGAAGGCATCTGCGCGGTGGCTGATCGCGTGCTTGGTCTCCGGCGGGAGTTCGGCGAAGGTCTGCTGGTGACCGTCGGGCACGAATACCGGGTCAAAGCCGAACCCCAACTCGCCGCGCGGGGGCCAGGTCAGCGTGCCGTCGACGCGGCCTTCGAACCATTCGATGTGACCGTCGGGCCAAGCGAGCGCCAAGGCGCAGGCGAAATGCGCGTCGCGGCTGGCGTCCGGGCCCTTGGCGGCCAGCGCGTCCTCGACCTTGCGCATGGCCAGGCTCCAGTCGCGGCCGGTCGCGGTCTCGGCCCAATTGGCGGTGCGCACGCCGGGGTCGCCGTTCAGCACCTCGACGCACAGCCCGCTGTCGTCGGCGAGCGCGGGGAGGCCCGAGAGGTCGGCGGCCTGGAGCGCCTTCAGCTCGGCGTTGGCGACGAAACTGGTGCCGGTCTCATCGGGTTCGGGCAGGTCGAGTTCGGCGGCCGATACCGGTTCGATCCCGAACGGGGCGAGCAAGGCGCGGATTTCGCGGACCTTGCCCGCATTGTGGCTGGCGATGACGAGCTTGCCGGGTTTGAGCTTGCGGATCGCCTGCGGAGCGTCGCCGCCGAACCCCTCGTCGGGACCGTTCATGCAATCGCCGCCTGTTGGGCGGCGAAAATCTGGGTGCAGCCGATCCGCGCGAGGCGGAGCAGGCGCAGCAAGGCTTCCTCGTCATAGGTCGCGTGTTCGGCGGTCGCCTGCGCCTCGGCGATGTTGCCGCTGCCGAGCAGTACGAAATTGCCGTCGGCGTCGGCGTTCGAATCCTCGTCATAGTCGAGGTCGAGAATCGGCGTGCCCTGATAGATGCCGCAGCTGACCGCGGCGACCTGATCGGTGATCGGATCGACCGCGAGGTTCAGGGTATTCACCGCCATGCGCAGCGCGACCCAAGCGCCGCTGATCGCCGCGGTGCGGGTGCCGCCGTCGGCCTGGATCACGTCGCAATCGAGCACGATCTGCCGCTCGCCCAGCGCCTTCATGTCACACACCGCGCGGAGCGAACGGCCGATCAGCCGCTGGATTTCCTGGGTCCGGCCCGATTGCTTACCCTTCGCCGCTTCGCGCTGGCCGCGGGTATGCGTTGCGCGCGGCAGCATCCCGTATTCGGCGGTGACCCAGCCGGTCCCTTTGCCGCGCAGGAAGGGCGGCACGCGTTCCTCAATGCTCGCGGTCACCAAGACCTTGGTGTCGCCGAAGCCGATCAGGACCGAACCTTCGGCGTGACGGGTGAAGCGCGGCTCGATCGTGATCGCCCGCATCTGGTCGGGGGCGCGGCCGCTGGGGCGCATCTGATAGTCTCCAAAAAAATACCGTTCGTGCCGAGCGAAGTCGAAGCACCCGGCTACCGACCTGCCCTTCGACTTCGCTCAGGGCGAACGGAGGTTGAGGAGGCCGTAGCGATTGACCCCATCGCTTGCCACCCTAGATCGAAACGGTGAGCTTGCCCGTCACCGAACTCAACGACCGCGCGCGCGATGTCTTCCGGATGGTGGTCGAGGGCTATCTCGAGACCGGGCAGCCGGTCGGGTCGCGGACGATCTCGAAGCTGTCGGCGCTGAACCTGTCGGCAGCATCGATCCGCAACGTCATGCAGGATCTCGAGGAGCTGGGCTTGCTGGCGAGTCCGCATACCAGCGCGGGGCGAATGCCGACCGAGCCGGGGCTGCGGCTGTTCGTCGACGGGATGATGCAGGCGCTGAGCCCATCCGCGGAGGAGCAGGCGACGATCGCGGCACGCGCCGGCGCAGGCGGGCCGGTCGAGGCGGCGCTGGCGGCGACCACCGCGGCATTGAGCGGGCTGTCGGCGTGCGCGGGGATGGTGCTGGTCCCCAAGCGCGAGACGGTGCTGCGCCAGGTCAGCTTCGTCGCGCTGTCGCCGGATCGTGGTGCGGGGGGGCAGGCGCTGGCGGTGATCGTCGGGCGGGACGGCTCGGTCGAGAACCGGATCGTCGCGCTGCCGCCGGGGCTGCGGTCGGGGGCGCTGGTCGAGGCGGGCAATTACCTGACCGCGATGCTGTCGGGGAAGACGCTGAGCGAGGCGCGTGCGGGGATCGAGCGCGAGCTGGCCGACGGGCGCGCCGCGATCGACGCCGCCGCCGCCGACCTGGTCGCGCGCGGGCTGGCGGTGTGGAGCGCCGACGGCGACGATCGGCCTGTCCTGATCGTGCGCGGGCAGG
>JAZKGJ010000148.1:0-14265 GCA_040385975.1 Pseudomonadota bacterium | reverse complement strand
TGTTGCGGCTGTGGGCGACTTCGCCGGCCGGGACGTGCTGCGCGATCAATTCCTGGTGGACGCGAAACCGCTCAACAAGGTCTCGGGCCAGCCGTTCACGATCGCCGAGATCGAGGCCGCGATCGCCGGGCACTTCCCGGCGGAAGGCGTGCTGGTGCCGGCGGATGCGACGGAGTTGCCGAGTGTGGTGGCGGTGAATCCGTAACGGTGGACAGCCGTGCCATCATTGCCTTGCTTGAGGCGGACGGGTGGGCGCGTGTCCGGCAGCGAGGTAGTCACATCCAGTTTCGGCATCCTGACAAAGCTGGTAGGGTGACCGTCGCGCATCCGAACCGCGATATCCCACCGGGCACACTGGCGAGTATTGAGCGGCAAAGCGGACTAAAGTTGAGGCGATCATGACCGCTACGAGAACTTATGTCGCCGCTATCGAGCAGGCAGATGACACGTTCGGGATCGTCTTCCCGGATTTTCCCGGATGTGTTTCGGCGGGTGACAGTGTCGCGAACGTCTTGGAAATGGGCCGCGAGGCCCTAACCTTGCACATCGAGGGTATGATCGAAGATGGTGACCCGATCCCCCATCCGGGCAACGTCGACATCGAAACTGTTCGTGCGCAATTTCCGGAAGGCAATTGGCTGATGTTGGGCGCTATCACAGTGTTGGTGCCTGCGTTTCCCGATACGGTGGATGTGTCGTTGAAGGCGGACTTGGTGCGTAGGATAGCGGAACAGGCTCACCGGCAGGCGGAGCAAATCTCTGCGCGCGAGTTTGTCGATCGCGCCGTCCGTCTTGAACTTGACCGTCTCAAAAAATCCGCCTGAAGGTTTCCGCCTTTTATGAACGACATGACCCCCATCACGACCAAGCCCAAGGATTGGGAGACCGATCAGGAGGTGCGCTGGTGCCCCGGATGCGGCGACTATGCGATCTTGAAGGCGGTGCAGCGGACCATGCCGGAAATCGGCGCGCGGCCCGAGAACACGGTTTTCGTCAGCGGGATCGGCTGTTCGTCGCGGTTTCCCTATTACATGGAGACGTATGGCTTCCACACCATCCATGGCCGTGCGCCGGCGGTGGCTACGGGGGTGAAGCTGGCGAACCCCGAGCTCGACGTGTGGATCATCACCGGTGACGGCGATGCGCTGAGCATCGGCGGGAATCACACGATGCACCTGCTGCGGCGGAACCTGAACTGCCAGTTCCTGCTGTTCAACAACGAGATCTACGGCCTGACCAAGGGGCAATATTCGCCCACCTCGCGGGTCGGCACGCGGTCGCCCTCAACCCCGTTTGGATCGGTCGATCGGCCCGTGCGGCCATGCGCAGTCGCGCTGGGCAGCGGCGCGCGGTTCGTGGCGCGCGGGATCGACATCCACAAGCGGCTGCCCGAAGTGCTGAAGGCGGCATACGCCCACCAAGGCGCGGCGTTCGTCGAGATCTTTCAGAATTGCATCGTCTACAACGACGACGTGTTCGCGGCCTTCACCGACAAGGGCAATGCGGCGGCGAACCAGCTCTGGGTCGAGCACGGCCAGCCGCTCTTGTTCAACAACGGCACCGAGGGGCTGGCGATGGACATCGAGCGGCTGACGCTGACGGTGGTCGACGTCCACGACGGCGACTGGCAGGCGGCGGGGGTGGCGGTTCACGATGTCACCAACCGCGGGATGGCGCATATGCTGGTCGAGCTCCCGGTTGGGCGGTTCCCGATGGCGCTGGGGGTGATCTTCGACGACCCCGCACCGACCTTCGAGAGCGCCGTGGTGACGCAGAACGCGCAGGCGGCGGCGGGCAAGACCCCCGATCTGCAGGCGCTGCTGGCCAAGGGCCAGACCTGGATGGTGGACAAGCAGCCGCACGAGATCTGAGGCATGGCCGACCCTGTCATCTGGTGGGTGCGGCAGGATTTTCGGCTGGCCGACAACCCGGCGTTGAGCGCGGCGGCCGCGGCCGGGGCGGTCATCCCGGTCTATGTGCTGGACGACGACACGCCTGGAAGCTGGCGGATCGGCGCGGCGCAACGCTGGTGGCTGCATCACGCGATCGTGGCGCTCGACGCAAGCCTGCACGAGCGCGGGTCGCAGCTGATCCTGCGGCGGGGGCCGGCAGCGAAAGTGATCGCAGCGCTGGTCGCGGAGACTGGCGCGCGCGAGGTTCATGCGACCCGCCAGTACGAGCCGTGGTGGCGTGCGGCGGATGCGGCGCTCGGAGAGGTGCTGACGCTCCACGACGGCAACCATTTGGCGCCGGTCGAGGACGTGACGACCGGCAGCGGCACGCAGTTTCGGGTCTATGGCGCGTTCTGGAAGGCGTTGTCGGCAAGGTTGCCGCCGCACGGGCCGCTGGCCGCGCCGCGCGAGCTCGCGGCACCGGACCGCTGGCCGGAGAGCGACGCGCTTGGGTCTTGGGGGCTGCTCCCGATCAGGCCGAACTGGGCGACAAGGTTCGAAGTGTGGACCCCGGGCGAAGCCGCAGGTCTGCAGGCGATCGAGGATTTCGCCGATACGGTCGCGGAGTACGACGCGGCTCGCAATCTGCCCTCGGTCGAAGGCAGCTCGCGACTGTCGCCGCATCTGCATTTCGGGGAAGTCTCGCCGCGGCAGGTGTGGCACGCGCTGCACGGGCGCGGCGCGGGGGTGCAGACGTTTCGCAAGGAGTTGGCGTGGCGCGATTTCACCGATGGGCTGGTGCTGGCGCTGCCCAAATATGGCGATGAGAACGGACGACCGGCGTTCGACCGGATCGCGTGGCGGAACGCGCCGGACGATTTGAAGGCCTGGCAGCAGGGGCGCACAGGTTACCCGATCGTCGACGCCGGGATGCGGCAATTGTGGGCGACGGGGTGGATGCACAACCGGGTGCGGATGATCGTCGCGAGCTTCCTGGTGAAGCATCTGCTGATCGACTGGCGCGAAGGCGAACGGTGGTTCTGGGATTGTCTGGTCGATGCCGATTACGGCAACAATTCGGTGAACTGGCAGTGGGTCGCGGGGACCGGGACCGACGCCAACATGTGGGGCCGGATCATGGCGCCGCTCGGCCAGTCGGAGAAGTTCGCCGCGGGGGATTACATTCGCGAGTGGGTGCCCGAACTGCGTGGACTAAGCGACGGTGTAATCCACGATCCCGAGGCAGCGGAATGCCGCCCGGCCGAATATCCCGCGAAGATCATCGGCCACCGCGAAGGCCGTGAGCGCGCGCTGGCGGCGGGGCGCGCAATTCGCTGATGCTGGCGCAATGGGTGGGACGGCGCGTGCTGGCGCGGGTCGAGGCAGGACTGGCGACCGGGGCGATCGACGCGACCTTGCCCGATGGAACGCGGCGGCGCTTCGGCGGGCAAGCGCCGGGGCCGGAGCCGATCGTGGTGCTGCACCGCTGGCGCGCGCTGACGCGGCTGGCGTCGGGCGGCTCGGCGGGTTGGTACGAGGCGTGGGCGGACGGCGACTGGTCGAGTCCCGACCCGGTGCCTTTGTTCGAGCTGTTCGTCGCCAATCGTCTGACCTTGGGCGGCGCGGCGCGGGCGAGCGGGCTGGGCCGCTGGACGCGGCGCGCATGGCATTGGCTGCGGCGCAATCACCGGACGGGTGCCAAACGCAACATCGCGGCGCATTACGACCTGGGCAACGATTTCTATCGCGAATGGCTCGATCCCGGGCTGACCTATTCGAGCGCGCTGTTCGAGCGCGCGGACATGACGCTGGTCGAGGGACAGGACGCGAAGCTGACTGCGATTCTCGACCGGACGGGCGCGGTGGCGGGCGAGCGGTTGCTCGAGATCGGCTGCGGCTGGGGGAGTCTGGCCGAGGCGGCGGTCGCGCGCGGGCTCAAAGTCGACGCGATCACGCTGTCGGCCGAGCAGAAGGCGGTGGTCGAGCGGCGGCTGGGGGCCGCGGTTCGGGTCTCACTTACCGACTATCGCGATATCGCCGGGGAGTATGACGCGGTCGCAAGCGTTGAAATGGTCGAGGCGGTCGGGCAGGAATTCTGGCGCGATTACCTGCGCGCGGTCGCCCGCGCGTTGAAGCCCGGCGGACGCGCCGCCCTCCAATATATCGCGATCGATGACGCGGTATTCGACAGTTACGCGAAGAGCGTCGACTTCATCCAGCGTTACGTATTCCCGGGCGGGATGCTGCTGTCCGAGGGACGGTTTCGCGCTCAGGCGGAAGCGGAAGGGTTGGCCTGGCGCGACCGCGTGGGGTTCGGGCTCGACTATGCCCGCACCTTGAAGGAATGGCGGGCGCGGTTCGACGCGGCGGTGGCGGAGGGGCGGTTGCCGGCGCGGTTCGATGCTGGCTTCGTGGCGCTGTGGCGTTACTATCTCATGTATTGCGAAGGCGGGTTTCGTGGGGGCGGGATCGACGTGGTGCAGGTGACCTTGATGAAGGAAACACGATGAAGACATGGCTCCTGTTGGGCGCGACGATCGCCGCGGCTGCGATTGCACAGCCCGCGCGCAAGGTCGATGCGCCGATCATGGCCGGGCCGAAGCGCACCCCCGAACTGATCAAGCGGTTGCAGGAGACGACCGGCAACACGCTCTTCTGGACCGAGGCGGAGCGCGATGCGCGCTTTCCGAACATGGAAAGCGTCTATCCCGGCAATGTCGTCAAGGCGCGGGGGCCGGTGCGATTGTTGCCAATGGGGGCGGCGCTGAAGATCGATCCGGCGACGGTCGACGGCTTTTTCACCAAGTGGAACACCGCGGGCTTGATCGTGCTGAAGGACGGCAAGATCGTGTTCGAAAAATACGCGCGGGGACTGACGCCGAAGGGGCGCTGGACCAGCTTTTCGGTCGCCAAGTCGTTCAGCTCGACGCTGGTCGGGGCGGCGATCCGTGACGGCAAGATCAAATCGCTCGACGATCTGGTCACGACCTACATTCCCGAACTGGGCGGCAGCGGGTATGACGGGGTGACGGTGCGCCAGCTGCTGACGATGACGTCGGGGGTGAAGTGGAACGAGAATTACACCGACCCCAAGAGCGACGTGGCGATGATGCTGTCGATCAAGACCGCGCCGGGGGAGGATGCGACCGTCGCGTACATGAAGCGCCTGCCACGCGAGAGCGCGCCGGGAAGCAAGTGGGTTTACAAGACCGGTGAGACGAACCTGATCGGCGTGCTGGTCCAGCGTGCCGTTAAGCGTCCGCTGGCGAACTACTTGTCCGACACGGTGTTCCGCGGCGCGGGGTTTGAGGCCGACGGCTTCTGGATGGTCGATCCAAACGGGACGGAGATCGCGGGCTGCTGTCTGTCGCTACGGCTGCGCGACTATGCGCGCATGGGGCAGTTCGCGCTGGAAGGCGGGAAGGGCATCGTCCCGGACGGCTGGTTTGCCGATGCGACCAAGGCACACGCCGACACCGGATTCGGGCCCGGATTTGGCTATGGCTATCAATGGTGGACGTTCCCGGGCGGGCTGTGGGGCGGGCAGGGCATCTTCGGCCAATCGATCACGGTCGATCCCCGGCGCCGAGTGGTGATCGCGATGCTGTCGAACTGGCCTCAAGCGACCGCGCGCGAACAGAGTGCGGCGCGGTTCGCGTTCGTGCAGCAATTGCTGGCGGCGTCGGATTAGTCGCGCAGCGGTCGCTTCGAATCGATCGCGACTGCCCAGGCCCTGACCCGGCCGACGAAGATACCTTCGACGATCGCTGGATCGGCGGCGAGGATCGCGCGGGCGGCGGCTTCGTCCCTTGCGCGGACCAGCGCCATGCCGGCGTGTTCGCCGGTGAACGGACCCGCGCCGATCACGACGCCTTCGCGCATGAGTCGATGGAGATAACGGCCATGGTCGAGCAGTCTCTGCTTTTCCATCGGCTGTCCGACGATCCACTTCGGCCCCTGTTCATAGGTTAGCACATAGATCGGTTGCGCGGGGACGGGGGCGGGGGTCGCTACCGATTGCACCGCGGCGACGGCGAGCAGCATCGTCGCTATCACGCGGTGCCCTCGATCCGCTCGCGGTGGCCGGTGTCGAAGTCTTCGGTCAGCAATGCCACGATGCGGTCGGCGACGACCTGCGGCGCCTTGACCGAAGCGGGATCTTCGCCCGGATAGGCGCGCGCGCGCATCGTGGTGCGGGTCGCGCCGGGGTCGAGGATTGCGACGCGGGTGCCGCTGATGTTCGACACCTCGGCGGCGTAGCTCAGCAACAGGTTCTCGAACGCCGCCTTGGTCGCGCCGTACGCGCCCCAATAGGCGCGCGGGACCGTGCCGACACTGGAGGTCAGCCCGATCACGCGACCGCGTTTCGCGCGCTTGAGCATCGGGTCGAACGCCGCGATCAGCGCCGCCTGTGCGGTGACGTTGAGGGTCAGGACACGCGCGAATTCCTTCATGTCGATCGCGGTCACCGGGGCGAGCGTGCCGAGCGTCGCGGCGTTGAGGACGAGGATGTCGAGCCCGGTCCAGCGACCTTCCAGCGCCTTGGCAAGCCGCGCGATGCTGTCGTTTTCAGCAAAATCGACCGGGGCGATCGTCGCGGTGCCGCCGGCGGCGTGGATCGCTTCCTCGACCTCCTCCAGCCCGCCCGGGGTGCGCGCGGTCAGAATGACATGCGCGCCCGCCGCCGCCAGCGCCTGCGCGGTCGCCGCACCGATGCCGCGGCTCGCCCCGGTGACGAGCGCGACCCGGCCTTCGAGAAATTTCGTCATTCGGTGCTCCAGTTACAGTCGTCATTGCGAGGAGCGGACCGACGAAGCAATCCAGCGGCGCTTACGGACGCTGGATTGCCGCGCCCGGCGGTGCCGGGCTCGCAATGACGAAGGGTCAGACCACGCGTTCCTTCAAGAGCGCGAACTGATCGACCTGCACGGTATCGTCCTGGTCGGTCAGCGTGGTCGGATAGTCGCCGGTAAAGCAGGCGTCGCAGTGGCTGGGGCGAATATCGGCGCGGCCGTGTTCGCCGACCGCCTTGTACAGCCCGTCGATCGACACGAACGCAAGGCTGTCGGCGCCGATATGCTGGCCCATCTGTGCCAAATCCATGTTGGCGGCGAGCAGCTTCGAGCGTTCGGGGGTGTCGACCCCGTAGAAGCAGCTGTGACGCGTCGGCGGCGAGGCAATCCGCATATGGACTTCGGTCGCGCCGGCATCGCGCATCATCTGGACGATCTTGAGGCTGGTGGTGCCGCGCACGATCGAATCGTCGATCAGGACGACGCGCTTGCCGTCGATCAGCTTTTTGTTGGCGTTGTGTTTGAGCTTCACGCCCAAATGGCGGATCTGGTCGCCGGGCTGGATGAAAGTGCGCCCGACGTAATGCGAGCGGATGATGCCGAGTTCGAACGGCTGGCCCGATTGCTGGGCGTAGCCGATCGCGGCGGGGACACCCGAATCGGGGACCGGGATGACGAGATCGGCGGAGGCGGGGGATTCGATCGCGAGCTGCTGGCCGATCGCCTTCCTGACCGAATAGACCGAGCGGTCGGCGAAGATCGAATCGGGGCGGCTGAAATAGACGTGTTCGAAGATGCACGGCCGCGGGCTGACCGGGGCGAAGGGGCGGTGGGTGCTGAGCACGCCGTCGCGGACGATGACGAGTTCGCCGGGATCGATTTCACGCTCGAAGTCCGCGCCGACCACATCGAGCGCGACGGTCTCCGACGCAAAGACATACGCGTCGTCGAGCTTGCCCATGACGAGCGGGCGGATGCCGAGCGGGTCGCGACAGGCGATCATGCCCTCGGGCGTCATCACCACCAGCGAATAGGCGCCCTCGACCCGCTTCAGCGCGTCAATGAAGCGGTCGAGCAAGGTACGATAGTTGGAGGTCGCGACCAGGTGGATGATCGTTTCGGTATCGCTGGTCGATTGGAAGATCGAGCCGTTGCGCACCAGGTCGCGGCGCAACCGAGCGGCGTTCGAGATGTTGCCGTTGTGGCTGATCGCGAACCCGCCCGACGACAGCTCGGCATAGAGCGGCTGGACGTTGCGCAGCGCGGTCTCGCCCGTGGTCGAATAGCGGACGTGACCGCAGGCGATGTCGCCGGCGAGCGCGCGGATGATCTCGTCACGGTTGAAGCTGTCACCGACCAGACCCATCGCGCGGTGCGAATGGAACGCGTGGCCGTCGTAGCTGGTGATGCCGGCGGCTTCCTGTCCGCGATGCTGGAGCGCGTGGAGGCCGAGCGCGACGAGCGCGGCGGCGCCGCTGCGGCCCGACACGCCGAAGATGCCGCATTCTTCGCGCAGTTTGTCGTCGTCGAAAGGGTTCGTGGTCAGCATGGGCGCCCGGCTGCTCGCGTGGCCTGTGCCTATAGGAGCGAGTCGCGGTTTTGTCGCGAAGCAAATCCAGGTTGCACCGGGGGCTCGGCCAACATCATCGCGCCGATCACGCCCGCGCCGAACAATGCCCCTTCGAGCGCGCCGGTCACGAGCTGCGCGAGCGGGCCGAAATCAGCCTCGCCGAACAATTTGCCAATCGCGCCGATGCCGAGCCGCGAATCGGGGAAATGCTGCGCCAGGAGGGCGAGGCTGCCGCCAAGCATGTGCCCACCGAGCAGCGGCACGACGATGCCGGCGGTGGCCCCAGCCGCAGCGGCTATCGCCAGACACAGCGACAGCGAGCCGCTACCGAACCGTCGCGCCAGCCATGCCCCCGCCCCGATCGTGCCGCCCAGCAGCGCGCCCTCCGCGGCGCCGGTGATGTTGCCCGGGGAATGCCCGAACAGCAGGTTGAACGCATCGAGCCCGAGCAGCTTGACCACTGCGCCGACCAGCAGCCCGCCGAACGCGCCGCCCGCGACATGCTGCCACAACCGGCTCGCGGCGAGGCCGGCGAGCGCGATCCCGAAGCTGACCCCGGCGCCACCTACCAGTGCGATCACGATGGTGAGCGCGGTCAGTACGAGCAGGGCCGACAGCGCGCCCATCGCTGCGGGAGAGGATGCCCCCGCCAGGCCATAGGCGATGCCGCCGAGCAACCCGGCCGCGGCGGCACCGAGCGTGCCAGCAATGCCGGTCCGCACGAACGCGCCGACGCGGGAGGCGGGGGCGGTAGCTGTCGGCGCTGGCAGTGCGGTAGCCGCGGCGGCCTCGACGGGCGCGATGAAGCGGTAGCCGTGTTTGGGCACGGTTTCGATGAAGCGCGGTGCGGCGGCGTCGTCGCCGAGCTGACGGCGCAGTGTCTTGATGCACTGGGTCAGCGCTTCGTCGGTGACGGGGACGCCGCGCCAGACTTCGCCGAGGAAGCGATCCTTGGTGATCAACTGGCCCGCTTCGCGCACCAGCAGGATCAGCGCGTCGAGGTAGCGCGCGTTGAGTTCGATGGGCGTGCCGCCGGCGGTCAGCTGCCGATCCGCGGGCTCGAGGACGAAGCGGTCGAAGGCGAGGTGGGTAGCGGGCATGATTCGTCCTGAACGTGGAGGCGCGGCGGTGTCAAAGGTTGCGGATGCGTGAGTCCGCAGTTCGCGATATGATGCGGTATGACATCGTCGCGCGATACAGGACTGACACTCGACCCGACGTATGATGCCGCCGGTTTGATCAGCGCGGTCGTGACCGACGCGACGTCGGGCGAGGTGCTGATGCTCGCGCACATGAATGCGGAGGCGCTGGCTGCGACGCGGACGACCGGGTTCGCGACGTTCTGGTCGCGGTCGCGGCAGGCGTTGTGGGTGAAGGGTCAGACGTCGGGAAACACGCTCTCGGTTCGCGAGATCCGGATCGATTGCGACCAGGACGCGGTGTGGCTGATCTGCGATGCGGCGGGGCCGGCGTGTCACACCGGCGCGCGGAGCTGTTTCTATCGGATCGTTACCTGCGACGGGCTGGAGCTGGTGGCGTGAAGTGGCCAGCGGTCGCCCTGCTGCTGGCGGGGTGTTCCTCGCCGATCGCCAATCCGGAGCAGGGCGGCGCGGCGTTGGAGGCGGCGGCGATCGCAGCGGGGGTGGTGCGCGACCCCGCCGACACCGACATCACCGGGCTTTATGCGCGCGAAACCGACCGGGTGTGCGTGGTGCCAGCCGGGCGCGGCTACCGGATCGGCGCGTCGATCGATTATGGCGGCGGGCAGGGTTGCAGCGGAGCGGGAACACTGACCAGGAGCGGCGAGACCTTGCGGGTCGAGTTCACGCGCGCGCCGGGATGCAGTTTCGACGCGCGACTCGACGGCGAGCGCATCGTGTTTCCGGGGCGGTTACCCGCGGCGTGCGAGCGGCTGTGTTCGGAACGCGTGTCGTTCGCGGCGCTCGAGGGCGATCTGCTCAGCGACGCTTCATCGGAAGCGACGACGCTCCGCGACGGCAAGGGCAAATTGCTCTGCGGCAGTTGACGTAAACGTAAGGCAATCGTAGCTGCCGGATATGGCCGATGCCGAGTGGTTTTCGATCTCCGATCTATCGGGTGAGTTCGCGGTGACCGCGCGCGCGCTCCGGTTCTACGAAGACGAAGGGCTGCTGTCGCCCGAGCGGCGCGGGACCGCGCGCATCTATACGCAGCGCGACCGGGCGCGGCTGGCGTGGATCCTGCGCGGCAAGCGGGTCGGGTTTTCGCTCACCGAGATCCGCGATTTGCTCGACCTCTACGACCTCGGCGACGGGCGGCGCGCCCAGCGGGCGCAGACGCTGGAACATTGCCGGACCAAGATCGCGGCGTTGGAGCGCCAGCAGCACGACATCGACGCCGCCATCACCGAATTACGCGAATTCGCCGACCTGCTTGAAGCGGGCGAGGCCCAGGACAAGGACTGATCATGCCGCAATACACGCCCCCCGTCCGCGACGCGCGCTTCGTGCTCGAGCATGTCGTCGGGCTGGATCGCTACGCCAACGTGCCCGGGTTCGCGAACGCAACGCCCGACACGGTCGAGGCGGTGCTGGAAGAGGGCGGGCGGTTCGTCGCCGAAGTGCTGTTCCCGCTGAACCTGAGCGGCGATCAACAGGGCTGTGCGCGCCACCCCGATGGCAGCGTGACCACGCCGGACGGTTTCAAGGACGCTTACGCCAAGTTCGTCGAGAGCGGCTGGGGCACGCTCGCGGCGCCCGAGGCCTATGGTGGGCAGGGAATGCCGCATGTCGTCTCGACCGCGTTTCAGGAGTTCATGATCAGTTCGAACATGGCGTTCGCAATG
Organism: Pseudomonadota bacterium; assembly: GCA_040385975.1. GTDB lineage: Bacteria > Pseudomonadota > Alphaproteobacteria > Sphingomonadales > Sphingomonadaceae > Sphingomonas. The sequence goes on along the minus strand of JAZKGJ010000148.1, from coordinate 3,186 downwards.
TATCCGGGCCTGGCGCACGGGGCGATCGCGGCGCTGATCGCCAAGGGCAGCCCGGAGCAGCAGGCGAAATATTTGCCCAAGATGATCGCGGGCGAGTGGGGCGGGACGATGAACCTGACCGAGCCGCAATGCGGGACCGACCTGGGCCTAATTCGCACCAAGGCCGAGCCGCAGGCGGACGGTTCGTATGCGATTACCGGCACCAAGATCTTCATCTCGGCCGGCGAGCACGATCTGACCGAAAATATCATCCACCTCGTCTTGGCGAAGACCCCCGGCGCGCCCGACAGCTCGAAGGGCATTTCGCTTTTCGTCGTGCCCAAGGTGCTGGTCGGCGACGACGGCGCGCTGGGTGCGCGCAACGCGGTCAGCTGCGGGTCGATCGAGCATAAGATGGGGATCCACGCCAATTCCACGTGCGTGATGAACTACGACGGCGCGACCGGCTGGTTGGTCGGCGAGGAGATGAAGGGGCTCGCCGCCATGTTCATCATGATGAACGCGGCGCGGCTGGGGGTGGGCTTGCAGGGGCTGGGGATCGCCGAAGTCGCGTACCAGAACGGGGTGCAGTATGCGCTCGATCGGCGGCAGGGCCGCGCGCTGACCGGCGCAAAGGAGCCGAACGAAAAGGCCGACCCGTTGTTCGTTCATCCCGACGTGCGACGGATGCTGATGGAAGCGAAGGCGACGACCGAGGGGCTGCGGGCGCTGTGTCTGTGGGGCGCGCTCCAGAACGACCTGAGCCACGGCGCCGGCGAGGAGAGCGAGCGGCAGTTGGCCGACGACCTGCTCGGTTTGCTGACCCCGGTCATCAAGGGCTTCGGGACCGACCAGGGCTACAAGATCGCGACCGATATGCAGCAGGTCTATGGCGGGCACGGCTACATCGCCGAATGGGGGATGGAGCAATATGTCCGCGATGCGCGGATCGCGATGATCTACGAAGGCACCAACGGTATCCAGGCGATGGACCTGGCGGGGCGAAAGCTCGCGCAGAACGGGGGCCGCGCGATCCAGGCGTTCTTCACTTTGGTTGCCGATGCGGTTGCCGAGGCCAAAGCGGACCAGGCGACTGCGGACCTCGCGGCGCGGCTGGAGCAGGCGCTGGGCGACCTGCAGGCGACGACGATGTGGTTCCTTGCGAACGGGATGAAGAATCCCGACGATCTGGCGGCGGGAGCATATAGCTACATGACGCTGGTCGGGCATGTCTCGCTCGGGCTGATGTGGCTGTGGATGGCGGGCGCGGCGGCGAAGCTGCTGGCGGCAGGCGAAGCGGACACGGCGTTCCTCGAGGCCAAGCTGGTGACCGCGCGTTTCTACGCCGAGCGCTTGCTGCCCGAAACCGGGTCGCTGCGCCGCAAGATCGAGGCGGGGAGCGCCGCGGTGATGGCGCTTGAACCGGAGCTGTTTCGCGCGGCATAGCGTTTTGGATGGATAACACACCCGTAGCGCTGAACCCCCTCGAAGCCGGCTACCTTCGCGTGTTGCAGCTTGGTGCCGTCGTGCCCGCGTCGCTGCTGCTGGCCGGCGCGGTCGCGGCGGGCTGGTTCGCGGCGCGGCAGGTCGGAGCGTTGGGCTGGGCCGCGACGTTGCCGATCGTGGCGATCGCAGCTTGGAGCGGACTATTTGCGCCGCGCCGACGGTGGGCGGCGTGGGGCTGGGCGCTGGCCGATGGCGAGCTGCACGTCGCCCGCGGCGTCTGGGTGCAGGTGCATACGGTGGTGCCGCTGGCGCGGGTCCAACATATCGATGTGGCGCAGGGCCCGATCGAACGCGCCAACCAAGTGGCGCGGTTGATCGTCCACACCGCGGGAACCGAACATGCGACGGTCACTTTGCCGGGCATCACCCGCGCGACCGCCGAGGAGCTGCGCGATACGATCCGCGGACAGATTCGCAGCGACCCGTGGTGAGCGACGCCGCGCCGCGGCGGCTGCACCCCGCGACGGTGCTGCTCAATATCATCCGCGGGGCGCCGTCGACGCTGTTGGGCCTGCCCGCGATCGTCGCGGTATCGTCCAGATTCGACCTGCGTTACGTCGTGCTGGTCGCGCTTGCTGCGACCGCGGTGGCGGGCCTGCTGCGCTGGGCGGCGTGGCGGCGGTTCAGCTACGCGCTCACCGACCATGCGGTTGTCATCGAAAGCGGATTAGTCAGCCGCAACCGCCGGACCATCCCGTTCGACCGGGTGCAGGACGTCGCGATCGAACAGGGGCCGCTGGCGCGCGTGTTCGGGCTGGCCAAGGTGAGCCTGGAGACCGGCGGGGCCGATGCCGATGAAGGCGCGCTCGACAGCGTGAGCCTGGGCGAAGCACACCGGCTGCGTGGGGTCATCCGGCAACAGGCGGTGGCGGTCCGCAATCCGACGGATGCGGCACCCGACGCCGAAACAGCCGAGCAAATCGTGTTCGCCATGCCGCTCGGCCGCGTTGTGCTGTGGGGCCTCTTCAATTTTTCGCTGGTGTGGCTCGCGGTGATTTTCGGGGCGCTGCAGTACGTCGACAATCTGCTGCCCTTCGATGTGTGGGATTGGCTTCGCGATCACCGTCAGGTCGATGCCCGCGGCGTAACGCGGCGGGCCGCGATCGGCGCAATGCTGTCGCTGGCGCTGGTGTTCGCATTGCTCGGTATCGTCGCGGGATTGCTGCGAACCGTGCTGCGCGATTTCGGCTTTACGGTGCGCGCCGCGGACGGGCGATACCGCCGGACGCGCGGGCTGTTCACGCGAACCGAAGCGGTGATAGCGCTGACGCGGGCGCAGTTGGCGCTGATCGAGAGCGGGTGGCTGCGGCGCGCGCTTGGCTGGTCGTCGCTGAAGCTCCAGACGCTGGGCGGCAGCGACGACACCGGCGGGCGGCAGGAGGTCGCGCCGTTCGCGCGGGCGGACGAGGTCGCTGCGCTGCTGGTCCCGCTGGGGTGGAAGCAGCCCGACCCGATGCAACTGCGGCGCGTTTCGGGCAGTCATGTCTGGCGGTCGCTGCTCCGCGCGGTGGGCGGGCCGCTGGTGGGGATTGGGGTCGCGGGACTGTTCCTGCCGCCGGTGTGGTTCGCGCTGATCGCGCTGCTGCCGGTGGCGGCGGTCGCGTTGCTGCGCCGGCGCTATCATCGCTACGGGCTGCCGGCGGCGACGCTCTACGTCGAGCGCGGGGTGTTGAAGCGTCAGACCTGGATCGTCCCGGTCGC
>JAZKGJ010000147.1:0-9202 GCA_040385975.1 Pseudomonadota bacterium | reverse complement strand
CGTCCTGATCGAGCGCGTCGTAGATCTTGCGCTCCTCGCCGCTCGCCAGATCCTTCACGTAGAGCTTCGAGCGCGCGTTCTCGCGCCGGACGAACGCGATCCTTTTACCATCGGGCGAGGGCGTCGGGCGCACCGACCCGCCGACCCCCGACACCGCGGTCGAAACCTCGCCGGTATTCAGATCGAAGCGTTCGATATCGAACAGATCCGTGTACGAATTCTGCGCATATTCGAAGATCGGACCCGGCGTGACGTTGCGCGTGTAAAACAGGCTCTTGCCGTCGGGGGCGTAGGTCGGCTCGCCCAATTCCTTCTGCAGCGTCTCGCTGGCGCGCTTGACGAGCTGGACCCCCGCCCCGCCCGAAACATGGTAGAGCCAGACTTCGCCCGTTCCGAGCGAGCGGCCGGTAGTGAAATGCTTCTTGGCGATGATGAATTTGCCGTCGGGACTCCAGCTGGGCTGATTGAGCAGGCGAAAATCCTCCTTGGTAAGCTGGCGCTTGTCGGTGCCGTCGACGTTCATCAGCCAGATGTTGTCACCGCCCGCGCGGTCGGAGACGAAGGCGATGCGCTTGCCGTCGGGCGAGAAACGCGGCTGTTGCTCGTAGGCCAGCCCCTCGGCGACCCGGGTCGGGGCACCGCCCGCGATCGGCATCGTGTAGATGTCACCGAGCAGGTCGAATGCAATCCGGCTGCCGTCCTTCGACACATCGACGTTCATCCACGTGCCATTGTCGACCGCGATGCGCACCTGGCGGGTGGTCAGCCCGGTGGGCGCGTTAACGTCCCATTTCGCGGGCTTCTTGGGGGCGGGCGTCGCGGAGGCGGTCGGGACCACGGGCGGCAGCGGCCCGGCGGGTTTCTGTTCGGGATTGGTCGCCTGGTTCTCGGGTGCTTGGGTCTGTTCGACCGGCGGTGGGGTGTCGGGGGTATTCTTGGTCTGCGCATACGCCCCGCTCGCGAGCAGCACCGCGATCACGCCCGTCACCTGGTTCTTCATGGAAATCCCTCCGATCAGCTTTGCCATGCTGTTTAGAGGCTGACGCCGCCGCGTCACCGTCAAATTCCAAGGGGGCGGAGCTTGGCCCCGCCCCCTGAGTCCACTCAGCCCAGCCCGACGATACCCCCGTCGTCCTTGGTGATGACGATCGTCGCCGAGCGCGGACGGCTCGGCGTCGCGGGTGTGCCCGCCTGGCTCGCCGGCCAGCTGCTGGTGATGTTGGCAGGCCCCCCGAGTTCGCCGGGATGCTGGATGTTGACGAACAGCGACTTGCCGTCCGACGTCGAATAGATGCCGGTGATCTCACATTCCTTCGGCCCGACCAGGAACCGGCGCAACGTCGCCGCTGGCGGCTTGCCGATCCGCGTCGTGACCGTCGCGGTGCCGCCGACCGTGCTGGTCACCGGCCGCTGCGAACCGTCGTTGACGACGCCGGGGATCGCCGCGAGCATCATACAATTGGTCTGATCGGTGAAGGCGCCGTCGTCGGTCTGCAGCCAGAGCAGCGGCGTCGCCTGCCCGCTCGGGTTGGCGGGCAGCCCGAACCACAAGCCGTCGGGGGACGAGAAATCGTTGGTCGCATCGAGTCCCGAGATGTTGATGTTGGCTGGGTCGAGATCGCTACCCGCACCGAACGCATAGATATCCCACACGAAGCTGGTCGCTTCCGACGTGTCGCCGACTTCGCGCAGCCGGATGACATGGCCGTTGGCGTTGCCGGTCGTCGCCACGCCGTTCGCGGCCTTGGGGCTGGGGTCGACATAGGCGCGCGGGTTCGTCGCATCGACGTTGGCCGAAGTGCGCGAGCCGTTGTTGGTCAGCGTGCAGTACATTTCGCCGGTGGCCGGATTGACCGCGGTCCATTCCGGCCGGTCCATCCGGGTCGCACCCAGCGCGTCGCCGGCAAGCCGCGCGTTGATCAGCACGTCGGCCTGGTTCTGAAACGCGTAAGCGGCGTTGGCGCTCGTCAGCGGCCCCGTGCCGAACACCAGGGGCAGCCAGGTGCCGGTCCCGTCGGCGTTGAACTTCGCCACGTAGAGCGTGCCGGTGTCGAGATATTTGTCGCCGGTCGCGAGCCGGTCGGTCGCGTTGAAGTCGGCGGCCGCCCACGGCGTCGCGGAGACGAATTTGTAGATATATTCGTTCTGCGCGTCGTCGCCCATGTAGAAGGCGGGGCGGACCCCGGCGACGGTGCGCCCGATCTCACAGCCTTCGTGATTCATCCGGCCGAGCGCGGTGCGCTTGCGCGGGGCCGAAGCGGGGTCGAACGGGTCGATTTCCACAACCCAGCCGAATTGAAACGGCTCGTTGCGGAAATCTGCGGTGCCGTCGGCGGCGAGCGCGGCGTTCGCGGTGATGTTCCAGCGCGCGAAGGTCGTGTCACCCGCGGCCGACGCGGTCGCGGTCGCCCAGCCGTTGTTGCCGGCGCGCCCCTCCGGAATGCCGTAGCGGGCCAGTGACACATTCTGGCGCACACCCGCCGGGCCGGTCGCGGCGCGCACCGCGGCGTCGCCCGCCAGCCGACGGAAATAGCCCGCCCAATTCTCTTCGTTGGTCAAATACGTGCGCCACGGCATCGTCCCGTTGGCGCAATTGTTGATCGTCCCGCGTGCGGTCGTCCCGGCGGGCGCGAAGAGCGTGCGCAGGCTGGGGTCGGTCCGGGCCGGGCCGTTTAGCACCATCGGCGTGTTGGGGGTAATGCGGCGATTGAAAGCGGAGGTGCGGCTGTAGCTCCAAATGGTGGCGCGATTAACCTCGATCACCGAGACGCCATGGCATTCGATCTCCTTCAGCGCCTCGGCCTCGGGGCGCGGACCGGCCGCGACATTGGTCGCGTTGGTGGGCGCGTTGGTCGGGCCGTTAGGGTGGAGATAGGCGGCGGTGATGTTCTCGTGGTTCATCACCAGCAGCCCGCGGGTGTTGTTGAAATAGTCGGGCGCCGTCCCGGTCGCGGCAAGCCCGAAATAGCTCATTCCGTCGTGATGATCGCCCGCGCGCTGACGGAAATTGGTGTCGGTGCCGTTGTTGGCATAGTCCGCCACGCTGTTCGCGATCGGGTCGCCCAGTCGGTACAGCACGGTGACGCTATAGCCGGCGGGAACCGCGACCACGTCGGCCAGGCTCTTGGGGATCGCGTTGAAACCCAGGACCGCGGGCGAAACCGTGACGATCGTGTCGCTCGACACCGCGTCGGACCCGTTGCTGAGCCGGAAGATGAAGCTGGTCGCGCTGGTGACGCCCGGCGCATCGAAGGTCGTGGTCGCGCCGGTGCCGCTGAGCGTGACGGTCGGGCCGTTGACCTGACGCCACATCACGTTGCCGCCGCTGCCGCTGCCGGCGAGCGTTACGGTCTTGCCCGAGGTCGTCGCGATCGACCCGCCGGCCGACACGGTCGGATTGGCCACGACGTCGTCCTGCCCGCCGCACGCGCCGAGCAGCATCCCGCCGAACACCGCGCTGGTCGCCGCACCCAGCCCGCCGAGCAAGGTCTGCCGCCGCGAATAGCGCTCCGCGATCATGTCGTTCAGATGCGGATTGTCCGACCGGTTGGTATCGACATCGCCGTCGTCATAGGCGCTGATGTGGCTGAAAATCGCGTTCATGATGGTCCCCCGATTGCAGTCCGTTGCGGCTGCGCGTCGGGAGCCCCTTTGCCGGGCAATTGCGACAGCCCGGTTGAGGATCGGCGACGGAACCGCGACTCATCGGTGACGGATCGGAGACTCTCGACAAGCGCGCCCACGCGCCCGACAAGGCGGCGAGCGGAGGGACCGGCGATGCCCCATTACGGCGATTACCAGAACGAGATCTACGGCGCGGGGACGATGGGGATCGTCCCCAAATGGCCGGTCGATTTCGCGACGCTGGAGGCGCGCGCGCACCAGGCGCTGCCGCCCGCGACGCTGACCTATGTGCAGGGCGGGTGCGGCGACGAATTTACCCAGCGCCAGAACGCCGACGCCTTCCGGCATTGGGGCATGGTGCCGCGGATGATGGTCGACACCCGCGAGCGCGACCTGTCGATCGAGCTCTTCGGGCTGAAATTGCCGACGCCGATCTTCATGGCACCGATCGGGGTGACCGGGATGTGCACGCAGGACGGGCACGGCGACCTCGCCGCCGCGCGCGCGTCGGCCAGCACGGGCGTGCCGCTGTGCGCCTCGACGCTCGCCAACGATTCGCTCGAGGACGTCGCCACGGCGTGCGGTGATACGCCCGGCTTCTTCCAGCTCTATACGCCCAAGAACTTGGACGTTGCAGAAAGCCTGGTCGGGCGGGCGGAAGCGGCGGGCTACCAGGCGATCGTCGTGACGCTCGACACCTGGGTGACCGGGTGGCGCCCGCGCGATCTGAACCCGTCGAATTTCCCGCAACTGCGCGGCCATGTGCTGACCAACTATTTCAGCGACCCGGCGTTTCGCGGGCTCCTCCCGCAAGCACCCGAATCCGACCCCAAGACCGCGATCGGGACGTGGGCCGCAACTTTCGGCAAAGTGCTGACCTGGGACGATGTGAAGTGGTTGAAGGGCATCACCAAACTGCCGATCGTGCTGAAGGGCATCTGCCACCCCGACGACGCGCGCCGCGCGATCGATTGCGGCGCCGACGGCATCTACGTGTCGAACCACGGCGGGCGTCAGGCCAATGGCGGCATCGCCGCGATCGACATGCTACCCGGCGTGGTCGAGGCGGTCGATTGCGCCGTGCCGGTCCTGTTCGACAGCGGGATCAGGAGCGGCACCGACGCCGTCAAGGCGATCGCGCTTGGCGCGGACGCGGTCGGGGTGGGCCGGCCCTACAGCTACGGGCTGGCACTCGGCGGCGCGGAAGGCGCGGCGCACGTGTTGAAATGCATCCTGGCCGAGGCGGACCTGCTGATGGCGGTCAACGGCTGGCCGACGTTGCAGGATGTGCGCGAGGCGGGCGCGGTGCGGCAGAATTGACTTTCACGCCCCGCCCGCTAACAGCGCGCCGTCCGGGTTCGCCCGGGCACCGTCCGAGACAGTAGCCGAGGGTTTCCCTCTTAATTCGCTACCGAGGCGGGGACAGAGATTTCGCTGGTTCGCCAGCCTGCCGTCCTTCGCGGACGTCGATCCCCTTCCCCATCGCTGGACTAGTAACCGGGCGTAGCTGCGTGCTGCGCCCAACGATGTGGAGAAGCGCATGGATCGTGCCCAAAAGGCCGCGGCCGTCGCCGAGCTGAAGCAGACGTTTTCCGAAGTTGGCGTGGTGGTCGTCACCCGCAACCTCGGCCTCACGGTCGCGCAATCGACCGACTTGAGGAACCGGATGCGCGCAGCCGGCGCGAGCTACAAGGTCTCGAAGAACAAGCTTGCCAGGATTGCGCTCGACGGCACCGACTATCTCTCGCTGGGCGACATGCTCACCGGGCCGGTCGGTCTCGCCAGCTCGACCGACCCGGTCGCCGCCGCGAAAGTTGCGGTCGACTTCGCCAAGACGAACGACAAGTTCGAAATCATCGGCGGCGCGATGGGGGCAACCGCCCTCGACGCGGAAGGGGTCAAGAGCCTGGCGACGATGCCGTCGCTCGACGAGCTCCGGGCCAAGATCGTCGGTCTGCTGGTGGCACCCGCCACCAAGCTGGCGACGATTGCGCAGGCACCCGCCGCGCAGCTGGCTCGCGTGCTCAGCGCCTATGCGGAAAAAGAAGCCGCCTAAGCATCCTGGATTTGAACCGAAAAACACCGAACCTGAAGGAAGAACATCATGGCAGATTTGAACGCGCTGGTTGACCAGCTTTCGCAGCTTACCGTCATCGAAGCGTCGGAGCTCTCGAAGCTCCTCGAAGAAAAGTGGGGCGTTTCGGCCGCTGCAGCGGTTGCGGCTCCTGCCGCCGGTGGCGGCGCTGCCGCTGCTCCGGTCGAGGAAGCGAAGACCGAATTCGACGTCATCCTGACCGGCGACGGCGGCAAGAAGATCAACGTCATCAAGGAAGTCCGCGCGATCACCCAGCTCGGCCTGACCGAAGCCAAGACGCTGGTCGAAAGCGCGCCGAAGGCGATCAAGGAAGGCGTGTCGAAGGACGAAGCCGAGAAGATCAAGGCGCAGATCGAAGCCGCCGGCGGGACCGTCGAGGTTAAGTGAGTCGAAGCGGGAGAGACGGCGCAGCGTAGCTACGCCGCACTCCCGCAAGATCGGCCGGCGGCGCGAAGCTCCGGCCGACGTCACGGGCTTTGCCCGGGACGGCTTTCGCCAAACGAGAGGGGGCGGGTCCGGCAACGGCCCCGCCCCCTTTCCGTATGCCACACCGCGGGTTAGCATCGCCGCCATGCGAACCCCCGCCCTCGCCGCGATGCTCGCCGCCCTCACCCCCATCGCCGCCTGCGCCGGCCCGATTTCCAGCCGGATCTATCCCGCGCCGACCGTACCCCTCACACTGGCCGGCCTGCCCGCCGGCGCCAAACTGATCACAGTCACCACCGCCGACAAACTTGCTTTGCACGGCGTCGCCATCGCGCCGCAACCCGGCCGCCCGACCCTGTTGATCTTCCACGGCAACGGCGCTTCCGCCGCCAGCACCGTCAAGTGGTTCGCGCCGCTGATCGCGCTAGGCTACGGCGTGATCGCGGCCGAATATCGCGGTTACAGCGCCAATCCGGGCAAGCCGTCCGAACCTGGGCTAGCCGCCGATGCCGATGCCTTTTACGCGCTTGCGAAGGCGCGCGCGGGTGCCGCGCCGGTCTGGGTCGTCGGCCACAGCCTGGGCGGCGGCGTCGCGTTCGGACTCGCGCGGCGGCACACACTGGCGAAGCTGATCACGATCGGCACCTTCTCGCGGCTGAAGGCGATGGTTCCGAAGCTCGCCCGCGCGTTCGTGTCGGACGAATATGACAATCTGGACGCAATCCCGACCCTCGACGAGCCGCTCTACCTCATCCACGGCACCGCCGACGACGTCATTCCCGCGACAGAGGGCAACGCGCTCTACCGTGCCGCGCAAGCGGCCCGACACGCGGGCGGTGCCTACGTCGTCGCCGGGGCGCGGCATAATCCGGACGGCGCGGCGCTGGCGGCAATCGTCACCGCGATCGAACGCGGTTCGCCCGCCACCCTGCCCGCCACGATCAAGGCGTATCCGTTCTGACGCGTCAGCCGACGCCGTACCGCCGCGCCTCGAGCCGATCATGGCGCCGCGCACCGCGGTCGAGCGCGATCGGCGCCAGCAAGGTTTGCCCCTCGCGCGGGATGCCGACCAAAAAGGCGGCGTTCGCGACCCCCGCACCGTCGCGCCCGTGGCGATAACTGGCGCGCACCGCCAGCACCGGCACGTACGACTTGCGCTCGCCCGCGGTGATGACGGCGATATGATCGCGCGACGCCACCGCCTGGCCGGTCAGCTCGGCCTGCGCGCTGGCGATCAGCGTAAACGGAGTCATCAGCGGCGCGCCGGGCGCGCTGGTGAACAGCTGCGCCAGCTCGGCATCCTGTTCGCGGCTCGCGCTGATCAGCCACGCCTCAACCGCCACTTCATACGCTGCGCCGCGCCCGGTGTTGGCGACCGTCAGCGCATAGTCGAGCGACACCCGCAACGTGTCGATCCCGGCCTGCGTGGGCTGGAGCGCGAATTCGAGCACCGGCTTCGAAGAGGAGGTGATCAGCCCGCCGGCGGGCCGCGGGGACGGCGGGGTCGACACCGGCACCGCTGGCTCGGAAGGCGCCGGCAGGTCGGGCACGACCATGACCGCGATCTCGCGGGGATAGGACCGCCGCCGCCGCTTGAGCAGCAACGCCGTCAGCGCCGCCAGTCCGGCGACGCCCAGCGCCCACACCCACCAGGGCACGCCCGCCGCGGCTGATGGCGCGATCGGCGCTGCGGTCGGGCCGGGCGTCGGGGCCGCGATCGTGGGCGTCGCGACGGGCATATCGACCGTGGCGGGCACAACCGGACTAGGCGTCGCGCCCGGGTCCACCGCGACCGCTGTGGGACTCGCGCTCGCCGTCGGGGAGATCGTCGGGCGCGGGGTCGGCGCGGCGGTTGGCGCGCTGGGCCGAGGCGTCGGAGTGGCGACCGGCGCAGGGGTCGCACTCGGCGGGGCGGTCGGTGAGGCGCTCGGCGTCGCGGTCGGGGTTGGGCTGGGCCGGGGCTGTTCGAGCGTGAAATTTTCAAGCCCCGGCACTGTCTGCGCAGCGGCGGGAGCCGCCAGCAACAGCGCGGCGGCAAACCGGCACGGCATTCTCATGCGCGTCACCGCGCTTGCGGCTGGTCGAGCGCGACCACCGGCAGCCAGACCGCACTCGCCGCCTTGCCGCCGCGCTCGATCGTGACGGTCGCGGCGCGGTAATCGGCGGGCTTCGCAAAGAAGATGTTGGGCACGAAGGTCTGCGGATTGCGGTCGTACAACGGGAACAGGCTCGACTGGACCTGCACCATGATCCGGTGGCCGGGCTGGAACACGTGGTTCACCGTCGGCAGCCGGAATTTGTAGCGCTGGACCTTGCCCGCCGGGATCGCGGTCGGCTTGGCAAAGCTGTCGCGATAACGCCCGCGGAAGATGTCGAGGCTGACCGAAAGCTGATAGCCGCCCATTTTCGGATCGGCGGCGTTCTCGCTCGGATACACGTCGATCAGCTTGACGACGAAATCGCCGTCGCTGCCGGTCGTCTTCGCGAATATCTCCGCGAACGGCGCGCCCGACACCCGGACCGGCGCGGTCAGCACCGGGGTCTGGTAGGTCAGCACGTCGGTCCGACCGTCGGCGTGGCGCTGGTCGCTGACCAGCCAATCGCCCCAGCGCCCGTCGTTGAAGTTGACCGGTCGCGGCAGATGCGGAACCGGCTTGGCGGGGTCGCTGACGTAGCTGTCGCCGCCACCGGCGGCGGTCTCGAACCCGAGCGCGCCGCCGGCTTGCAGGTAGATCGGCTTGAGCGGCGCGGCGCACCCGCGTTCGCACGCCAGCGGCCAGTCGGCGAAGCGGTCCCACCGGTTCAGCCCGGTATTGTAGATCGCCGCGGCGGGCAGGTTCGCGGGCGGCCCGTCTTTCAGATATTGGTCGAACAGCGGCAGCACCATCTGTTCGCGGAACTGCGCCGCGGTGTCGCCGTCCCATTTGAACGCGCCGAGCTCGCGCCCCTCGCGATTGATCTGGCTATGCCGCCACGGCCCCATCGCGAGGAAGTTGTTGCCCACTTTACCGGCGCCTTTCAACGCCTCCCACGCGGTGATCGCGCCGTACATGTCCT
>JAZKGJ010000146.1:0-3963 GCA_040385975.1 Pseudomonadota bacterium | reverse complement strand
CATAGCCGAAGAAGCGGTTCACCCGCTCGACGATCTCTGGGATGACGTGCTGGATCGTCACCGAATGCGCGCCGCCGACGGTCAGCGTCAGCGTGCCGTTGGCGCGGGCGCCGACCGGAAATCGAATCGATTCGGGGGTCGATACCGCGGCGTAGCGGGGTCCGACGATCTCCGCCCAGCGGCTGACGATCGACGATTGCACGAAACCGAAGCGGCGAAATGCCGCGCGGCCGACATCGGGCAGCAATTCGCTGACCGCGCGCGCGCGCCCGCCTCTGGCGGCCGGTGCCGGGGGGATGGGTGAGACGCGCTTGCTCATCGCCTGCTCCATGCCATAGCCAGCCCGTGACCGCCAACCCCGCAGCCGCCGACCCCGCAGCGATCGCGCCGGCGTTGCTCGACTGGTACGACGCCCATGCCCGCACCTTGCCGTGGCGCGCATTGCCGGGTGCCACGCCCGACCCGTACCGGGTGTGGCTGTCGGAAGTGATGCTGCAGCAGACCACCGTCGCCGCTGTCCGCCCGCGGTTCGAAGCGTGGGTAGCGCGCTGGCCCGATTTCACCAGCCTTGCGAATGCGGGCGAGGCCGACGTCATGGCGGCGTGGGCGGGGCTCGGTTATTATGCCCGCGCGCGCAATCTGTTGGCGTGCGCGCAGGCGGTGGTCACGCGCGGCGGCTGGCCGACCACCGAATCCGAGCTGCGTACGCTCCCCGGAATCGGGGATTATACCGCCGCTGCGATGGCCGCGATCGCGTTTGGCCGGCGCGCGGTCGTGATCGATGCCAATGTCGAGCGCGTCGTCGCGCGGCTGTTCGCGGTGGCGGACCCGCTGCCCGGCGGCCGCCGCGCGATCCGCAGTGCCGCCGCGGCAATCACCCCCAATGCCCGGTCGGGGGATTTCGCGCAGGCGATGATGGATTTGGGCAGCGCGATCTGTACGCCGCGCAGTCCGCGCTGCCTGGCCTGTCCGCTGCACCCCGATTGCGCCGGCTTCGCGACCGGCGCGCCCGCAGTCTTTCCGGTCAAGGCAGCGAAGCGCACGCGCCCGAAACGCTACGGTACGGCCTATTGGCTGGAGCGCGACGGTGCCGTCCTGTTGGTCCGCCGCCCGGTGCGGGGCCTGCTCGGCGGGATGCGCGCGCTGCCGACCGGGCCGTGGCTGGACACGTCTCCTGGCCTGGCCGACGCGCCGGCCGCCGCCGGGTGGCGCATACTCCCCGCCGCCGTCGCGCATGGTTCCACCCATTTCGAGCTCGAACTCGCGCTTGCGGTCGCGACCGGTGCGGCGCATGGCGAGCGCGAAATCGAGGGCGAATATTGGCCGATCGACCGGCTCCACGAAGCCGGTCTGCCGACCCTGTTCGCCAAATGTGCAGCTGCGATCGGGAGAGCGCAATGAAGACGATGAAGGTTCTGGCCGCGAGCGTTGCGGCGCTGGCGATGACCGCGAATGCATTCGGCCAGGCCGCGCCCGCGCCGGCGCCGATGTCCGCCGCGGCGCTGCTCCCCGAAACGCAGGCGGTGCTCGAGGGCTATGTCACCAGCGGTAAATTGCCCGGCATCGTCGCGGCGATCGGGGTCGGCGATTTTCCGACCGGATTCCTTTCGGCCGGCAAGATCTCCGACGAGGCGAACGCCCCGGCGGCCGGCCCCGACACGCTCTGGCGGGTCTATTCGATGACCAAGCCGGTTACCGCGATGGCGGCGATGATCCTGATCGAGGAGGGCAAGCTGGGGCTCGACGAGCCGATCAGCAAATATCTGCCTGCGTTTGCGAAAATGCGGGTGCTGACCAGTCCCGCGACCTCGCTCGACAGCGTGCCCGCCAAGACTGCGATCACGATTCGCCATCTGCTGACCCACACCGCCGGGCTCGGCTACAACATCATCAACCCGACCCAGCCGCTGGCGAAGGAATATGAGCGGCTCGGGCTGCTTCCGGGCGCGACCAACGCCGATACCGAGGTCAAGGCGCGGACGATCCGCCCGGCGACGCTCGCGGCCTTCGCCGACAAGCTCGCGACCGCGCCGCTGATCGCCGAACCCGGCACCAAATGGAGTTATTCGGTCGGTCTCGACCTGATGGGCGCGGTGATCGAGCAGGCGAGCGGGATGTCGTTCGACGCGTTCCTGAAAGCGCGGCTGTTCGACCCGCTCAAGATGACCTCGACCTATTTCACCGTGCCCGCCGGTGATGCCGCGCGGCTGTCGACCAATTACGTGTTCGTCGCGGGCAAGCGCGTGCCGTTCGATCCCGGCGCGACGTCGCTGTGGCTCACGCCGCCGAGCTTTCCCTACGGCGGCGCCGGGCTGGTCTCGTCGGCACGCGATTACGACCGCTTCCTGCACATGCTCCAGAACGGCGGGAGCCTCGACGGGGTGCAGGTGATGAAGCCCGCGACGGTTGCGCTGGCGATGTCGAACCTGCTGCCCGCCGGGGTCGTCTTCGGCGGCATCGGCGGTGTTACCGGCGGCACCAGCACCCCCAACCAGGGCTTCGGTGCGGGCGGTTCGGTCTATCTGGTGGACATGCCGAACGGCCCGGGCAAGGGCACCTATGGCTGGGGCGGCGCGGCCGGGACGGTCGCCTACGTCGATCCGACCCGCAAGTTGCGCGGCACGATCATGGTCCAGTATTTCCCGGCCGACCAATATTCGATCCGCACCGAAGTCCCCGCCGCGCTCGCCAAGGATCTGGCCCGCTTTCGGTGAGTGATCTGGCGGTGAAGCCCGGCTTTACCGGCAACCCGCTCGACCGCGCCGACGCGCTGCGCCACGATGCGCAGGCGCTGGCCGCGGCGATGGGCGACTGGCGCGCGCGGTTGCTCCGGCTCGACGGATTGACCCCCGCGCTCGACGACACCGGCGCGCTCGAATGGACCAGCATCGCCGAGACCCCCGACGATGCGGAGCTGATCTTGCTGGGGTTGGAAGGCGGCAAGCCGCGCTTCGTGGCGCTGCGTCCCGCGAGCGGCGAGGCGACCGCACCCGCGATGCGCAACCCCGCGTTGATGGCGGCATTGTCGCGCCTCCCGCCGGGCGAGGCCGCAATCTATGCCGCGGCGCGCAGCCTGCTCGACTGGCACGCGCGGCATGGCTTTTGCGCGAAGTGTGGCACCGCCACCAGGCTGTTCCGCGCCGGCTGGGGTCGCAGCTGCCCGGGTTGTTCGGCCGAGCATTTTCCGCGGGTCGATCCGGTCGTCATCATGATCGCCGAACACGACGACCGTGCGCTGCTCGGCCGCGGCATCGGCTGGCCCGAGGGGCGCTGGTCGGCGCTCGCGGGCTTCGTCGAACCCGGCGAATCGATCGAGGAAGCGGTCGCGCGCGAGGTGCAGGAAGAAGCGGGCGTGCTGGTCGAACGCGTCCGCTATGTTGCCAGCCAGCCGTGGCCCTTCCCGTCGCAGCTGATGATGGCGTGCGTGGCGGAGGCGGTTGACGACGCGCTGCTGGTCGATCGCAAGGAACTCGAGGACGCACGCTGGTTCGGCCGCGATCAAGTCCGCGCCGCGCTGGCCGGCGACGGCCCGTTCCTCGCGCCGCCACCCTATGCGATCGCGCATACCCTGCTGACGCATTGGGCGGCCGGCCCGGCGGATTGACTCGGCCCGGGCGGGCGTGTTCCTTCGCCGGATGAACTGGGTTCGCGTCTGGGTTTTCGCGCTGGCGGCGGTGCTCCTGCCGGCCGCCGCGCCCGCGCCACATGCCCCGACCCACCCCCGACCCCACCCTCGCATTGTCGCGATCGGCGACCTGCACGGCGATTTCGCGGTCTGGCGCGCGATCGCCCGCGCCGCGCGCGTCATCGACGACCGCGGCCATTGGGCGGGCGGCAAGACCATCCTGGTCCAGACCGGCGACGTTCCCGACCGCGGCCCCGGCACCCGCCGCATCCTCGACGATTTGATCCGCCTGCAAAAGGAAGCGCGCGCCGCCGGTGGCCGCGTCGTCGCGCTGATCG
>JAZKGJ010000145.1:10661-11646 GCA_040385975.1 Pseudomonadota bacterium | reverse complement strand
GAACAGGGTCGAGATGCGACCGATCGCGGGCCACAGGAAGTCCTGCCGCCAGCCGGCCGCGTCCGACTGCTGGCGGCGGGCGGCGGCGATCTGCGCGAGTTCGGCGGGGCGCAGGCGCGCAAATTCGGGGGCGGGCACGGGATATTTGGGAAGGCTGGACAGGCGCGAGATGTCCCATTCGCGCGGGCGCACGCTGAGCAGGTCGCTGACCAGCCGCCCGTCGCCGAGCGTCGCGACGAGCCGCGCGACCAGACCCGCGTCACGATCGAAGCCGATGATGAAGCGGCCGTCGCGGGCGACCGGGACGGGTGCGCCGTCGAGCGTCAGGAGCGAGGTGCCGGTTGGCGCGGTGCCGCGCAGCAACGCGCCTTGCTGCGGCACGCCGACATAGGCGAACGGGGTGAGCGGCAGCGGCGGGGGCGGCGGTGCGAGCGCGGCGATCGGTCCCTCGATTCGCGCGCGCGGCTCGGCGCAGCTGCCGAGCGCGATCAGCGCGGCGCTCCCGATCGTCCAGCGCCGCAGCCGCTTCATCGCGGCGCGAACGCCTGGGTCGCGAGCTGCGCGCTGGCATAGGCTTCCTGCCGCTCGACCGACCAGTAACGCAGATCCTCGAGCGCGATCGGCGCGCCTGAAAGCGCGCACAGCACGTGATCGCCCGGCGACAGGACGCGAAAGCCGTTCATCATGTAGTGGAGTCGCGCGGGTCGCGCGGTGTTCGCCATCAGCATCGTCGCGGTCCCGCCCGCCCTACAGCAACCGTTGCTGTTCGGGCGCGACCTTCGCATAGGTCTTCGCGCGCGGTCGCTCAAGCGGCGCGCCAACCTGCGCGTCCACCGCGCCGTCCCGGAAATGGAGCGTCAGCGCGCCCGCCGCGGTCGCACCCGCCGCCGAATCGACGATCTTGCCCGACCCGCGTGCTTCGACCTTGGCATAGCCGCGTTCGAGGATGCGGTTGGGATTCACCGAATCGAACAGCCGCGAAATC
>JAZKGJ010000145.1:0-10651 GCA_040385975.1 Pseudomonadota bacterium | reverse complement strand
CCGCACGCTCGAGCATCGCCGGGCGCAGCACCGCACCGGCGCGGTCGAGTTCGCCGCGGGCGCGAACCGCCCGGCGTTCCAGCCCCCGCCCGAGCCGGTAGGCCGCGTCGTCGAGCCGCTGGCGCTGCGGCCCGAGCAGCGCATCGCGGCGCGGGAGGAGCCGGGCAAGCGCGTCGAGCCGCTCGCGCCCGCGGTCGCGGTAGCGCTGCGCACAGCGTTCGGTCCGCGCACCGTAGCTCGCCAGCGTCGCGGCGAGTTCGGCGCGGACCGGCACCGCGAGTTCGGCGGCGGCGGTCGGGGTCGGCGCGCGCAGGTCGGCGGCATAGTCGCTCAGGCTGGTATCGGTCTCATGCCCGACCGCCGAGATCAGCGGAATGGTGCAGGCGGCGATGGCGCGGACGACGGCTTCCTCGTTAAACGCCCACAGATCCTCGATCGAGCCGCCGCCGCGCGCGACGATGACCAGGTTGGGGCGCGGGACGGCCCCGCCGACAGGGATGGCGTCGAAGCCACGGATCGCGGCCGCCACTTCGGCGGCGGCACCGTCGCCCTGCACCTTGACCGGCCAGACCAGCACCCGCGTCGGGCAGCGGTCGGCGAGCCGGTGGAGGATGTCGCGGATGACCGCGCCGGTCGGCGAGGTGACGACACCGATGACCGCGGGCAGGAACGGTAGCGATTGCTTCTTCGACGCGTCGAACAGCCCTTCCGCGGCCAGTCCCGCCTTCAGCTTTTCGAACAGCGCCATCAGCGCGCCTTCGCCGGCCAGTTCGAGGCTCTCGATCACGATCTGATATTTGGAACGGCCCGGATAGGTGGTGAGCTTGCCGGTCGCGATCACCTCGATCCCGTCCTGCGGCGCGAACGGGAGCCGCGCGGCCTGCCCCTTCCACATCACCCCGTCGATCACCGCGCCGTCATCCTTCAGGCACAGATACGCGTGGCCCGAGGCGGCGCGCTTGTAGCCCGAGATTTCACCGCGCAGCCGGACGTGGCCGAACTCGCCCTCGACCATGCGTTTGAGCCGGCCGGCGAGTTCGGTGACGCTGACCGGGGGCGAATTGTCGCCCGCGAGCGGCTCGGCTACCAGGCGCTGCATGACTTCGGGCGTGTCGGAATCGATCAATGTGCTGCTCATCGGCGGTGGTGGGCGCGAACATGCGCTGGCGTGGAAGCTTGCGCAATCGCCGGGGTTAGATAAGCTCTACGCCGCGCCGGGCAATCCGGGGATTGCGGAACACGCCGATTGCGTGGCGCTCGACGTGAGCGATCACGCGGCGGTCGTGGCATTCTGCCGCACGCACGCGATCGGATTGGTGGTGATCGGTCCCGAAGCACCGCTGGTGGCGGGGCTCGCCGACGATCTGCGCGCGAACGGATTCGCGGTGTTCGGGCCGAGCGCGGCGGCGGCACGGCTGGAAGGATCGAAGGGCTTTACCAAGGATCTGTGCCGCGCGCACGGCATTCCGACCGCAGGCTATGTCCGGGTGAATGACCGCGCCGCTGCCGATGCAGCGCTGGCCGACTTTGGGGTGCCGGTCGTCATCAAGGCCGACGGGCTCGCCGCGGGCAAGGGCGTGACGGTGGCGATGTCGCGTGCCGAGGCCGATGCGGCACTCGACGTACTGTTTGCCGAACCCGGCGGCGAGGCGGTGATCGAGGAGTTCCTGACCGGCGAGGAAGTCAGCCTGTTCGTGCTGAGCGACGGGGCCGCGATCGTGCCGTTCGGCACCGCGCAGGACCACAAAAGGGTGGGCGACGGCGACACCGGACCCAACACCGGCGGGATGGGGGCGTACAGCCCGGCGAGCGTGCTGACCCCGGCGTTGGAGCGGCGCGCGCTCGACGCGATCGTGCGCCCGACCGTCGCGGCGCTGGCGGCGGCAGAGACGCCGTTTTCGGGAGTGCTGTTCGCGGGGCTGATGCTGACCCCGACCGGACCGCAGCTGATCGAATATAACGCGCGGTTCGGCGACCCGGAGTGCGAAGTGCTGATGCTGCGGTTCGCGGGCGATCTGGTCGAGCTGTTGCTGGCGGTGGCACACGGGCGGCTGGCCGAAGCGCCGACGCCGGTATTTGTCGATGACGTCGCGCTGACGGTGGTGCTAGCGGCGCAGGGCTATCCAGGTACGCCGCAGACCGGTGGAGCCGTCCGCGGAATCGTTGCTGCGGATGCCGTCGTGTTCCAGGCCGGCACGCGGCAGGAGGGCAACACGCTCGTCGCGAGCGGCGGGCGGGTGCTGGCGGTGACGGCGACCGGCGCAGATGTCGCCGCGGCGCAGGCGGCCGCCTATGCCGCGGTCGACCGGGTCGACTTTCCGACCGGTTTCTGCCGCAGCGATATCGGCTGGCGCGAGGTCGCGCGCAGCCGTTCATAACCGGGTCAGGCTGCGCCGATCAGTCTGGTCGCGTAACAAAGGGAGGACGTCATGCGCCATCGCTTCACGCCGCTTGCTGCGCTCGCCGCGCTGCTGACGACCTCCGCGACGCAGCCCCCCGATCTCCACGTCGCGCCGCCGCCGCGCCCGGATGCGACCTCGCCGGTCAAATGCCGCACCGCCGCGCCCGAACCGATCCGTATCCAGAACACCGGCAACATCGTCGTCACCGGCGCGCGCATCAAGCAGACCCGCGAGCAGGCGCGCGAACGTCGCCGCAGCGAGCGCGCTATGGCCTACGCTCCGCCACCACCGCCCGCCCCGCCCCCGCCGCCGCCGCCGCCGCCGCCGCCGCCGCCGCCGGTAATGAGTGCGCCGGCGCTGAGCTACGCGCCGCAGGCCGCGGTGGTCGGCCGGTACGGCACTGCCCAGCCCGCCGAAACCGCGCGCTACGCCGGCAAGGATGTCGCCAGCATCCAGTCGGTCGCGCAGACCCCGGTCAGCACCTTCTCCGTCGATGTCGATACCGGCAGCTACGCCAACACCCGCCGCTTCCTGAACGAGGGCCGGCTGCCCCCCGCCGACGCAGTACGGACCGAGGAAATGATCAACTATTTCCGCTACGATTACCCGCGCCCGACCGACCGCGCGCGGCCGTTCAGCGTCACCACCGATGTCGCGCGCACGCCGTGGAATGCGGAGAGCCGGCTGCTGCGGATCGGTCTGCGCGGTTACGACGTGAGTGCCAGCGAGCGGCCCGCCGCCAATCTGGTGTTCCTGGTCGATGTGTCGGGGTCGATGTCCGGACCCGAGCGCTTGCCGCTCGTCAAGACCGCGCTGTCGATGCTGGCCGACAAGCTCACGCCGAAGGATCGCGTGTCGATCGTGGTCTATGCAGGCCAGGCCGGGATCGTGCTCGAGCCGACCAGCAACCGTGCGTATGTGAAGGCGGCGCTCGCGTGCCTCAACGCGGGGGGTTCGACCGCGGGCGGCGCGGGGATCGGGCTCGCCTACGCCACCGCGCGGGCGGCGTTCATCCCGGGCGGTATCAACCGGATCATGCTGGCGACCGATGGCGATTTCAACGTCGGCACGACCGACAACCGCGCGCTGATCGATTTGGTGAAGAAGGAGCGCGAGGGCGGGATTTCGCTCTCGACGCTCGGGTTCGGCACGTCGAACTTCAACGAAGCGATGATGGAACAGGTCGCCGACGTCGGGAACGGCAATTACGCCTACATCGACAGCGCGCTGGAGGCACAGAAGGTGCTCGACGAGGAGCTCGAATCGACGCTCTTTACGATCGCCAAGGACGTGAAGGTGCAGGTCGAGTTCAACCCGGCGCAGGTCGCCGAATACCGGCTGATCGGCTATGAAAACCGTGCGCTGGCAGAGGAGGATTTCGCCAACGACGCGGTCGATGCCGGCGACATCGGCGCAGGGCATCAGGTGACCGCGCTGTACGAGGTGATGCCGCGCGGGAGCCGCGGCTGGCTGACCGAACGGCGCTATCCCGAAAACCGCGCGCGCGGTGCCGCGGGCAGCGGCAGCGAGCTGGGGTTTGTGAAGCTGCGCTACAAATTGCCGGGCGAGAGCGCGTCGCGGCTGATCGAGCGGCCGGTGCCGGGCGCATTGCTGCGCAGCGCAGCCGCGCCGAGCGGCGACATGGCGTTCGTGACTGCGGTCGCGGCGTTCGGGCAGAAGTTGCGCGGCGATAAGTATCTCGGCAGCTATTCGCTGGGTGACGCGCGGCGGCTGGCGGGCGAACCGGCGGGCTATACGCGCGCCGAATTCGTCAAACTGGTCGCGCTGGCCGACAGCCGGTTGCCCAAGCCGCCCGCGGGCGAGTAGCACGGCACGCACCACCGTTCCGGGAGACCCGCCATTTTCATCGTCACTGCCGCCGCCGCCTCGGGCCGGAGCGCCGACACCGGCGTCATCACTACGCTGCACCTGATCCTGATCGCGCTGCTCGCGGTCGCGGTGATCGCGGCGATCGTGTGGGGCGCCCGGCAGAAGCGGATCCGCGCCGCCGCCGAGGAGCAAGGCGAGGAACGCTCCGCCGAGACTGCCGAACACCCGCAGGCCGCAGCGGTTGCGGTCGAACCGCCGGTCAGCCCCGCTCCACCGCCGCTGGGCGATGCCGATGTCGCTGCGCCGCCCGCGGTGTCAAAGGCAGCCGCCGGTGCCAAACCCGCCGCGGCCAAGGCCAAGCCCTCCGCCGCGAAGCCGGCAACTGCGACAGCCGCGACCCAGCCCGCGGCGAAACCGTCCGCTGCAGAACCCGCAAAGAAACCTGCCGCGGTTGCGCCGGCGGTGGCGGCAACCGAACACGGACTGATCGACATCAAGGGCCTTGGGCCCAAGGCGGTCCCGCTGCTTGCCGGGCTCGGGATTAACGATCTCTCGGCGCTCGCCAAGCTGAGCCCCGCGCGCGCAGCCGAAATCGACGGACAGTTGGGTGCGCTGTCGGGGCGTATGGCGCGCGATCGCTGGGTCGAGCAGGCGAAGTTGCTCGCGGCGGGCGATGTGGCGGCGTTCGAAAAGACCTACGGCAAGCTTTAGGCGTCGCCGCGTTTCGCGGAGCTGACCAGGAGCTTGTCGATCCGGCGACCATCGAGATCGACGATCTCGAAGCGCCAGCCCTGCTCGACGAAATGCTCGCCCTCGGCCGGCAGATGCCGCAACACCGCGAGCGCCAGCCCTGCGACGGTCGCGTAATCGCGGTCCTCGGGCAGGTCGATGCCGAGCCGTTCGGCCAATGCGTCGGCGGCCATCTGACCCGCCACCAGCAGGCTGCCGTCGTCGCGCACGACGACCGAGGGAGCGTCGTCGGGATCGGCGTCGGAGGCAAATTCCCCGGCAATCGCGATCAGCAGGTCGGCGGGGGTCACGATCCCCTCGAGATGCCCGTATTCGTCGTGGACCAGCGCCATCGGCGTCTCCGCCTGGCGCAGCCGTCCCAGCGCATCCATCGCATCGAGCTGATCGGGGACGACGATCGCGGTGCGCATCAATTGGCGCAGGTCGGTGAACGTGTCGGTCAGCAACGCCGCGGCGATGTCGCGCGATTCGACCACACCGATAACCGCGTCGACCGAACCTTCCGCCACCGGGAGCCGCGCGTGCGGGCGATCGAGCATGACCGCGCGCACGCCGTCGGCATCGAGATCGGCGTCGAGCCAGGCGACCTCGGTGCGCGGGGTCATCACTTCGCGGACCGGACGGTCGGCGAGCCGGACGACGCCCGAGATGATCGAGCGTTCGTGTTCCTCGATCACCCCCGATTTCGACGCCTCCGCGACGATCAGGTGAAGTTCCTCCGCGGTGACGTGATCGTCCGATTCGCGGTCGAGCCGCAGCAGCCGGAAGATCAGCGCACTGGTGGTATCGAGCAGCCACACGATCGGCGCGGTCGCGACCGCCAGCCAGCGCATCGGCAGCGCCATAGCCGCCGCGATCGGTTCGGGGGCACGCAGCGCGAATTGCTTGGGCACCAGCTCGCCGACGATCAGCGAGGCGTAGGTGGTCAGCGCGATCACAAGCGCGAACCCGGCATTCTCGGCGGTGGCGTGGTCCAGTCCCCACGCCTCGAGCCGGGCTGCGGTCGGCCCGCCCAGGCTGGCGCCCGAATAGGCGCCGGCGATGATCCCGATCAGGGTGATGCCGATCTGTACCGTGGAAAGGAACTTCCCCGGGTCGGACGCCAGCACGATCGCGGTCGCCGCGCCGCGCCGCTGCAATCGCCGCCCGCCGCGCGCCATCGCCTCCAGCCGCGCCTTGCGCGCCGATACGATCGCCAGCTCGCTCATCGCGAAGACGCCGTTCAGCGCGACCAGCGCCAGGATGATCGCGACGTCGAGCCAGGGAAAGGGGGGAAGCGGTGCCATGGGGCGGGTCCGTACATACGGGATTCGCAACCACACTCAACCGGGCTATGTCAGCCGAGGTTCAGCCGGCTGACGTATCGACCGGCGTCGCAATTATGAAAGGGCCACGATCATGCGCTACTTCCTGAAACCATCGGCGATCGCGCTGTCGGCGGCGCTCGCGCTCGGTGCGTGCGTCACCGACCCCGAGACCGGCGAGCGCCGTATCTCCAAGACCGCGCTCGGCGGAATCGGCGGGGCGCTGGGCGGCTATCTGCTCGGCGACGTGATCGGCGGGCGTAACGACCGCACCGAAAAGCTCGCGGGCGCGGGCCTCGGCGCGCTCGCGGGCGCAGGGATCGGCGCGTACATGGACCGCCAGGAGCGCGAGCTGCGCGAACGCACCCGCGGCACCGACGTATCGGTCATCCGCCAGGGCGACGATCTGGTGTTGAGGATGCCCGCCGGGATCACCTTCGATTACGACCGCGCCGACATCCTGCCGCAGTTCAAGCCGACCCTCGACCAGGTCGCGGCGGTGCTGAGCGAGAACCCGCAGACGCTGATCGACGTCTATGGTCATACCGACGCAACCGGCAGCGATGCCTATAACCAGGGGCTGTCCGAACGCCGTGCGGCGCAGGTCGCCAATTATCTGGCATTCCGACAAGTCGACTCGCGCCGGGTCGCGACCCGCGGCTTCGGTGAATCGCAGCCGATCGCCGACAATGCGACTGCCAACGGACAGGCCACCAACCGCCGCGTCGAAATCAAGATCGCGCCGCTGACCGAAGGATAGCGCTGCATCGGCAAACCGAAGCGGTCGTCATTGCGAGTGAAGCGAAGCAATCCGGAGAGGTCGCACCCGACGCCTGGGATAGCCGCGCGGTTACGCCGCTCGCACTGACGAATAAGTAGGTAGGTGGTTGGTCATCCACGCCGCCGCGCTGCGAAAAAATCCTTCAGCAGCGCGGCGGCTTCGGCTTCGCCGATCCCGGCATAGATTTCGGGGCGATGATGGCAGGTCGGCTGAGTGAAGAAGCGCGGGCCGTGCTCGACCGCGCCGCCTTTCGGGTCGCTCGCGCCATAATAGAGCCGCGCGATCCGGGCGTGGGCGATCGCGCCGGCGCACATCGCGCACGGCTCGAGCGTCACCCACAGATCGCAGTCTTTTAGCCGGTCGCTGCCGAGCACCGCGGCGGCGGCGCGGATCGCCTCGATCTCGGCATGAGCGGTCGGATCGTGGCGCGTGCGGGGAGCGTTCGCGGCGGTGGCGATGATCCGCCCGTCGTGGACGACCACCGCCCCGACCGGAACTTCGCCGGCTGCTGCCGCGCCGCGCGCCGCTTCCAAAGCGGCAGCCATCGGCGCCGGCAGCGGGAACGCCATTAGCGCTGGCTCAGCAGCACCTGATGCAGCGCGAAGGCGACGCCGGGCAGGAAACCCAGAGCGGTCAGCACGCAGGCGATCGTGAAATCGCGCCCCGCCCCGCGCGCGCGCCACACGCCGAGCGGGGGGAGCAGGAGCGCGGCGGCGATGGTCGCGGGATCGCGGCGCGAGGCGAGGGCGGTGCTCATCGTCGCTTCCTTATTGTGCCGGCGTCGGGGTGGCGGCGGGCGCGGCCTGCTTCACTTCGAGCGAGGGGACCGCGATCGTCTTTTCGGTGGTGGTGACGGTCGGTACCTCGATCGTCTTGTTGGTGGTGGTCAGCCCGATCGAGCCGACATTGGCTTCGACGCCGGGCGCCTGTCCCCCCGACAGCGTCGGCAATTTGCCGGGACTGGTGGTCAGCGAGACCATGCCGAGCGACATCAGCACTACCAGCACCAGGGCTGCCAGACCGATCAGAACGAGGATCGCACGCATTGTCTTCTCCAAAAATCGAATCGTATCCGTAACCAAACGAGCATTGCGGGCGGCGGTTGCATCCACAAGCGCCGATTGGCTCCGCGCGGTTGACCGAATGTCCCGTTCCGGCTAACGGCGCACGCTTTCCGGGCCGACTATCGCCCCGCCAATCGAAGGTTTCACGCATGTCGCGGATTTGCGAACTGACCGGCAAGGGCCGGCAGGTGGGTCACAACGTTTCCCACGCCAACAACAAGACCAAGCGCACGTTCCTGCCCAATCTTCAGAACGTGACGTTGCTTTCCGACGCGCTGGAACAGGGTGTGCGGCTTCGGGTCTCGACCCACGGGCTGCGCTCGGTCGAGCATAACGGCGGGCTCGACAACTGGCTGGTGAAGACCGGCGACGACAAATTGTCGCTGAAGGCGCGCCGGTTGAAGCGCGACGTGCTGAAGAAGCAGGCCGCTACCGCCGCCGCCTGATTGCGGGGGATTCGAGCCTGAATTTCAGCAGGTACGACGACCGCCACCAGCTCTGGTCGTTGTCCGACGCCAGCCAGACGATCGTCACACCGGCTTCGCGGGTAATCGCCAACGCCTCGTAATTTTCGTTCGGTAACGGTGCTCTGAAGCGCGCCACCTCCTGCCCGCGCACGCGCGCGCCGGGGCGCAGCGCCTTGTTCGCGACCAGCGCGAGCCGTGTGCCGAAACGGAGCGGCAAGCGCCATTCGCGCTCCAGCACCAGCAAGTTCCCGTCCGGCAGTTCCGCTGCGTCGACCGGCTCGAATCCCGGCGCGGGCCGATAGGTGAAGCCGAACCCCGCATTGGGCCGCGCGACCGGATCGCCCATGAAGACGATGCCGGCGCGCCCGCCCCGTCCGGGCCACGACCCGCCTTCCGACAGCAACACGAAGCGGCCGTCGCGCAGTCGCACCATCGCCTCCGCCCCGCCGCCGATCGGCCAGCGCCGCATCGCGCGCGGCCGCACCCCGCCCTCGACGTGGACGAAGCCGCGATCATAGCGCCAGATCGCGTTCGCGCTTTCGAATCCCGCCCAGCTGCGCCCATCGGGTGCGAAGGTCAGCGATTCGGCGTCGCGGTCGCGCTTTTCCCAGCCGCCGCGCGGACCGCCGGGCAATTCGCGGAAGCGCGCGTCGTGCACATGCCAATCCTGGGTCAGGCCGAAACCGACCAAATTGCCGCCGTCGCTGAGCAGCGTGAAGCGGCCCCGCGCGGTCGTCATCGCCGAAAAACCCCCGAATGCCGCGTCATCGCCGATGAGGCGCACGCCACCTAGCCAGGTCAACCGCCCCACCCGCAGGCCCGCGGGCGGCGCGAGCGGGTCGGCGTGGAGCGTCGCGTGCGGACCATAGAGCGGCAGACGCGGCGGCCCTGAATAGCCGACCCCCAAGAGCAGCACGGCAAGGATGACGAAAAGCGTTCGCACCCGGCCGCCGTAGCGCGCCCGGCCCCAAGCGAAAGGCTGAACCGTGGATAACGGACGCATTCAGGGGCGGCTCAACGCGACTCGGGCAAAACACCGTTCGACGCTGCGGTGGTCCAACCGGATTTGCCCCAGGCGCCGACGCAAGGAGAGCGACCATGATCAAGCAATTCACTCTCGCCGCGGCTGCCCTCGCGATGGGCGCGACCGCAGTGGTCCCGGCGACCCCGGCGGCGGCCCAAAGTCGTTACGACAGCCGCTACGATTCGCGTTACGACCGCGGGTACGACGCGCGCTACGACAACCAATATCGCGGGCGCGCGTACAACAATTACCGCGCGCGCCAGAAGTGCAAGGACGGCGACGGCGGCACCATCATCGGTGCGATCGCCGGCGGGCTGCTCGGCCGCGCCATCGCGGGCCGCGGCGACAAGACGCTGGCGACGGTGCTCGGCGCGGGCGCGGGCGCGCTTGGCGGGCGGGCGATCGATCGCTCGGACCGGCCGGCATATTGCCGACGGTAGGCCGACAGCACAGATATCCCCTCGCGTAATGTAGGAGGGGTCCCTTCGGGTCGC
This sequence comes from Pseudomonadota bacterium, assembly GCA_040385975.1. GTDB lineage: Bacteria > Pseudomonadota > Alphaproteobacteria > Sphingomonadales > Sphingomonadaceae > Sphingomonas. Next base: position 535 of record JAZKGJ010000145.1, on the reverse strand, counting down.
GTATCGGAAGGGGGCGGGGCCGGTTCTTCGAAAGGAGGGCCGGCCTCGTTATGTCGATTGCAGGCGCGTTGGCGTAGCAACGGCGCCGATGCGCAGAGCGCAGCGATCGACACGGGCGGGGGGTCGAGCGCAGCATCGAACCCGGTTGACGGCTTTGCCGGCGGCGGCGTTGCTTTCTGAACGCCACGCCGCGGGAGTAAATCCCGCGTCGTCGGACGGTGTGCTGGCACCACCGCCGGCCGTGCCGGATGCTGCGCGGCTCGCCGCGCACCGCGTGCTTGCGAACTTTGCTCGCGAGCGCGCTGCATCCGTCAGTACATATGCTGCCCGCCATTAATACTCAGCGTCGACCCGGTGACGAACCCCCCATCCTCCGAGCACAAGAACACTACCCCGCGCGCAATCTCCTGCGCCTGGCCGAGCCGCCCGACCGGAATCTTCGCGACGATCTTTTCGAGCACCGGCGCCGGAACCGCCGCGACCATGTCGGTGTCGATATAGCCCGGTGCGATCGCGTTCACCGTCACGCCCTTGC
>JAZKGJ010000144.1:0-9455 GCA_040385975.1 Pseudomonadota bacterium | reverse complement strand
TACATCGCCAGGCCCTTGCGATCGAGCTCGTCGAAATGCTCCCAGGTCGCCCAGTGCGGGACGAGGTTGCTGTTCGCGATCAGCACGCGGGGTGCGTCGGCATGGGTGCGGAACACCCCGACCGGCTTGCCCGACTGGACCAGCAAAGTCTCGTCGTTCTCCAGCCGTTCGAGTGTCGCGACGATTCGGTCGTAGCTCTCCCAGTCGCGCGCAGCGCGTCCGATCCCGCCGTAGACGACCAGCTCGGCGGGGTTTTCGGCAACGTCGGGATGCAGATTGTTCTGCAGCATCCGGAGCGCCGCTTCGGTCAGCCACGACTTCGCGCTCAGCGTGCGGCCGGTCGCGGGGCGGATCACGCGGGTCGGATCGTGGCGGGTCATCGCGCGAAATCCTGGCACGCCTGGAGGATGTGCGAAAGCGTCGGGCGCAGCCGGTCGGCGATGTCGCCGCGCCATGCGTGCGGCCGCGCCTCGTCGAGATAGGCGCGCTGCGCGATCTCGAGCTGGATCGCGTGGACGCCACCCGCGGGATCGGCGTAGTGCCGCGTCGTCCAACCGCCGCGAAACCGCCCGTTGGCGACGAAGCTGCGACCGCTCGCCGCACACGCCCCGACCACCGCATTTTCGAGCTCGGGCGCACAGGTCGCGCCGCCGTCGGTCCCGATGTTAAGTTCGGGCAGCTCACCGTCGAACAGCCGCGGCACGACGCTGCGGATCGAATGGCAGTCGAACACGACCACCCGCTCGTGGCACGCGCGCAGCCGTACGATCTCGCCGGCGATCGCGGCGTGATAGCGATCGAAATAGTCCCGCCGCTCAACCGGGTCCGGGACTACCCCCGACGCATACAGCGGCTCGCCGTCGAAGGTCGTCGTCGGACACAATTCGGTCGTCGCCTGCCCCGGATAGAGCGACGCCCCGTCCGGATCGCGGTTGCAGTCGATCACCGTGCGCGACACATCGGTCCAGATGCGCGTGGCGTCGGCGAGTCCTTCATACAGCGGGCGGATGTGCCAGTCGGTATCCTCCCGCGCGCGCTCGCGCGATATCAGTCCGACCTCGAACGGCACCGGAATTTCACTGCCACCATGCGGAAACGCAAGGATCAACGGAGCGTCCGACCGCGCGACGTGCAGCCAACCGTTCACCCCACCCGCTCCCCGTCACCCCGGACCTGATCCGGGGTACCGCTTCCCGCTTGCAGCGGAAAGAACCGGGATGCCCGGTCGAGCCCGGCATGACGGGACGGGGACCCGCGGGTCACCCCGTTACCCCCGGCAGGTCGAGTCCGTCCACCACCGCTCCGCTCGTCGCCAACCCCGCCGCCGCCATCAGGTCGGGATGAAAGTGCCGATCGTCCTCCAGCGTCGGCACCGCCGCGCGGACCCGCGTGCGCGCGGTTTCGAGCGCGTCCGACGACCGGAGCGGCGCATGAAAGTCGCACCCCTGTGCCGCCGCCAGCAATTCGATGCCCAGCACGTGCGCCAGATTGTCGGTCATCGCGACCAACCGCCGCGCGCCGTGCGCCGCCATCGACACATGATCCTCCTGGTTCGCGCTGGTCGGAATCGAATCGACGCTGCACGGGGTCGCGCGCTGTTTGTTCTCGCTGACCAAAGCCGCGGCGGTCACCTGTGGGATCATGAAGCCCGAATTCAGCCCCGGCCGCGGCGTCAGGAACGCGGGCAAGCCACTGAGCGCCGGGTCGACCAGCATCGCGGTGCGCCGTTCGCTGATGCTGCCGATCTCGCAGACCGCGAGCGCGATCATGTCGGCGGCGAAGGCGACCGGCTCGGCGTGAAAATTGCCCCCCGACAAAGCTTCGTCGGTGTCGGCGAAGATCAGCGGGTTGTCGCTGACGCCATTCGCCTCGATCGCAAGCGTCGCCGCCGCCGCGCGCAGCACGTCGAGGCACCCGCCCATCACCTGCGGCTGGCAGCGCAGGCAATAGGGATCCTGGACGCGCTCGTCGTCGACTGCGTGGCTCGCGCGGATCGCCGAGCCTGCCATCAAATCGCGCAGCGCGGCGCCGACTTGGATCTGCCCCGGCTGGCCGCGCAGCGCGTGGATGCGCGGATCGAACGGCGCGTCGGATCCCTTCGCGGCTTCGGTCGACAGTGCGCCGGTCACCAGTGCGGTGCGGAACAAAGTGTCGGCGGCGAACAGCCCGGCCAGCGCATAAGCAGTGCTGAACTGCGTCCCGTTGAGCAGCGCGAGTCCTTCCTTGGGTCCCAAGGCGAGCGGTGCCAGCCCGGCCTCGGCCAGCGCCGCCGCCGCGTCCTTCGTCACGCCGGCCACGACGATCTGGCCGACCCCGATCATCGCCGCCGCCATGTGCGCGAGCGGCGCCAGATCGCCCGACGCGCCGACCGAGCCTTGCGCCGGCACCAGTGGGGTCAGCCCGCGCGACAGCATCGCCGCCAGCAAGCGCACCGTTTCGACCTGTACCCCCGACGCGCCCTGCGCGAGGCTGGCGAGCTTCAGCGCCAGCATCAGCCGCACCACCGGCACCGGGGTCGGCTCGCCGACGCCCGCGGCGTGGCTCAATACGATATTACGCTGCAGCGTCGCGAGTTCGGCGTCGGCGATGCGCACGCTCGCCAGTTTCCCGAACCCGGTGTTGATCCCGTAGACCGGCGCACCCTTGGCGACGATCCGCCCGACCGCCGCGGCACTCGCGCGCACCTTGGCCAGTGCCGGCTCGCCCAGCGTCAGCGCGCCACCCGCATGAACATCGCGCCACTGCGCCAGCGTCAGGGCTTGTCCGTTCAGTTCCACACGCCGTCCTTCACCCGCCGCCACAGCGGATTGAACCCGATCCGATAGACCAGCTCGGCCGGCTGTTCGATGTCCCAGATCGCCAGATCGCACGCCTTGCCCGCTTCCAGCGTACCGACCTCATCGTGCAGGCCCAGCGCCCGGGCGCCGTTGACCGTCACCCCGCGCAGACATTCCTCGACCGTCATCCGGAACAGCGTCGCGGCCATGTTGAGCACCAGCAGGATACTCGTCAGCGGCGACGTGCCCGGATTGCAATCGGTCGCCAGCGCGATCGGCACCCCCGCCGCGCGCAACCCCGCGACCGGCGGCAGCTGCAGCTCGCGCACGAAATAGAACGCACCTGGCAGCAGCGTCGCGATGGTCCCGCTCGCCTGCAGCGCCGCGATGCCTGCGGCGTCGAGATATTCGAGATGATCGGCCGACAGCGCGCCATATTGTGCCGCCAGCGCCGCGCCACCCAGGTTCGACAATTGCTCGGCATGAAGCTTGACCGGCAGCCCCGCCGCCCGCGCCGCGTCGAACACCCGCGCGATCTGCGCCGGCGAAAATGCAATCCCCTCGCAGAAGCCGTCCACCGCGTCGGCCAGCCCGGCCAGCATTGGGACCATCGCGCAGACCGCGTCGAGGTAACCGTCGGCGTCGCCCGCGAACTCGGGCGGTACCGCGTGCGCGCCGAGAAAGCTGGTCCGCACCCGCACGTCGCGGACCGCGCCCAGTGCCCGCGCCGCGCGCAGCATCTTCGCCTCGTTCGCAGCGTCGAGGCCATAGCCCGACTTGATCTCGACCGTCGTCACGCCTTCCGCCAACAGCGCATCGAGCCGCGGAAGCGCGCTCGCGACCAGCTCCGCCTCGCTTGCCGCCCGCGTGGCGCGCATTGTCGACACGATCCCGCCGCCGCGCCGCGCGATCTCTTCGTAGCTCGCCCCCGCTAGCCGCGCTTCGAATTCGCCCGCGCGGTTGCCGCCGTGGACCAGATGCGTGTGGCAATCGACCAACCCGGGGGTGAGCCAGCGCCCCTTGCAGGCGAGCGTGCGCGCCGCGGCCGGAGCGTCGGCGGCCGGTCCGGCGAAGACGATCCGTCCGCCCTTCGCCGCGACCGCGCCGCGCTCGACGATGCCCAGCCCGTTCCCCGTCATCGTCGCCAGGCGCGCGTCGGTCCAGAGCGTGTCGGCCTGCATCGCCGGGTGGTGCCACGCTCCCGCCTGCTTTTCCAGCACCCGTCCCGTCGTTGCGAGAAGCCCAAGGCGACGCGGCAATCCAGAGCGTCGCGCCCAATCGTTCTGGAATGCTTCGGTTCGCTCGCAATGACGAATGATTTCGTTCTAGACCGCGCTCATGCTCTGGTTCGAACGCGCGCTGCTTCCGTCCGGCTGGGCGCGCCGGGTTCGGCTGACCGTGGCTGACGGGTTGATCGTCAGCGTCACGACCGACGCTGACCCGGCATCCGGTGACCAGCGCCACGGCATCGCCCTCCCCGGTCTGCCCAACCTCCACAGCCATGCCTTTCAGCGCGGCATGGCCGGGCTCGCCGAACGCCGCGGTCCGTCGTCGGACAGCTTCTGGAGCTGGCGCGAGACGATGTATCGGTTCGTCGACCGGATCGGCCCCGACGATCTCGCCGCGATTGCCGCCATGGCGTTCGTCGAGATGCTCGAAGGCGGGTTCACCCGCGTCGGCGAATTCCATTACCTCCACCACGCGTCCGACGGCACGCCCTACGCCGACCGCGCGGAAATGGCCGCGGCACTGGTCCGCGCGGCGAACGAAGCGGGCATCGCGCTGACGCTGCTGCCGGTGTTCTATGCGCACGGCGGGTTCGGCGGACAGCCACCGGGGGAAGGCCAGCGCCGCTTCCTGAACGACCGCGACGGGTTCGCGGCGTTGCTCGACGCCAGCCACGGCGCGGTGAGGGGCTTGCCCGACGCCGTCGTCGGGGTCGCACCGCACAGCCTGCGCGCGGTGACGCCGGCCGATCTCGCCGCGCTCGTCCCGCTGGCCGGCGGCGGCCCGGTCCATATCCATATCGCCGAACAGGAACGCGAAGTCGCCGATTGCATCGCGTGGAGCGGAGCCCGCCCTGTCGAGTGGCTGCTCGACAACGCGCCGGTAGGGCCGGCCTGGTGCGCGGTCCACGCCACCCACATGACCGCCGACGAAACGCAGCGGCTGGCGGCATCGAGCGCGGTCGCCGGCCTCTGCCCGATCACCGAAGCGAACCTCGGCGACGGCATCTTTCCCGCGCAGGAATTCCTCGCGGCCGGGGGGCGCTACGGGATCGGCTCGGACTCGAACGTGCTGATCTCGGCGGCGGAGGAATTGCGGTTGCTCGAATACGGCCAGCGGCTGAGCCGGCGCAGCCGCAACGTGCTGGCGGACGCAGGCGGCTCGACCGGTGCCGCACTGTTCGCGGGCGCGCTTGTCGGGGGCGCGCAGGCGCTCGGGGCACCGGCCGGGCTCGTCCCCGGCCATCCCGCCGACCTGTTCAGCCTGGCCGCGGCTCACCCCACGCTCGCGGTGCACGATGGCGACGCGATCCTCGACGCATTCGTCTTCGCCGGGACCCCGGTCGACCGCGTCTGGCGGCGCGGCGTCGAGCTGGTCTGCGGCGGCCGGCACCACGCCCGCGACGGCATCGCCGCGCGCTACCGCGAGCGCATGGCGCGCTGGCGGGACTGAGCGCCAACCGCTAGGCCGGCGCGATGGACGCGCTCACCGCCGACTTCCGCGATGCGATGCGGCGCGTGGCCGCGACCGTCAATGTCGTCACCATCGCCGCTGCCGACGGAAGCCCACGCGGGCTGACCGCCACCGCGGTCTCCTCGCTCAGCGCCGATCCGCCCAGCCTGCTCGTCTGCGTCAACCAGAGCGCTTCGCTCCACGGTGCGCTCGGCGAAGCCGCGTATTTCTGCATCAACGTGCTGCACCAGGACCAGGCCGGCATCGCACGCAATTTCTCCGACCCCGCGATACGCGAGCGGCGCTTCGAAACCGGCGGGTGGCAGACCGATCCGCTCGGTCCCCCCTATCTCCCCGATGCTGCCGTCAGCTTCATTTGCTACCGCGATCAGCTGATCGCCTTTGCGACCCATACGATCGTGATCGGCACCGTCCGCACGATCCGCACCCGCGTCGATGTCGATCCGTTGGTCTATCTCGACGGCGCCTATTGCCGGATCGCGCCAGCTTAATCCGGCAACCGGAACCGGACTTGCGTCCACCGGTTCTCTTCATAGAACCTACGTGGAGACCGATTTATGCCAGCTTCGCCCGTGCGTTACGATCCGTCGGCCGAACAGCCGACCCCCGACGAAGCCGAAGCGATCGAAAACCTGAAAGCGAGCTTCCGCCACATCCTCGATACTACGTCCAAGGATTATGGCCACGCGGTGCGCAGTGTTCACGCCAAGGGGCACGGCATCGTCAGCGGGACCTTCAAGGTGCTGGACGACCTGCCGCCCGAACTCGCGCAGGGCCTGTTCGCGACGCCAGGCGAATATGAAGCGATCGTCCGCTTCTCGACCGCGCCCGGTGACATCCTCGACGATGCAGTCAGCTCGCCGCGCGGGGTCGCGGTCAAGGTGCTGGCGGTGCCCGGCGAACGGCTCGGCGAGCCCGACGGCGGCGAACAGGATTTCGTTATGGTCAACGGTCCCGTCTTCGGCGCGGCGACCCCGGCCGATTTCGCGAAGAATTTGAAGCTGCTGGCAGCGACCACCGACCGCGTTGAGGGCGCAAAGAAGGCTCTCTCGGCAACGCTACAGGTCGTCGAAAGCGCGCTGGAAACCGTCGGGCTGAAATCGTCGCTGATCACCCAGCTTGGCGGCGCTCCCGAAGTGCATCCGCTCGGTGAGACCTATTTCTCCCAAGTCGCATTCCGGTACGGCGACTATATCGCCAAATTCGCGCTGGTGCCGGTCTCGCTCGGCCTGACCGAACGCACCGGCGACATCGTGAACGTCAGCGGCCGCCCCGACGCGATCCGCGAAAACGTGTGCGAAGTCATGATCGAACAGGGCGGCGCCTGGGAACTCCGCGTCCAACTCTGCACCGACCTGGACACTATGCCAGTCGAGGATCCGACCGTCGAATGGGACGCGCAGCAAAGCCCGTTCCGCCCCGTCGCCACGCTGAGCGTCGCGCCGCAGCAGGCATGGACCGACGGGCTAAGCCAGGCGCAGGAGGACCGCCTGTCGTTCAGCCCGTGGCACGGGCTGGTCGCACACCAGCCGCTCGGCGGAATCAACCGGGCGCGGCGAGAGAATTACGAATTCTCGGCCAGCTATCGCGCCGATTTCAACACATGCCCGGTGCACGACGTCCGCGCGCTGGCCGACCTGCCGGCCTGAAGCCGACGCACAAAAAGCCGGGGCGGCATCGTCGTCGCCCCGGCCACCAACCTGCACTCACATCTTCTTGAGCATCTCGATATGCGACATCACGACCGGGACGATTCCGGCCGCCGCGCGCCGCAGCGCCGGGGCGCTGCCGCCCTCGGCATAAGCCTTTTGCACCTCTAGCGCCTGATTGTGCGCGGCCTTCTGCTGCGCGATATACGCCGCGTCGCGCGCCGCGCCGGTTTCGGCGGTCAGCTGCGCGATCATCTCCGCCTGCACCGGCATCAGCCGCGGCGGTGCGGCGCGGACCCGCGACTGCGCTGCGGTCGCCTTTACGTCGGCCGTGCTCTTCGTATGGTGCGCGATCATCATCCGCGCGAATTCGCGGACCCGCGGATCGGTGGTCGATTCGGCGACGATCATGCTCGAATCGCGCTCGTACATATCGCTCGCGCCCGCGGTCATCACATATTCGGCTGGCGTCATCGCCTGCGCGAACGCCGGGCCCGCCATCAGCGCCGCCGCAATGGCGGCCAAGATCATTTGTTTCATGCTCACTTCTCCGTGTCTGAAAATTACTGGCCGAACGCCGACTTCAGCCGCGCGACCGCATAGCCCTCGGCCTCGAACGCGCCGCGCACCGCCGCGCCCATGCCGAAGAATTCGTGCGTCACGCCGTTGTAGGTGCGCTGTTCGACCCGCACTCCGGCGGAGCGCAGCGCCGATGCCAGCGTGTCGCCGTCCGAACGCAGCGGATCGATCTCCGCATTGACGATCGTTACCGGCGGCAGGTCGCGCAAATTCGCTTTCACCAGATTGATCCGCGGGTCCATCTGGTCGGCCTTGCTGGTCGAATAATAATAACCGAACCAGTCGAGCATCGCCGCATTGAGCGGCTTGGCATTGGCCGAATCGCGCCGTGACGGCAGCGCCTTGCTGCTGTTGGCGATCGGATAGACCGACAGGACGTGGACCGGCTTGGTCAAGCCGTTGTCGCGCGCGTACATCGCCGTCGCGACCGCGAGATTGCCGCCGGCGCTTTCGCCCGCGAGCGCGAGCCGCGTGGTGTCGCCGCCCCAGGCCGCGGCATTGCCCAGCACCCAGCGATACGCCGTCGCCGAATCGTCGTGCTGCGCGGGGAACTTCGCCTCGGGGGCATGGCGGTATTCGACCGACACGACGATTGCGTTGAGCTGCTTCGACAACAGCCGCGGGGTCGCGTCATACGTATTGATGTCGGCGATCACCCACCCGCCGCCGTGGTAATAGACGATCACCGGCAGCGGCCCGCTGCCCGCCGCCGCGACCGGCTTGTAGATCCGCGCATATTGCATCGGCTCCGATCCGTATGGCAGATCCTGTGTCGTGACAGCGGGGTCGGGGGCGGTGGAAAGCCCGCGCGCGCGCATGTATTTCTTCAACGCGTCGGCGGCGGATGGCTGAATTCGCGCCTTCACCGGGGTCAGCAGCTCGATCGGCTTTGGCATCAGCGCGGCGTGCGCGTCGAGCACCGCCTGCATATCGGCGGCGGGCTTGGCCGGCTTCGTCGGCATCGCGCGCGGCGGCGGCGGCGGCGCGGCGTTGGGCGACATCGGCGATTGCGCGACCGCGCCGGTCGCGGTGCTGGCCAGCAATGCGGCACCTATCAGATAGCATGATTTCATCGTGTTCGGTCCCTGTCGGTTTGACGCCCCGCCCCGCTCAACCGCAACTACGCTACACAGTTCCCTTATTTGTCCGCGGCTTAACCTGCATCAGCACAACCGGTTCGCGCAACCCTCCGGCGGCCGGCGGGTTCTATGCGCAACGCGCAAAGGAGAACCCGATGACGACCGACCCCAAAGCCGGCGACAAGGTCAGCTGGAAGAGCCACGGCGGCGCCGCACACGGCAAAGTGGTCAAGAAGATCACCAAACCCACCGACATCAAGGGCCACCACGTTGCGGCCTCGCCCGACAATCCCGAATTCATCGTCGAGACCGTCGACGGCAAGCGCGCCGCGCACAAGGCGTCGGCGCTGACGAAGGGCTGAGCGCGTGGCCGACAGCTTCACCCCGACCCACCGGATGGCCGCCGCCGCGCGCCGCGGCCTCAAATTGCGCGAAAAGTTCAAGCGCGGCGGGACCGAGGTCGGCGTCAAGCGCGCGCATCAGCTCGCCAACCGCGCCCCGGTCAGCCCCGCCGACGTGAAGGCGATGCACAGCTTCTTCGCCCGCCACGCGGTCGACAAGGACGCCAAGACCCACAAGTGGGACTCGAACGACGACCCCTCGGCGGGCTTCATCGCCTGGCTGCTATGGGGCGGCGACGCCGGCAAGACCTGGGCCGACCGCAAGGCGAA
>JAZKGJ010000143.1:0-1834 GCA_040385975.1 Pseudomonadota bacterium | reverse complement strand
GACCTCGCCGATTTCGTCGGCGACAGCCTCGATCTGTCGCGCAAGGCGCAGGCGACCGACGCCGACGTCATCGCCTTTTGCGGCGTGCGGTTCATGGCCGAAACCGCGAAGATCCTGTCGCCCGACAAGATCGTCGTCCTCCCCGACATGGCGGCCGGTTGCAGCCTGGAAGACAGCTGCCCGCCCGATCAGTTCGCGGCCTTCCGCGCGCGCCACCCCGACCACATCGCGCTGACCTACATCAACTGTTCCGCCGCGGTGAAAGGCCTGTCCGATATCATCGTCACCAGCTCGTCGGCCGAAAAGATCATCAGCCAGCTGCCCGCGGACCAGAAGATCATCTTCGGTCCCGACCGCAATCTCGGCGGCTATCTCGCGCGCAAGACCGGGCGCGATCTCTTACTGTGGCCCGGCGTGTGCATCGTCCACGAAGCTTTCAGCGAAACCGAGCTGCTGAAGCTCAAGGCGCAACATCCCGGCGCGCCGGTCGCCGCGCATCCCGAATGCCCGGCCGTCATCCTCGACCACGCCGATTACGTCGGCTCGACCAGTGGCATCCTGGCGTACGCGCGCGATTTCGCTGGCGATACTTTGATCGTCGCGACCGAACCGCACATCATCCATCAGATGGAAAAGGCGCTGCCGGGCAAACGCTTCATCGGCGCGCCGGGCGCCGACGGGAACTGCAACTGCAACATCTGCCCGTACATGGCGCTCAACACGCTCGAGAAGCTCTACGTCGCGCTCCGCGATCTCGAACCGCGAATTGAAATCGAGGAAGGTTTGCGGCTCCGCGCCAAGAAGAGCCTCGACGCGATGCTGGCGATGGCCGGCGCCACCGTCGGACAGGGCGATCTGGGGCCGGCGAAGGTGACCGGCGACTAACGCTCCTGCAGCCGCGGCATCAGCTCGACGAAGTTGCAGGGGGCGTGGCGGCTGTCGAGCTGGCTTGCGAGGATGCCGTCCCAGCCGTCCTTCACCGCGCCGGTCGAGCCGGGCAGCGCGAAGATGTAGGTGCCGCGGGCAACCCCGGCGATCGCGCGCGACTGGATCGTCGAGGTGCCGATCTTGGCGTAGCTGAGCCAGCGGAAGAGCTCGCCGAAGCCGGGGATGATCTTGGCGGACACCGCTTCGACCGCCTCCGGCGTCACATCGCGGCCGGTGACGCCGGTGCCGCCGGTCGAGATGATGCAATCGACCGCCGGGTCGTCGATCCAGCCGGCGAAGGTTTCGATGATCAGGTCGGTATCGTCGCGCACGATCGCGCGGTCGGCCAGAATATGACCCGCCGCGGTCAGTCGGTCGACCAGCGTGTCGCCCGAGCGGTCGTCCTCCGGCCCGCGGGTGTCCGATACGGTCAGGACCGCAATCCGGACGGGCAGGAATTCAGCGGCTGCCAAGGATCGCGGTGCTGCTGGCCGCGGCAACGCTGGGCGGCGCGGCATAGGGGTCGATCGGGAGCGGGAGCGGTCGGAACCGGGGCGGCGCGACCGCGGTCTGCAGTCGCACGGCGGGCGCGCCGGCCATCCCCGGAAATTTGGGCCATAAGCCCTGTGCCAGCGCGACGCGGCTGGCCGACGGCTTGCCACCCTGACGCTCATACATCCAGTAATTGCGCAGCACGATCGCGACGTAACCGCGGGTTTCCCAATACGGAATGCTCTCGATGTAGAGCAGCGGATCGCCGCCATCGCGCGATTCGCCGTTCCACGCGCCGACCGGGGTCAGTCCCGCATTGTAGGAGGCGATGACCTTGGGCAGCAGCCCCTGCGTCGCACCGGCGTCGCGGAGCCGTTCGAGATGGGTCTGGCCGATCTCGATGTTGGTCGAAGGC